>JAUYSH010000035.1 GCA_030696455.1 Elusimicrobiota bacterium
CCCGGGCCGCGCGGATCGCCTCGGCCAGAGAGCGCGCGGAGCGCAGCGCCGCGAAGCCGAGCATCGCGGCCGCGACGAGGACGGCCGCGCAGGCCGCGACGAGAAGGGCCAGGGCGCCCGCGCCGCGGGGACGGGAGAACGCGGCGCGCCAGGCGGGGAGGAACGAGGTCCGCACGACCTTGAACGAGTCGCCCCGGTCGGGCTCCAGCGCGAGAATCTCGAGGCTGACGCGCACGGCTTCGGCGGCCGCGCCATCGTCGAGGCCCTTGTCCAAGAATATCCATGCGCGCAGGCCGCTCACCGCGAACGACCCTTCCCGGATCGTCTCCTCGGACGACGAGTGGAGGAGGGCGGGCCCGCGCGAAGACGCAGGGGCGGCCCTTGAGCCGCCTTTCGTCGTGTACCCCGGAAGAGCGAGGATCGCGGAACCGGCGGACGCCGGCGACGCCGCGCTCCCGACGCTGCCGCTGATCTCCGACTGCTCGCGCTTGGTCACGCGCTCTCCCCGAACCTCGACCGTCGCCGCGGAGCGCCCCGGGCCGAGGATCCGCTCGAGGGCCTCCTCGACGCGCCCCTCGAGGCGCGCCGCATGTTCGCCTTCGCCGGCCGAGCCCGCATGGGCCGCCGTCGCGCACAGCGCCGCCAGGACGAAATTCCTCGTCACGCCCATAGCATAGCCCCGCGCGGCCGGCACCGGATTACGCAATTGTTATCAGGCAAAGGGGAGGGTAAAATGGAAGCGGGCTCCTTTTCCGGGCGAGGAGGTCACGCCCACCCGCCCGCCATGCGTCTCGACGATGGTCTTGACGATCGACAGGCCCAGGCCGGTTCCCTCCACCTTCTTGCCGGCCGCCAGGCGCTCGAACGGAAGGAACAGGCGCTCCTGCTCGACCGCGTCGATCCCGGGGCCGTCGTCGGCCACCGCCAGCTCGTGGCCCGCGTCCGTGCGGCGCAGAGAAACGACGACCTTGCCGCCGGGCGGGGAGAACTTGAGCCCGTTGGCCATGAGATTGGTCAGCGCCATGACGAGCATGTCGGAATCCGCGGCGGCGCGATGGGGGCCGGGCCCGATGCTCAGCTCGATGGCCCGGCCCTCCGCCTTGGCGCGTTCGCCGTGGAACGCCGCCACGTCCCGAACGACTTCCTCCAGATCCAGCTCGCGAGGGGAGTAGTCGAGCTTGCCGCGCTCGATGCGGGCCGCGTCGAGCAAGGTCGTCACGAAGCGCGCCAAGCGGGCGGCGTTCTGCTCGACCCGGACGACGCGCTCGCGGTCCGCCGAAGCGAGGACGGACTCCTTGAGCATGATCCGCGCATAGCTCTCGATGGCGAAGAGGGGCGCGCGAAGCTCGTGGGTGACCGACGAGACGAAGCGCTTCTTCATCTCGTCGACCTCGCCGAGGCGAGCGGCCATGGCGTTCATGCCGCGCGCCAGCCCGCCGATTTCGTCGCGGCCCCGCTCGTCGACGCGCCGCTCGAGGCGGCCCTCGCCGATCTCCGCGGCCGCGCGGCGCAGCTCGACGATCCGGCGGGTCAAGGTCCACGACAACGGCACGCCCAGGAGCGCGCCGAGGAAGGCGACGACGGCCGCGGAGCGCGCCAGCGCGAGACCCAGCGCCCGCTCGGCGTCCGCGACCCTGGCGCGCAGCACGGCGCGCGAGAGGTGCAGCTCGACGCGCACCGGGCCGGCGCCGTCCGACGCGGGCACATCCAGGCCGAGCGTGTTCGCGTCGGATTCGGACGCGGCGGCCGGCGGCGCCCCGCGCCAGGAGCCCGCGTAGCGCAGGCGCGCCCCCAGGACCTCCGGGCGGTCGCGCCGCAGGAAATCCAGATAATCGATGAGCATCAACGGGTCGCGGGCGAGTTGAGCCTCCACCGCCATCGCGCGCACCGATTCGATGAGGAGCGCGTTCTTCTCCTCTTCCGCGGCCCGCAGCGCCCCGCGCTGAGCGGTGAAAAATACCCGCGACGAGGCGAGCACCGCCGCCGTCGCGGTCAGGGCCAGGACCAGCGCCAGCTTGACGCGGATGCTCATTTCGGCGGACGCGCGCGGTCGATCCGCTCGAGCGCCTTGCGGGCCGGCGCGTTGGCGGGATCGATGCGCAGGATGCGCAGGAACATCGCGCTGGCCTGCAGATATTCGCCGCGCGCGTAATGCTCCACGCCCTTCTGATACAGGCCCTCGACCTCACGCGGATCGCCGCTCGGAGAGGGCGAGGCCGAGGCCCGGCGGGGGAGCTCGACGGGCTCCGCAGCGGGCGCCGCGACGGCGGGAGCCAGGCCCCCGGGCATCTCCTTGCCCGTCGCGGCTTCGCGCGCGAGCTTGAGATACGCGCGCAGCGACGTGAGCTCCCGCTCGCGGCTCTCGATCTTCTCCGCGGCTTCCCAGGACTGGATCGCCTCGAGGTAGCGCCCGGCCAGGTAGCGCTGGGAGCCCAGGCGGGAGAGCGCGGTCGTGTTCTCGGGCTCGAGGCGGATGACGTCCGTCAGCAGGGACTCGACCTGGCCCGCGTCGCCCCGGGTGTGCGCGTACTCGACGCGCCACAGCAGCTCGTCGATGAAGCCGCGGGAATGCCGCGCGGGGAGGCGATCGGCCTTGAGCCCGGTCTTCTTCTCCAAAGTCCGCGCCAACGACTCGACGCGCGCGTCGCCGCCGCTGAGCGCGAGCGCGTAGGAGGCGTGCAGAAGCGCCGCGCGGTCGTCGCCGTCGAGATACGAGGCGATCGAATCGACGATGGCCTTATCCGGACGGGCGGACGGCTCCGGGAACTCCGCAAAATGATACGCCGCGTCGTCGAGACGCGAGCCCAGGCGCTCGAGGCCGGGCCCCAGCGGCTGCGCCTTGGCCAGGGAATCGAAATCCTGCTTCGCCGCCCGGTAGCGGCGCTGAAGGATCAAAGCCCGCACCGAGTCGAGCCTTGGATCGGAGAGGTTCTGAGGGCGGGCCTGGTCGGCATATTCATAGCCGAAGCCGGGGACGGCGCTGGACACGGCGGGCAGGCCCTCCCGCGCGCGCTTGGACTGCTCCAGCAGGTCCTGGGCCAGCTCCTCGTCCGCCGACGGCGCGCCGAAATGGAAGCTCAGGCCGACGCGATGCGAGCCCGATTGCCCCTGCACGCCGCCGACCGGGATGAGGTAGGCGTAGTCGGCCTGGATCTTGTTGATCCGGTACGAGGCGCCGACCGTGAACTGCCGCCAATCGGCGCTGCCGATCCCGAGCGAGCCGCGCACGCCGAACTGGCCGTAATCGAGGGAGGGGAAGTAGCGCTCGGCCGCGAAGATCGCGTCGCGGGCCATGGCGCCGTCGGCCGCGCGGCGCAGCTTCAGCTCGCCGACGAGGCTCATCCACAGCGACTTGTACGCCAGGCCCGCGTTCAACGCGCGCTCGAGCTTGTCGGTGCCGGCGAAAGCCACGTTGGGCCTCAGCGCGTGCTGGAGGGTCAGGCCGGCCTGCAGGCGGCGCGGGAAGCGGTAGATCAGGCCGAGGTCCAGATCGGGCGCGCTCGTCGAGTTGGAGCCGGACAGGACCGGGTCGGAGCCCAGCGAGCAGTTGAGCCCGCTGCACGCGTTGGAGGCCTCGTCGCCGCGCGTGAACGACCGCGAGAGAAGCTTGGCGGTCGCGCCGAGATAAAGCTTGCCTCCCTGCGTCCCTCCGAGCACCTGGCGTCCGTAGGCGGCCGCCAGCGACTGCTCCTGGTAGAGCCCGCTCAAGGAGAAGCGCTCCCAGGACACGCCCAGCGCGCCGTGGCGTCCCCGCGCGAGCGGGTGGGCGTAGGCCAGCTGGGAGAGGCCGATGTCCGTGCCGTCGGAAAGGCCCGCGTAGAGCTTGGAGTAGGCCGCCGCGAACTGGGGGCGCTCCAGCTGCGCCAGGCCGGCGGGGTTGTAGTGGATCGCGTAAGCGTCGTCGGCCAAAGCGGTGAAGGCGTCTCCCATGCCCGGCGCCCGCGCGCCCGCGCCGTTCTCATCGAAGGCTGCGCGCGCGGCCGACGCGGCGAAGAGGAAAACGAGAACGGCCGCGAGCGGCGCTCTCATCGGACCACCAGGAGCGCCCCGGAGTAGGTCCGGCGCTCGATGCTGAGGACGTAGATGTACACGCCCGCGTTCACGACCTGGCCGTTGACCCGCGCGTCCCATGTCTTAAAGGCGTCGCCGACGGACACCGGAAGGCTGTGCAATTCGCGTCCGCGCAGGTCGTAGATGCGGATGAAGCCGCTCGACTCCTTCGGATTGACGAAGCGGAAGGTGACGCTGTCGTTGAAAGTGTCCCCGTTGGGCGTGATGACGCGGTTCGTCGGGCCCGCGAAATCGAAGGCCAGGGGCGCCGCGCCCGGCGCGACGGCCGCGGCGCAGACGCTGAGAATAAAAATCGCCGCTTTAAGAAATGGCATGGGCTTCGACTATTATGGGAAAAGCGTGCGAAATCCGTATTTCGATCCGGCGAATTCGATTCATTTCAGGATCACGATAGTGCCGCTGAAGACGCGGCCCTCGGCCTCGATTTGGTAAAGATACGCCCCGCCGGGCACATAGCCGCCGGCGCCCCTGCCGTCCCAGACGCGGCTGTTGGTCACGGGGCCCGGAGGAAGCTCGGAGACGATCACGCGTCCGCGCAGGTCGAGGATGCGCGCCCGGACCGAGAGCTCGCGGGGATTCTCGTAGGTGAAGACGACCGTGTCGTTCTTGCCGTCGCCGTTGGGCGTGACGAAGCGGTTCGAGACCCCCGCCTGGTCGAAGGCGAAGCCGGCCGCGCGCTCGACGACCCGAAGCTGGTAGACCCCGAGGTACTTCGTCTCCAGGTTCAAGGTCTGGTCCGTCTGATCCAAGGCGCCGTACATCTGCACCCAACGCGAGCCGTTGTACCAGAAGACGCCCAGGTTGGCCGGCGCAGACGGCACCGCGGCGGCCGCGCTCGCGGCGACCACCGAGGAGACGCCGAGCTCGTAGCGCAGCTTCAGCCGCCCCATGCCGGGAAGCTCGAAATTCGTCGTCTCCGTCAAGCCTCC
Organism: Elusimicrobiota bacterium; assembly: GCA_030696455.1. Taxonomy (GTDB): domain Bacteria; phylum Elusimicrobiota; class Elusimicrobia; order UBA1565; family UBA9628; genus GWA2-66-18. The sequence continues at coordinate 5,001 of JAUYSH010000035.1, forward strand.
CTGCTTCGCGCTGAACTCCACCGACTTGACCACGCGGCCGCCGAGGTCCTCGGGGCGGCTCGAGGCCTCGACGAGGTAGGCGGTCATCGCCTGGCCGCCGACGCCTTCGAGAGAGGAGACGCTCGGCGCCGTCACCTCGAGGTAGCTGCGGTCGTCGGGCGCGACCGCGAAGGCCGACAAGGTCGCCACCGAGCGGAACACCGAACGGCCGGACAGGCCCGAATCGTTTTCGGCGCGCACGTGATAGAAGTACTGCGGTCCGCCCGCGACGTCCGTCCAGGTCAGGACCGAGCTCGACAGCGCGACCTGATCTATCCAGCTGCCGGCGACCACCGAGGTCGCGCGGTAGACGCGGTAGCCGGTCAGCTCCGCGGCCGTCGCGGCGAGGGGATCGCCGAACGGCGCGCCGTCGTCGAAGCGCTGCACCGGCATCCAAACCAAAATCACGGCCGCGCCGGCGCTCGACAGCGCCAAGCCGAAAGGCGTCTGCGGGATCTGCGCCGAGGACTGCAAGGTCGCCGTCGTCGAGCTCGTCGCCGCGCTCTCGAGCGGCAGGCCGGCGTAGGACGGCAGGCCCTTGTCCACCGCCGAGACGCGGAAGGCGTAGGCGCCCGGAGCGAGGCCGGTCAGAGTGATGGACGGCGTCGGCGAGTCCGCCTCGACGACGTACCCGTCGGCGAAATCGTACGGCGTCGTCGAATCGACGCGCAAACGGTAGAAGTCCAGGTCATAGGCCGGCGAGGCGGGCCAGGCGACGAGGATGGAGGCGGGCCCGGTCGGCAGCGCGGTGATCGACGCGGGCGCGGGCGGCACCGCGTCGAAGACGAGAGCCTTGGCCTGGGCCGACGGCGTGCGGGACGGGAGGTCGGAGTCGGAGAACTGCCCGGCCGAGTCCGAGCTGACCGCCATCGCGTAGACCGTCACCCCGGGCTCGAGTTGGCTCAGCAGCATCGAGTCCATCGCGCCCGGCGGGCCGGGAGCGGGGGGATCGCCGCCTATCGCGGGCGCCGTCAGAGCGCGAACATCGGCGGCCCGGGCCCACCACGTCGTCGTGCTGCCGCCGACGTCGTCGACGGAGAAGCTCGCGATCCGGATTTGATACCCGGCCGCCGGCGAGCGGACCGCGAAGAAGTCGCCGTTGGAATCCGGGGCCGTCCATGACAGCAGCATCTGCCCTTCCGCCCCGGGGACGGCGACCAGATCGGTCACCGGGGCGGGAGGCCAGACGTCTTGAGGGATGATGGACACGGTCAACGAGCCCTGCGGGGCGGCGAGCGCCGGTCCCGCGAAAAGCGGGACGGCCAAAAGCAGGGACCCGGCCGCCCTGCGGGCGGCTGTCAGGAACGCGCGGCGGACCGTGCTAGGGTCCATCCGGCACTCCGATTGAAACGTTCGTCAATTCGTCCTCCTCCTCGTTCACGGACTCGTCTCCAAGAACACCTTCACCGGCGCGTCGAGCCAGAAGCCCGAGGCCAGACCGGTGCGGATCGTCGACGCCCAGCGCTTGCCGCGGTTCTCCGGCTTATCCGGCACGAGCACCACGACCGAGGCCTGGACGATCTCGTCCGTGCCGACGCTGATCGTGGACGTCTTCAGCCGGATCCACGCCGGGTCCGGGATTTTCGCGTAGCCCTCGGGCAGGGGAATGCGCTCGTCCCATGCGTCGCTCGCCATCACCACGGTCAGAGGGTCCGCCGCGTAGTTGGCCACGCGGATCGACTTTTTGACCTCCTTGCGCGCGTCCCACGCCTTGCCGACGGGCACGTCGACGAGATACAACTCACGGGGCGTCACGTCGAAGTCCAGCCTCTGCATCGCCTTCTGCTTCTTTTCCGCCGCGATGGACTGCGGCCCCGGCCCGACCGAGAACCGCACGCGGTTCTCGACCGCCACGCCCAACAGCCCCGTACCGCCGCTGCGCGCCTTCACCATCACCTGGAAGTGGCGCTTGAGCAGCTTCGGATCGTCCGGCACCGTCAGCATGAGGTCGAAGAAGCCGACGGAATGCGCCGCCAGCGTCATGCGGTCCGGCACGGCCTTGATCCACGACGGATCGGGGATCGGCTCGTAATCCTTCGAGTAATTTCCCTTGCGGGGCTTCGAGAACTCGATGATCACCTCCGCCTCCGCGTCGCCGCGGTTCTCCACGCCCAAGGGCACCCGCGCCGCCTCGCGCAGGCTGTAGGTACGGCCCGGCTGCACGCCCTCGAGGATCACGTCCCCGAAACGCATCGCCAAGCCGATCAAGGCCCACGCGGGGGACGCCGCCGCCAAGACGATCAGCGCCGCCGCTAGATGCGTTCTCATGAAGACCTTCTCCGGTTCATAGGCTGCTCCTCCTCAGTTCGGCGCTCCCGCCGTGACGGTCAGCTGCAGCACCTTCGGGTCCAGGTTCGTCGTCGTCGGCGGCAGCTTGAAGCGCAGCCACAGATGCGACGTCGCCGCCGGGGTGTCCCCCGACATGGTCGATTTGTTGTCCTCCATCGACCGGTAGCCGGCGTCTCCCGGCGCCGCGACGAACATGATCTTCCCGTCCGCGCCCGTGCCCACGTCCTGCACGATGTCGTCGATCACGTCCGAGCCGGTCGTATCGGGCGCTATGCCGCTGAAATAGCCGCTCGCCTGCCCCGGGCTTGCCGCCACGCTCGTGTCCGTGAACACCGCCCACGCGCCCAGCCTGTCCGCCGTCGGAGCGCTCGCGTCGACGTCCTCGAGCGCCCAGCCTCCCGACAGCATCGTGCCGATCAGCGTCAGGTCCGTGTTGGTGTAGCTCGAGGTCACCGTCACCGTCGCCGGACGCACCGTCCAGGTGCTCCCGCTCAGCGGCACCACGCCGAGGTTGAGCCAATCACCCGCCCCCGGGCCGGTCGACAGCGTCAGCGAGTACGAAGCCTCCGGCGTGATCGTCACCGCCAACGAGTCCGTATCCGCCGCCGACGCGTTCACGGCCAGTCCCGCCAGCAGCGCCAGCGCCGCCGGCCACCTCTTTGTTTGCATTTTCATTTCATTCTCCTTGTGCGTCTTCATAAGTTACGGGTTCGGATCGGGATCGGGATCCCGAACCGCGCGAGCGTAGATTCTCACGTCTTGGGGCGAAATCGTCGAAGTCGTCAGCGGAGTGGCGATCTTGAACCACAGCGTGCGCGTGCCGCCGACCGGGACCTGCACGCAGGTGCCGGCGCCCGTCGCGTAGGCCGAGGCCGAGCAGGACGTCTCCGTCTCCAACGCCTTATCCTCGTCGGCGAAATCGCCCGTCGCGGGCTCGGTCGGGTTGACGAGGCTCCAGACCACGAGCTGGTCCGATCCCGGCACGGCGCCCACGCGCCACGGGCTGCCGGCCGTCGCCGTGGCCGCCCGGATCCAGTAGGTCTCCTTGACGTTTCCGGTATTGGTGAGAACCGTGCTCGTGGTGATCAGCACGGTCGTGCTCATCGCCGTCACGCCCGGCAGAGAGATCGTATGAGTCGTCATCTCGACGCCGAGCGCCAGCGGCACCAAAGTCGAGCCCGCCACCGCGTAGTTGACGGCGCCCGCCGAGTTGATCGTGCCCACGCGGTAGTAATAGGTGACCTCGCCGCGCAGGGAGCCCGCGGTCAACGTGGAGAGGGCGACATTGGGGGTTTGAGAGGACGTCCAGAGAGGGGTGAAGTCGGGGCGCGTGGACACTTCAAGGAGGTAGCCGGCGGCGGAATTCGACGAGGCGTCCGGAGGGGCCAGCGCCAGCGGCAGCCAGTTGACGATCATGCTGGTCACGTCGATGCGATAGACCGTGGTACCGCTTACGTGCTTGGTCAAGGTCGCCGTCGACAGCTCGGTCTGCGCGTAGATCGTAGCAGCGCCCCACAAAGCGCCCGCGCGCAGGAAGTAGGTCGTATTGGGGTCGAGCGACTGCGGCGCCAGCTGCGCCGCCTGGGCCATGGTCGCCGAGGAATAAAGCACCCCGCTGAAGTTCGCCATCGTCGACGCCTCGACGACGTAGCCGTCCGCGTCGACGATTCCATACTGCACGTCGATGCTCGACAGCCCCACGGCGAAGATCGCCGGGGCGCCCGGGGGCAGGAGTTCGGGCCAGTCCACGAGCGAGTCAGGGTCGTTCTCGTAGGCCGGCCCCCTGCGCGGGCCGCGCGCGGCGCGCATCGTCACGCGCGAGGCCAGGTCGAGCGCCGCGCCCGAGACGTTGGCGCCGATGCCCGCATCCTCGAAATTGGCGAGCGTGAAGGTGGAGGTGAAGGTCCCGCCCAGGAAGTGGATGGCCGTCGCGCCCGAGGCGAGCCCGCGGAAGGTGACCGAATCGACGGCGAGGCTGAACAGCGCGCCTTGAGTGGAGATCTCGATGCCGCGCGCGGCGCCGGAGAAGGTCACGCTGCCCAAGGTCACGACGCCCGCGTTGCCGGGGTTGAGCGCCAGGCTCCGGCCCAAAGAGGGGGAGATCAAAGTGCTCGTCGCGAGCGTCAGGTTGACGCTGCCGCCGGCCAGCGCCAGGGCGGAGCCCGCCGTGTTCGTCGCGATGAGGACGGTGCCGCCGATGACGGTCCCCGTCGAGCCCGAGATGAGGGCGGCCGTCGAGCCCTGGACATACGAGTTCATGATCGTGTTGGAGGAGGAGCCGACCACGTTAAGCCCGTAGAAGCCGGCCGCGTCGGAGACCATAGTACTCTGGCTGATGGTGTTGTAGGTGGAGTCCTCCAGGCGGACGCCGTCGTCCAGCACGCTGAGCAGGAAGCTTCGAGAGACAGTGCCGGAGGAAGCCGACTGGAGGAGGAGCGCGGGGAACGAGACGCCCGTGGCGATAATCGTGCTCCCGCTGACGGCGTTCTTGGAGCCGCCGATGATCAGACCCTCTCCGCCGGCGGCGTTGACATAGGAGTTCACCAACTGGTTCGAATCGCCGTCGAAGTACATGCCCTGACCCTCGCCGTTGGCGACGACCGTGCTGCCCGAGACGGTGTTCCCGAAGCCGCCAGAAACGGCCAGGCCGTCGCCCGAACTCGTGACGAAGGAGTCGGCGATGACGTTGCCGTAGCAGTTGCCCTGGCCCGCGTTGCAGTCGAGGATAAGGCCCGTCCCGTCCACCCGGACGCGCGACAGGAAGTTGTAGTCGGCGCCATTCGCCAGCGAGACCGCCTGCGCAAACCAACTGTCACGGATCGTGTTGCTATCGCTGTCCGCCACATACAGCCCCAAGTCGGCGGCCGACGCGCTGCTAAACGCGATAGTCGTTCCCGTCACGCCTTCAAGCCAGATGCCGTACGCGCCCCACACCGTCACCGAGCTGTAGCTGATAGCGCTCCAGGAGCTGATGCGCACGCCCGCCGTGTAGATGCCGAGGTTGCCGCTGGTGCTCACCGAGACGCTCGACAAGGTCACATAGGCCGAGGACGCCCACACGCCGTACGGCACGTTCTGCGAGGCCACGACGTCGACGGCGAGGATGTTGACGCTGCTGTTGGCGATGCGGAACGCCGCCGTCGAGCCCGAGACGGGGGAGACGACGGCGTGCGCGCCCACCGCGGGGTCGGTGAAGATCGTGATCGACGAGCCGTCGTTCGAGAAGCCTTGCACCGTCACCTGCTCGTTGAAAGGTCCGACATCGGTGATGACGACGCAGGCATGTCCAGGCAGGCTGGTGGGCAGGGCCGTCACGCCGTCCTGGATAGTGGCGTTGGGCTGCCCGACGCCGACGTAGCGGGTGACCGCGCAGCCCGGGTAGTCCAGGTTCAAGGTCCGCGTGCTGGCGAGGGACTGGTAGCCCGTCAGCACGCCGTCGCCGTTGCGGGCACGCACCTGGAAGTGATAAACGGTATCGAACGCCAGCCCCACCACCGTCGTCGAGACATCCGTCAGCCAGACGGCGCCGGCGGTCGGATGGAAAAGGTCGCCCGTGAAGTCCGACGCGGTCGAGGCCTGTACGAAGAACTCGGTGTAGCCGGGGTTGCCGTTGGCGAGCCAGTTGAGCGTCACCGAGGTGAAGTTGACCTCCGTGAACGGCTCGGCCGGCGTGCCCGGCTGGGCGGCGTGCGTGTAGAAGGAGGTCGAAGGCGTCAGCGACGTCGGGAAGAGCGTGGGCCCGTTGACGCCACGGACCTGTCTGCCGTAGAGCGTGTTGGTGGCGAGGTTGAGTTCGGTCCAGGTCAGGGCGACCGCACCCGACATGTTGACGTTGTTGGAGGCGGTCAATACGTTGTAGTTGGCGGCGTCCGCGTTGCAGACCGAGCCCCATGTCCAGGTCATCGAGGACACACCCTTGACCTCCGCCGCAAAAGAGGGGGGGTACGGATACCAGGTGCCGGTTTGACCGGCCTGCGCCGCGCCGCCTCCTGAAGCGCCGCCCGCGCCGTTGATGGAGAGTGTCGAGGAGCAGGTCGTCTGCGTCAAGGCTATGCGCCCGCCGCCGCCGCCTCCTCCATTGTTGCTGCCGCCATAAGGCCCGCCGGCGCCGCCGTCGGCATGCAAGGTCCCCGCGCCGGCCAGCGTGGCCGCCGTCAGGTTGACCGTACCGCCCGCCCCGCCGCCCGAGCCGCTTCCGTTGGTGACGTCCAGCCCGTCGGCCTCGATAAGCCCGTCCACGGTCAGCGTGCCGCCCACGCTTATGATCACCGCCCCTCCGCCCGCGGCCCCGCCGCTGCCCGAGTTGTTCGAGCCGCCGCCGCCCGAGCCAAGTTCGGTCGGATCGATTAGGCTGCCATAGGTCACGCCGCCCGCGCCGCTGCCGCCTCCCGTCGGATTTGCGTTGCCGCCTCTGCCGCCGTGGCCGCCGCCGCCCGCGCCCCAGCCGACCGCCCCGCCGCCCGGCCCCTTTCCCACCCCGCCGAAGCCGCCGCCCGCGTACCCCTTGCCCCTCACCGCGATGCTCGCGCCGGCCTGCACGTCGAAATTCCCCGTGGCGCGAACGTTGACGACGTTGCTGCGCGCCGTCGTGTTCGCCGCGTGCGTCAGCAGTCCGCCCGAGAACACCGTCGCCGAGGTGACGCTCAGTGTTTGAGTGCTGTTCTGCTGAAACGTCGCCCCGCTCAGGACCTCAAGCCAACCGGCACCGGCCGCGATGCCCGTCGAGATATTCAACGTCGGCGCGTTCGACCCTCCCATACGCAGGCCCGCGAAGCTCACCGGGGGGGAACTCGCGCTGACCGTCACGATCTCACTGCGGTCGATCGTGACCGCGTCGCCAAGTCCAGGAGCCCCCGCCGGGCTCCAGTTGCCCGCCGTGTACCAGTTGAGATCGCCGGTCGCGTTCGTCCAGGTCTTCGAGACGACCCCGCCCAAGGTCTTCGTGCTGCCCAGGACCTCGAAACCGGTGACGATGTTGTCACCGTTCCTGGCCCTCACCTCGAAGTAGTACACCGTACCGTCGGTCAGGCCCACCACCGTCGTCGAGACATCCGTCAGCCAGACGGCGCCGGCGGTCGGATGGAAAAGATCGCCCGTGAAGTCCGACGCGGTCGAGGCCGATACGAAGAACTCGGTGCCGCCGGGGTTGCCGTTGGCGAGCCAGTTGAGCGTCACCGAGGTGAAGTTGACCTCCGTGAACGGCTCGGCCGGCGTGCCCGGCTGGGCGGCGTGCGTGTAGAAGGAAGT
>JAUYSH010000052.1 GCA_030696455.1 Elusimicrobiota bacterium
AAGTCCCTGCTTGGCAGGAGTTCGCGTATGAGAGTTCGTTCTCAGGTTTTCGCGAAGCGAAAACCCTGGCGCCGCAGGCGCCATTCCGTTCGTGTCAGTGCTCGTTCCAGGACGTTTCAAAACCCCATGAACTGGGAGGTCGCATGCCGTCAAATCTTCTTGACCTGACTTCGGCGGGGCCGATGGAGTAAGATAGACGTCATGAATCCGTTGCGCCTTCTCAAGAACCTGGCCGCGGCCCTTCACGGCGGCTCCGACCCTCGCCACCTCGCCGCCGGCTTCGCCTTGGGCGCCGCTCTGGGTCTGGTCCCCAAGGGCAACCTCTTCGCCGTCGTCTTCCTTCTGCTGTTCTTCGCGCTGCGCCTCAACAAGGGGCTGGCGCTGCTCGCGGCGGCGTTCTTCACGCCGGTCGGCTACGCCGTCGACGGGCTCGCCCACCAGATCGGACTCTCTTTGCTCAAGGCGTCCGCGCTCGCGGGGCTCTGGACCGCCCTGTACGACCTGCCCATCGTGCCGCTGACGCGCTTCAACAACACCGTGGTGCTCGGCAACCTCGTCCTCGGCTTGGCGCTGTTCGCCCCGCTCTATTTTCTCTTCATCCGCTTCGTCGCCTGGTACGCCGTCCACTTGGCGGCCAAGGTCGAACGCCTGCGGGTCGTGCAGTGGCTCAAGGGCCTGTGGTTCATCCAGCTGTACCAGGAGTGGACGCGATGAGCTGGGTCAAGAAGGGCCCCGTCCTCGCGACCCTCGTCGCCGTCCTGCTCATCTGGGCGTTCGTCTTCTTCTTCTTCGACCCGATCCTCAAGCAAGGCCTTATCGCCGGCGGCCAGGCCGCGGCCGGCGCCAAGGTGGAGATCGGTTCCCTGCGCTCGAAGTGGCTCAAGGGCACGCTCGAGCTCAAGGGCGTCGCGGTCGCCGACCGCGAGCAGCCGATGAAGAACCTCGTCGAGCTTTCGCGGATCGCGTTCCAGCTCGACACCTCGGCCGCCGTGCGCGGCAAGGGCGTCGTGCGCGAGGCCGCGCTCGAGGGGCTGCGCCTGGGCGCCGCGCGCAAGACGAGCGGGGCGATCAGGAATCCCCCGCCTCCCTCGAAGCTGACCGCCGCCGTTCAAAGGCAGATCGCCCCCGCGAAGGCCGCCGCGATCGAGGTCAAGACCCGGGCCGCCGGCGAGGTGGACGCGGCCAAGCTCGAGGGCCTCAAGAAGCTCGATGAGGCCAAGGCCAAGGCGAAGGAGATCGAGGACCGGTGGAAGGGCAAGGAAAACGAGGCCAAGGCGATCGAAAAAGAAGCCAAGGAGATCGCCGACCAGCTCAAGTCCATCGGGGGCGGCGACCTGCTCAAGAAAGCTCAGGCCGTCGGCCAAGCTCAGCAGCGCCTCAAGGCGCTCATCTCCCGCGTCGAAGCCCAAAGGGCCGAGGCGCAGAAGGACGTCGCCGAGGCCCAGGCCCTCGTCCGGCAGGCCGACGAGCTCAGGCAGAAGGACCTCAACGGGCTGCTCGCGGCCGCGGGCCTGCCGACGCTCGACTCTCAGGACCTGGCCCGCCGCCTGCTCGGCGCGCAGACCGCCTCGCGCCTGACGTCGACCTTGCAGTGGCTGCGCTGGGCCCGCGAGCGCGCCGCCGCGCGCAGGGCCGCGAACCCGCCGCCGCCCGCGCGCCGCGCCGGGTCCGACATCGAATTCCCCCGCGCGCATTCCTATCCGCAGTACCTCCTCGAGAACGCGAAGATCACCGGCACGCTCGACGGCATGCTGGGCGGCGCCCTCGACCTCAAGGGCGTCCTCGACGGCGTGACGTCGAACCCGAAGCTCTACGGCAAGCCCGCGACTGTGGTCCTCAACGGCGCGGCCGCCTCCGGGACGGCCGCGAAGCTCTCCGCCCGCCTCGATCAGCAGAACGAGCCGGTCGGCGTCACGCTCGGCCTCGACGTCTCCGGGCTCTCCTTGGCGGGCAGCACGCTAGGCGACGGGGACGTGGGCGGCACGCTCACGAAGGGGTTCGCCTCGGTCCAGGGGAAGATCACCTCGACCGGCGACGAATGGAACGGGCTGATCATGGTCTCGGCCACGCAGATCGCCGTCGAGCCGAAGGTCGCGCTGGGCGGAGCGGCGGGCGCGCTCGTCTCCGACGCGCTCAAGTCGCTGACCGGCTTCCGGGTGCGCATCGAGATCTCGGGCCGGGAGGACGACCTCAAGCTCGCCTTCTCCTCGAACATCGGCGAGGCCGTCGCCGCGGCGATGCGCAAGGCCGTCTCCGGCCAGCTCGAGGCGCAGAGGAAGGTCCTCGAGGCCAAGCTCGCCGCGCTTTACGGCGACAAGGCCAAGGACGCCCGCGCCTCGGTCGACGGGCTCGCGGGGAAGATACTGGGCCCGCTCGACGCCCAAAAGGAGGCCCTGAATAAACAGCTCCAGGACGCCGCGGGCAAGGCCCTCGGCGGCCAAAGACTTGATAAGCTTTTCAAGCGATGAAGCATCTCTTCGTGGCCGTTCTGCTCCCTCTTAGCGCCGCCGCCTCGGCGCCGGACGCCTACTTCGATCGTTCCGCGCCCGCCGCGCTGCGCCTGCCCGCTCCGCCTTCGACGCCGGCCGCCGTCGAATCGTTCGAGAAGAAAGCCCCGACCGTCGTGCCCCCCGACCTGGCTCAGGCGCGGGCGCGGGTGGGCAACGACGCGATGCTCGCGCGCCTGGCCCCGCGCCCGGCCGGAGAGCCGTTCCTGTTCGGAGTCCTCGGCGACGCGGAGCGCGGCCGCTTCTGGTGGGAGCGCGTCTTCAGCCCGGGCAAGAGCGCGTTCGTCGACCAGTGGCGGGCCCTGCAGGCCGCGGGGGCGGAGTTCGTCCTCCAGCTCGGAGACTTCGTCAGCGAGGGCGACGCCGAGAGCTACCGCGAGCACGTCGCCGTCGTGGAGCGCGAGGCGGTCCGCCCGCTGCTGCGCTGCCCCGGCAACCACGACCGCTCGCGTCCCAACGGCGCGGCCGACAAGAACCTCTACGACGCCGTGTTCGGCGCGCGCGACTATCACTTCGACCACGGCGGCTGGCGCTTCGTGAGCCTCGACTCCTCGGATCGCGGGCTCACCGGCTCCCAGCTCGCCTGGCTCAAGACGGCGCTCGCCGTTCCCGGGCCGAAGGTGGTCTTCACGCACGTGCCGCCCGACTACATCAAGTCCCTCACCCCCCTGAAGGAGGTCGGCGCGCTCGAGGAGTGGTCGGCGAACAAGGACGCGCAAGAGGAGCAGAAGGGCTACCTGCGCGACTTCTTCACCAATTACTTCAAGGACGGCTCGCCGGAGTTCGAGGAGCTCGTCACCAACGGCGGGGTCAAGGCCGTGTACATGGGCCATATCCACGCCTTCTGGGCCGCGGACCATCGCGGCGTGCGCTACGTGATCTCGGGCGGCGGCGGCTCGCCCCTGTACCCGCTCCCCCCGGGCTACCCGAAGAAGCGCTTCGCGCATACGTTAAGCGTTGCCGTTACGCCTGCGGGGCTCGTGGAAACCGTTGTTCCCTATAAAGGGAATTCGTTCGTTCTCCCTCCCGTCAAGCCCTAGCCGACTTTTCCGCCGCACTCCGCGCAGAACTTGGCGCCCGGCGCGAGGCCCTTGCCGCACGCCGCGCAGAACTTGGAGCCCGCCGGGCTTCCGGCGGCGGCGCCCGCCGCTCCGGCCGCCGCGCCGCCGATGGGCTGGCCCGCCATCGCCTGGCCCATCATCTGGCCCATACCGAGGCCGGCGCCCATGCCCATCCCCATGCCCATGCCCGCGCCCGCGCCGCCGCCCTCGTTGCCGGCGGCCTTCTCCATGACGTCGAGCGTGCGCTTCTGCTGGTACTTGTCGCCGAGGATGTCCAGCTCGGCCTTGTCGGCCAGGGCCTTCTTCAGACGCACGACGGTCTCGTCGTCCTCGGGCACGTCCACCGAGTTGAGGTAAAAGGTCACGAGCTTCACGCCGAAGGTCGCGAAGTCCTGCGCGAGCTTGGCGTGGATCGCGCCCGACATCTCCTCGAGGTGGGCGGCGATCTCCAGGAGGTTGATCTTCTCCTTGATGATCGTCTCCGCGATGTAGTCCTTGGCCTTCGTCAGCAGGACGCCGCGGAAGTAGTTCGACAGCTGATCGGTCGAGAACTGCGGATTCGTCGCCGAGAGCTGGGTCACGAAGGCCTTCGAGTCCGCGATCTGGATGCCGAACTGGCCGAAGGCCCGCACGGGCAGGAAGACGTTGAACTTCGGATCGAGGACGGGGATCGGGCTGTTGGTGCCCCACTTCACGTCGAGGTTCACGGCCTTGTTGACGTAGTAGATCTCGGCCGCGAACGGGGTCTCACCGCCGAAAGGGACCTTGATCAAAGTCCTCAGGAAGGGGATGTTCGCCGTGCGCAAAGTGTGGGTGCCGGGGCCGAGGACGTCGAGCGCCGTGCCGCCCTTGAAGAAAATGGCCTCTTGAGCCTGGTTGACGATGACCTGGGTGCCCCAGCTCAGGTCGTCGGGAGGATGCCGCCAGACGAGGACGTTGCCGGGGCCGTCGTACTTGACTCGATCGATTAGGGCCATTGAGTTGTAACCTCCAGAATCTTTACTATAGCCTCCGCGCCGATACCTGTCAACCCTTTCCTGGCGCCGCGCGCTCCTCGACGATCATGCTCGCGACGTCGTCGGGGAGCAGGGCGAAGCGGGCGGCGAAAGCGTGGAGCGCCGCGCGCTCGGCGTCGCTGACGGCGCCGTCCGCCAGGCTCATGCGGATCATGCCGCGCAGCATCGTCTCCGCCTGCGCGCCGTTCTCGGCCTTCGGGGCATCGAGGCGGCCCGCCCGCGCCGCGGCGGAGATCTCCGCGGCCTTTTGCGCCGGCAGGCCGCGGCTTTTCGCGTAAGCCTCGAGAAACGCCCGCTCGGCCAAGGTCTCCTCGCCGTCGGCGAGCGTCGCGCGCGCCAGTATGGCGTAGGCGTCCGCGGGGCTCAGGTCCTCCCCCCAGTCGAGCCCCTCGACCGGGGACACGGCCCGGGCGCCCGACGCGGAGACGCCGCCGGGACGCTTCCATGCGCCGAACGGCGTCAGGGCGGTGAGCACCCAGTCCTTCTTGCCGTCGTTGAGCGGGGCGGAGCAGTACGCGCAGGCCGCCGCGGAGCGCTCGGCCGGCGGCGCGCCGCACGACGGGCAGCGCGCGGTGCGCAGGCCCTGATGGACGTCGGTCTTCGCGCCGGCGGCGCGGCTGAGCGTGAAGAAGTGCCGGCGGCGCTCGCCGTCGGCGGACCATTTCACCGCGACGTGGGCCCGCCGCCACTCGCCGGCGTCCTCGAAGGCGACGACCTCGACCGCGCCGACCGCGGCGTTTTCAAAGGCCGCGGACCAGCCCTCGCCTCCCGCGAAGGCGGCGCAGAACTTCTCGCCGGCCACCGCGCGCAGGGGCCCGGCCTCGCCCAGGCGGCGGGCCTCGAGCCAGCGCCAGAAGATCACCGAGGCGCGGTCCTCGAGCGTCGCAAGGCTCAGCGCCGGATCGCCCGCGGACGCCTCCGCCCAGCCGTCCACGTCGCGCGAGGGGTCGCGCATGCGCCACTCGGAGCTTTGGGTGATCACGGCGAGCACCCAGTCGTACTCGCCGGAGTTGACCCAGGCCTCGCACGACGCGCACCTCGCCGCGTCGGCGATCGGCAGCGGCGCGCCGCAGCTCGGACAGCTTCCCTCGATGAGGCCGGGGCGCTTGAGCGTCTTCACGCCGGGACGGCGCATAAAGGTCCAGACCTCCTCGAACGTTTGACGGCCCGGGGGGCCCGAGACCGTCTCGCCCTCCGCGTCCACCATGCGGTCCGAGGCCGCGGCCTCCACGCGCACCCACAGCTCGTCGAAGTGCTTGTCGCTGCGGCAGGCCAGCAGCTCGAGGTCCCGGATCTCGACGCCCTCGACCAGGTTGCGCAGGCCGCGAGCCTTCAGGGCGCCGAGCTGGCGCTCGAAGCGCTCGCGCACGCCGTCGGAGATGAAGGCCCGGGCGGAGGACATGTCCCCCGCGGACCAGGCCTCCTGGATCTTATGGAACGCCGCCCCCGCCCGTCGCAGGAAGGCGGCCGCGTCGAAGGCCGGATCCCGGGTCTTCAGGCGGACAAGCTCCTCGTTTTTGCGCGGAGCGAACTGCCCCCCGTCCGGGGTACGCCCGCCGGACAAGGGCCGGACCGCCGGCGCGGTCAGCTGGCCGTAGATGCCGTACAGCACATACAGAATGAGAACGGTCATCGGGAGGCCGACCAGCGGATGGCGGAAGACGAACTCGACCCAGGCGGCCAAAAAATAGATCAGGAGCAAGGACGAGTCGCCCCCGCCTCCGCCGTAGCTGTAGGAGGAGGAAGAGCCTCCCGAGTAGCTCTCGCCTCCGCCGGCGCGCGCGAAGGCCTCGGCGGCGGCCAACCCGAGAAGGACGGAGGCGAGAAGAAGGCGGCGCATCGAAGGCAGTTTAGCCCCGGAACGGCGCCGCGTCAACCGCCCAGACGCGGCCTTCGCGGACGGTCAGCACGACGACGCCTTCCGCGCGATTGCCCAGGCCGCGGCTGCCGCGGACCAGCCGCTCGTTCTTGAGCGCAAAGCGCGCCCCCGAGAGGCTGAGGCGGGCGCGCGGGGCCGCCAGCAAGGAGAAGCGCGCGCCCTTTTTCAGGGCGAGGCGGTGCCGGCCCGGGCCGAGCAGGCGCGCGGTCCCGCCGTCGATGACGAGCACGTCCAGCCGTTCGGCCTTCTCCAGGACGGCGAAATTCACGAGCTCGTGATCGAGCCCTCCGCCGCGCGCGGCCGCGACGACGACCCGCCGGGCGCCGAGGCGGCGCGCCAGGCCGAGCGCCTTGTCGAGGTCCGAGCGGCTCTGGTCGGGATCGTCTATGAAAGTGATCCGATGCCGCGACGGCCGTTTCGGTCGCGGCTTTATGAAAGTGATTCGATGCCGCGACGGCCGTTTCCGTCGCGGCATCGAGTCCATGTCGCCCACGACGAAGTCCGGCCTCACGCGCAGGGCCGCGGCGTGACGCGCGCCGCCGTCGGCGCAGATCGTCCAGTCCGCCCGCCGCGCCGCGGCGCGCGCCCCCCGGGGGTCGCGCAGCTCGCCGTTGAGGAAGATCAGCGCGGATTTCAATTTCATCGGGGCGCGGCGAGCGCCTCGGTCCGCAGCGCGGCGCCTTCGCCGGCGGGATAGTCGACGCCGAGCAGACGCCCGAGCGTCGGCGCCAGGTCCACGGTGGCGGACGGAGCGTCCACCCGCCCGGCGCGGACCCCTCGCCCCCAGAAGACGAGCGGGACGCGCGCGTCGTAGCCCCAGGGCGTGCCGTGGCTCGTGCCCGGGGCCGTGCCGTGGAGCAGCACGTTCTCGGCCATGATCGCCATCAGGTCCCCGGAGCGGCCCGGGTCGTAGGAGCTCCGAAGGGCGGCGGAGAACGGCGTGCCTTGGGCGTCGGGAAGATGGACCCCGGCCAGGCCTTCCACGCCCGACAGGAGCTTCGCGGCCCGCGCCAGGAAATCATGCCACTCCAGGCCGAGGCTCTCGGCGCCGCGGCGGTTCAGGTACAGGTGCGGGATCTGATTGGACAGGATCCAGCGCGCGTCTTTGAGGGGCCACTTCTTCTGCAGGGTTTTCTCGAGCACCTCGCCGAACTTCACCCAGTCGAGGCGCTTCACGCCGAGGGCCTTGCCCGACTCGTCCTCGGGCGCGGGGATGGCGCCGTGATCGGAAGAAAAGGCGAGGGCGAGCGAGCCCCCGGACGCCTTTTCGAGGCGCCGCAGGAGGCGGCCCGTGATCGCGTCGAGGCTCTTGAGCTGGGCGTCCATCTCGGCGACCTCGAGGCCGTGGGTGTGGCCGACGAGGTCGGTGCCCGAGAAGCTGACGGCGAGGAGGTCGGCCCCCGGGCCCCTCCCGACGCGCTCGCGCGCGACGAGCTCGGCGATGAGCAGGTCGAGCGCCTCGTCGTAGGCGGGGCTCGCGATGAGGTGCTTCGGGACCCGGGCGTCCTTGACCGGCAGAAGCTTCTTGCGTTTGAGCTCGGCGTTGAAGGCCGCGAGCCATAGAGGACGCTTATAATAGCTCGAGGTCGTGAATTCGCCCTTATAGCGGTCGAACCAAAGCGCGATGTCCGCCTTGCGCCCCCCCAGAATGATCGCCCCGCGGTCCTTGCCGGACACAGCGAAGACGCGCGCCCGCGCGTCTTCGGCCTTCAGCGCGTCGGCGAGCGTCGGCCCGCGCAGATGCTCCGGACCGATCCCGTAGGCGGCGTCGGCCATGCTGTTGACGTCCGCGCCCGCGACGCGATCGTACCAGTCGTTGCCGACGATGCCGTGCACCGCCGGGGAGCGTCCGGTCGAGATCGCGGCGTGGCCGGGGGCGGTCTCCGTCGGGATGTGAAGATGCCGGGCCTGCGTGAACACCGCGCCCTCGAGGCGAAGGCGGCGAAAGCCCCCGTCGGGCAGGTCGGAGCGGTCGAGGTACTCGGGACGCATCTGGTCGACGACGATCATCACTCCCAGGCGGACGGAGGCATGGACCGACGAAACGGAAAAGAATAAAACGGAAGAGAGCAGAAGGAAGACCGGCATTCTCTTGGCGCTATACGGCATTTTCTTTTTCTATCTGCAAAGTCACATGCGTGAGCCCGAAGCGCTGGGCCAGAAGCTCCTTGCCGGCCTTCAGCGCCTCGGCCTGGTCGCGACCGGCATCGAGGACGAGATGGCCGCTCATGGAGTCTTGGCCCTGGGTCAGCGACCAGAGATGCAGGTCGTGGACGTCCAGCACGCCGGGAATCTCCTTCAACGCGGCGCGGATCTCGTCGAGGTCGAGGTGCGCCGGAGCCCCCTCGAGCAGGATATTGACCGAGTCGCGAAGGAGCCAGAAGGCCGTGAGCACGATCCCTCCGCAGATCAGGACCGTGACGATCGCGTCGGCCTGATACCAGCGCGTCTGGTAGATGATGACGCCCGCGAGCAGGGCCCCGACGGAGCCGGCGCCGTCGGAGAGCACGTGCAGGAACGCGCCGCGCAAGTTGATGTTCGTGCGGCTTCCCCTCCAGAGCATCGCGGCGGCGGCCATGTTGCAGAGCAGGCCGAGCAATGCGATGCCGATCATCGGCTTGGCGGCGATCGGCGTCGGGAAGGCGAAGCGCGCCCACGCCTCGCGCAGGATGAAGCCCGTGGCCACCATCAGCGCGACCGCGTTGCCCAGCGCGGCGAGCACCTCGACGCGGCGATAGCCGTAGGTGCGCTTGGGGTCCGCCGGCATGCGGGAGAGCATCGCGGCGACCAGGCTCAGGCTCAGGCCCAGCAGATCGACGGCCATGTGAGCGGCGTCGGCGATCAAGGCCAGGCTTCCGGTCCACCACCCGCCCACGAGCTCGACGAAGAAGATCGTGCCGGTCAGGGCGATCGCGCCGTACAGCGGGCGCTCGGCCCCGCCCCCGGCGTGGTGGTCGTGATCGTGGGACATCAGGCCTTAGGCTTCCGGTTCTGGCGGGCGATCTCGTAGAGCAGGGCGGTGGCCGCGCACGAGGCGTTGAGGCTGCCGACGCCGTGCTCCGACTGGGGCACGCGCATCAGTTCGTCGCAGGAGGCGCGCACGAGCGGGCGCATGCCGTAGCCCTCGGAGCCGATGACGAGCACGCAGGGCGTGTTGATGACGCAGTCCCAGGCGTCCTTGCCCGAGGCGTCGGCGCCGTAGACCCAGAACCCGTGCTTTTTGCACAGGTCCAGGGTCTGCGCGATGTTGACGACGCGATGCACCGGGATCTTGAGCGCGGCGCCGGCCGAGGCCTGAATGACGGCCTGCGTCACGGGCGCGGAGCGCCGCTCGGGGATCACGACGCAGCGCGCGTGGAGCTGGAGCGCCGAGCGCGTGATCGCGCCGAGGTTGTGGGGGTCCTGGATCTGGTCGAGCACGACGACGACGAGGCCTTTCTTGCGCTCGTCATCGAGGCCCTGCACCCACTCGGAGAAGGTCGCGGCGGGGTCGAACGACGCGCGGATCGCGATGCCGCCGTGCTTGCCGCCCTTGACCGCGCGGTCGAGCTCGGGGCGCGACATGTAGCGGATCTGGACGTCGAGGTCCTTGGCCTGCTTGATGAGGCTGCCGATGTTCGGGTGGACGAGCTCGTGCTCGATCCACAGCTCGCGGCAGTCGTAGGGGGTCTTGGTCAGCGCCTTGGCCACGGCCTCGAAGCCGCCGAGCCAGCGCGTCTCGGCGTTCGGCGCGCGCTCTTCTCCTTCGGCGGGCTCCGCTCCCCGCGGCGCGGCTCCGCGCATGCGCTCGTGGCGAAGCTTGTCGTGATGGCGCTTCTTGTCGAAGTGCCGGTCCTTGTTGAAGGGCTTCGCCTTCGGCGGGTGCTGAGGGCGGTCGCCGCCGCGGTCGAGCCTGTTATCGCGATCGGGGCGGCGTCCGAATTTCTTTTTCACTTTTTTACCGCCTTGGAGCCGTCTTTACCGTCGAGCACTTTAAATCCCGCGGCCTCGATCTCTTTACGCAGCCGGTCCGCCTCGGCGAAGTCCTTCTTCGCCTTCGCCTGGGCGCGCCGGTCCACCAACGCGACTATGCCCGCGGGCACCGCCTCGACGGTCTCGGCCTTGAACAGCTCGAGGCCGAGAACGGAGTCGGCCTCCTCCAGGAAAGCTTTTTTGGCGCCGCCCGGAAGATCGGACTTCAGCGCGTCCCAAACGACGGCCAGCGCCGACGGCGCGTTGAGGTCGTCGGCGAGCGCCTCCTTGAAGCGGGCCGAGAACTCCGCGCAGTTCGGCTTCGCCGCTTCCCCGGCCAAGCCGGCGGCGGCTTCCTTGAGGCGCCGGCGCGCCGTTTTCGCCGCCTCCAGCGATTCCCAGGTGAAATCGAGCTGCTTGCGATAGTGCGCGGTCATGCAAAGATATTTATAATCGAGCGGAGAGAAGCCCTTTTCCTTCAAGTCGGAGAGCTTCACGAAGCCCCCGGCGGACTTCGCCATCTTCGCGTTGTTCATCAGCAGGAACTCGGCGTGCATCCAGACCTTGGCGAACGGCTGGCCGGTGGCGCCTTCGGACTGGGCGATCTCGTTGGTGTGATGCACGGGCACATGGTCGATGCCGCCGCAGTGGATGTCGAGCGTATGACCGAGAAAATACATGGCCATCGCCGAACACTCGATATGCCAGCCGGGGAAGCCTTTCCCCCAAGGCGAAGCCCATTCCATTTGGCGGGTCGCGCCGGCGGGAGAGAATTTCCAAAGGGCGAAATCGGTGATGTGGCGCTTCTCGGCGTTGACGTCGACGCGCGCGCCCGACTTCAAGCCTTCCAGATGCTCCTTGGTCATCAGCTTTCCGTAGTCGGGCAGCTTGGCCGTGTCGAAGTACAGGCCGTCGGCGGTCTTGTACACGAAGCCCTTGGCCTCGAGCTTTTGGATCAAGGCGATCTGCTCGGGGATGTGGTCGGTCGCCTTGCACAGGGTGTCGGCGGGGAGGAGGCCGAGCTCCTTGCAGTCGGATAAAAACGCATCGGTGTAGAACCGGGCGATGTCCCAGGCGCTCTTGCCCTCGCGCGCGGCGCCGACCTCCATCTTGTCCTCGCCCTCGTCGCCCTGGCTCGTGAGATGGCCGACGTCGGTGATGTTCATCACGCGCTTGGGCTCGAAGCCGAGAAGCGTCAAGGTCCGCACGAGCAAGTCCTCGAAGACGTACGTGCGGTAGTTGCCCACGTGCTGGTAGTTGTAAACCGTAGGGCCGCAGGTATATAAGGAAACCCGCGGCGGGGCCGCCGGGACGAAGTCATCCTTGGCGCGGGTCAGGCTGTTGTAGAGTCGCAGGGGCACGAGGGTATTCTAGAAAAATATTTGATGCCCGGGCCGGGCTTAAGCTAGGCTCGCTTCATGACCGAAGCCGCCCTCACGTTCTTCGCGTGCGGCGTCGCGATCCTCGCCGCGGGGACCGTCCTGACCCGCTGCGCGGACAAGATCGCCGAATTGAGCGGACTCGGACGCGTGCTCGTCGGCAGCGTATTCCTCGCCGGCGCCACCTCGCTGCCCGAGCTGGGCGTGGGATTGGGCGCGGTGCGCCTGGGAAGCCCCGATCTGGCCGCCGGCGACCTGCTCGGCGCCTGCCTGATGAACCTGCTCGTCCTCGCCGTCATCGACGCCGCGGGGTTTTCTCCGCGCAGGGCTTTCGGCGCCGACTCCCGGCATCACGCTCTGTTCGCCCTGCACGCCGTGTTCCTCGTCTCCTGGGTGGGGCTGGCGGTCGCGTCGGGCGGCGGGCCGGAGATCTTCGGGGCGAGCGTGCTGTCCTGGGCCCTGCTGCCCGCCTACCTGCTCGGCCTGCGCATGACGTGGCTCAATCAGGGTCTCGCCGACATCGTGGCCGGGTCGACGCGGCCGGCTCCGCGCTTCGCGCGCGAGCTGGCCAGTCCTTTCCTCGGATATCTTGCCGCGGCGGCGGCGACGATCACGGCCCTGCGCATCGACGCCCCGGATCTGGCGCCGGGAAACGTCTTCGGCAGCAACGTCTTCAACATGCTCCTGTTCCTGCCTCTCGACTGGGCCCATCCCGGGCGCTGTTCTCGGCCGTGCGCCCCTACCACTCGCTCACCGCATTCGCCGTCATCTCGGCCGCGACCCTGGGCGTGACCGGACAGCGGCTCAAGCCTCAAGGGAGCGCTGGTTCCTGGCGCCTTCCGCCGAGATCATCGCGCTCCTGATCGGCGGGCTGCTGTGGCTGCTCTATCGCGCCCGGGGAGGCTGACGCCCGCCGTCAATCGACGACGCGCGCGCGGGTCTCGGCCCGGCGGTTGGTTCGCCAGCACTCCTCGTTCGCCTCCGCGCATTCCGGCTTTTCCTTGCCGAAGCTGATGGTGGACATGCGGCTCATGGGCACCCCGAGCGCGCGGTAATAATCCCGCACCGCCCTCGCCCGCTTCTGGCCGAGGGCGAGGTTGTAGGCCACGGTGCCTCGCTCGTCGCAATGGCCCTGGATCTGAACCTCGACCTTCGCGTTGGCCTTGAGCCACTCCGCGTTGGCCTTGAGCGCCGCCGAGGAATCCCCGCTCAGGGCGTCCCGGTCGTATTCGAAGTGGACGGACGCGAGCGTGGGGACGAGCTGGAACGTTTTCCCGCGCAAGGAGGCCTCGGTGACCTCCGCCGCGCCCGGAAGGCCGGCCTCGATGGAGCCGGTGGAGGACGTTTTTCCTCCGTTCTTAGCGGATTTATCCTTGTCCTTGCGCCCCGCGGTCGTGCAGGCCTGGGACAGAAGGAGCAGGCCCAGGAACGGGATCAGGAACGAGCGTGAATTCATCTTCATGGATTTTTCCTCGGTACGGGGATTCGCGTTTTCTTTCTGGCCGAGTCGCGCTTGCGGGCGGCCTCGGCGTCGTTTCGGATGTCGTCGGCCACGCCGTCGGCGAGATGAGCGTAGCGGCGGGCCTCTTCCCAGTCGCCGGCCTTGAGCTTCTCCCGCGCCCGCTGCAGGTCGGTTTCCACCATGCGGATCCGGGAAGCATCGTAGACCTCGCCTCCGGCCTGCCGGGCCACGGCAAGCGCCGCGCCGGCCGCGGCGACCGCCGCCTCGGCGTCCGCTCTGTCCTTCTTCCTCGCGGCCGACGTGCATGACGACGCGAACAGCGCCGCCAAGAGCAGCGGAAGGATTTTTCCGGTCATTTTCGCGCCTTCGCCTTCCGCTTTCTCGGGGCGCCCTCGGCGCCCTTGGCCTTCGCCGCCGCTTCCGCCAGCCGCGCGGCGTCACGCGCCTTATGCGCCGAATCCCGCGCCGCGTCGAATTTCTTTCGCTTGAAGCTGTCTTCGGCGGCCGAAAGAGCCGTCACGGCCTCCGCGAGCCGCGCCGGGGAGGAAGCCTCCGCGCCGGCCTTGCGGGCGCTGGAGACGCTCAGGCGCGCCTCATCGAGCGCCACCGCGGCCTCCTGCTTGCCTCCCCCGCAGGCGCTCAACGCGATGCAGACGAACGCCGCCGCCATCCAACGCTTAGCCTTCATCATTCCCAGCCTCCTCGAATCTCGCTCGCCGAAGCCGCTCCGGCGCAGGGGGTCCCACGCCGGAGCGGCCAAAGGCAGCGAAGGCTATTGTAGGAGGGAAGGCGGCGAACAGGGAGTGGCGGCAATGCCGCGAGGCGTGGCAAAAAAACCACGCCGCCCCGCCGGCTCAGCGCGGAGCGAGGTCGTGCTTCTTCAGCAGATCGTAGAGATTCTTGCGGTCCATGCCCGCGATCTCGGCGGCGCGGGTGATGTTCCCATCCGCCTGCTTGAGCAGCCGGCGAAGGTAGTCCTTCTCGAAGGACTCCAGGACGAGCTGCTTCGCCTCGCGGAACGCGGGCAGGTCCTTTCCCCGCATGGAATCGGGCGCGGAAGACAGCGGCGCGGGCAGATGCGCCGGCTCGATCCGGCCCGCCGCGAGCGCGAACGCATGCGCCAAGACCTTCTCCAGTTCGCCGACGTTTCCCGGCCAGCCGTGCGCCGACAAGCTCGCCGCCGCTTCGGGCGCGAGCGCGGGAGCCGCGCGCCCCGACCTTTTGGCGATTCGCGACAAAATATGCCCGGCGAGAGGGACGATGTCCTCGCGGCGCTCGATCAGGGACGGCAGGCGCACGCGGGTCGCCGCGAGGCGCGCGAAGAGGTCCTCGCGGAAACGGCCGCCGGCGACGCTCGAGGAAAGGTCGCGGGACGCCGCCATGATCCGAAGATCCACCGTGACCGCTTCGAGGCTGCCCGGGCGCCGGATCTTGCTCTCCTGGATGAAGCGCAGGACCTTGGCCTGCGAAGCGGGCGTCAGCGCCTCCGCGTTCTTGAGCAGGAGCGTGCCTCCCGCGGTCGCGGCGAGGGCGCCGGCCTTGTCGCCCTGCGCGGCGGCGAAGGTCCCCTGGAAGCGGCCGAACAGCTCCGTCTCGAGGCGCGCTTCGGTGAAGGCCGCGCAGTCGACGACCGTGAAAGGGTCGGCGGCCCGCCGGCTCAGCCAGTGCAGGGAGCGGGCGGCCAGGTCTTTCCCGGTCCCGGGCGCGCCCTCGAGGAGCACGCCTTCGTCCGAGCCGGCCGCCGCCGCCAGGGCGCGAAATACCTCGCGCATGAGGCCCCCGGTCCCGACCAAGCCGCCGAAGCCGTCCCGGACCATGAGCTCCGCGCGCAGCCGCCGGTTCTCCGCGGCCAGCCGCCGGCGTTCGAGCACGCCCTCGACGACGAGCCGGATCTCCTCGTTCTTGAAGGGCTTGAGGATATAATCGCTGGTTCCCAATCGCATCGCCTCGACCGCCGTGCGGGTGCTCCCGAAGGCGGTGACCAGGATGACCGGCGTGTCCGGCGAACGGCTCTTCACCGCCTGAAGAATATCCACGCCCGTGAGCTTGGGCATGCGGACGTCCGAGATGACGAGATCGAAGGGCTCCCGGTCGAAGGCGCGCAGCGCCTCGTCCGGCTTCTGGTGAGCCGTCACCTTGTACCCGGCGTCCCCCAGGACGGCCTGAAGGAGGCGGCACATGCCGATCTCGTCGTCGACGACGAGAATACGCTCGGTGCGGTTAGGCATGGGTTCCGGGCTCCAGCGGCAGCGAAAGGGTGAACGACGCGCCCGCGCCCGGCCGGCTTTGGACCCGCAAGGCCCCTCCGTGCCGCTCCGCGATCGCATAGCTCGTGGCCAGGCCGAGACCGGTGCCGTGGTCCTTGGTGGTGAAAAAGGGGGTGAAGACGCGGCCGAGATCCTCCGCGGTAATGCCGCCGCCGGAGTCGCTGACGACCACCTCGATGCGCTCCCCCCGCTTCGCCGTCTCGACGGAAAGCGTTCCTCCTTGCGGCATCGCCTGGCAGGCGTTGAGGCACAGGTTGAGCAAAACCTGCTTGATCTGGTCGCGGTCGAGCGTGACCCGGGAAAGGCTCTCCTCGAGGCGCAGCTCGAGGACGACCCCTTGGGCCTTGGCCTGCGCGCGGAGCAGGGCCGCCGTGTCGGACACGAGCTCGTTGAGATCCGCGGGCTCGCGGACGGGCTCCTTGGGCTTGGCGAAATCGAGCAGCTGGGACACCAGCCTCTGACAGCGGACCGTCTCGCGGCTGATGTCCTCGAGCGCCTGGCGCCGGGGGTCGTCGGACGCGGTCTTGTCCAGCACGAAATCGGCGAAGCCGGAGACGACGTTCAAGGGGTTGTTGATATCGTGCGCGAGCCCGGCCGCGAGCTGTCCCACCGCCGCCATGCGCTCCGAGCGCGCCAACTGCTTCTCGGACTCGAGCACCTGCCGGTGCGCCTTTTCGATGTCGTTCCGGTTCTTCAGGAGGCGCGCGGTCATCTCGTTGAAGGTCTCGGCCAGGTCGCCCACCTCGTCGCGGGTCGTGACGGGAATGCGCGTGTCCAGGCGACCGCCGGCCACTTCGCGCACGCCGCGCGCGAGGGCGTCGATCGGCCTGCTGATCTGCCAGGCCAGGACCACGCCGACCGCCGCCGCGAAGAGGAGGCTGCCGACGAAGGCGAGCAGAAGAAAGTAGCGCAGGCTCGCGGCGTGCGAGTAGGACTCCTCGGTGGGCTGACGCACCACCACCCGCCAGGCCGCCTCCTTGACCGGGGCGAACGCGGCCAGGATCGACACGCCCTCGTTGTTCACGAACTCGATGACGCCCTCGCGCCGCGCGATGAATTCCTCCACCGGAGCTCGGCCGGCGGCGCTCATCAGCAGCCGCTCCTTCTGAGGGTGAACGATGATGTTTCCCTTTTCATCGATGATATAGGCGAAGCCGGACTTCCCGATGCGGATCTCCTCGATGCCGCCCATGCTGTGCGACTCGAGCAGGATGCCGGCGCTCAGCACTCCGAGGATCCGGTCCTCGCGCAGAATCGGCGCGTTGATGGCCACCGCGACCTCGTTGGTGCGGGTGCGATAGACCTCGGAGAAGGCGGTCACGCGCGAGCGCAGGGCCGGCGCGACGAATTGCTCGTAAACGGAGTCGGGCAGCAAGCGGCTGGTATCCGGCTCGGTCTGGTCCATGATGACGACGCGCCCCTTAGCGTCCGAGATCAGGACCCCGTCGATGAGCTCCGTGACCCCGGTCACGAGGGTGAGCGCGTGGCGCTGGCGCGCCGGGTCCATGCTGACGACGTCCGGATGCAGCGCGAGCGCGTCGACGGTCTGCCGGGCCTTGGCCATGACCTCGTCGATCTGGGCCGCCAGATTGCGCGCGATGGCGAGCTCGTCCTGCTGCTTCTGCGTCTTGAGCGCCTCGTTGGCGTGCCTCAGGGTCGCGATGCCGGCGAACACCACGGCGAGCGCGGCGACCGCGACCAGGGCGGCCGTCAGCTTGAGGCGAAGTCCGAAACGGAGGCGAAGCGGCATTCTCCGCCTGATTCTATCATTCCGCCGGGCGCTTCACCTCCCCCGCCTGAAAGTGCAATAATACCCGCGGCTCATGCGCGTCACCACCCGGCTCGTCGTCTCCATCGTCTTCGCCGCGGCGCTCGTCTCCGCCGGTTGGACCTTCTTTCAGGCCCGCGGCGAGCGCGTCCATCTCCTCGAGGAGCTCAACCACCGCGGCGCCCTGCTCGCCGACAGCCTGCGCGAGGCCGCCGAGCCCCTCGCCAAGCGCGCCGACGCGAAGGCCCTGACGCGCATCGCCGACAAGTTCGGCGGCCGCCGCCGCCTGCGCGGCATCTCCCTGCACTCTCCGGACGGCAAGACCCTCGTCGCGACCGCCGGGCTGCCCGATTCCACTCCGCCCCCTCGCCCCGGCGAGACGATGGATTGCGGGCTGATCCCCGGAGGCGCGCTGCATCGCTGCGCGGCCGCCTTGGAAAACTCCCCCGGCTTCCTCTCGGTGTTCCAGGACGCCACCCACGTCGAGGCGGGCGTGCGCGAGGTCTGGCGGCGCGGCTTCTTCCGCCTGCTCACCCAGGTCCTGCTCATCACCGCGATCACTTTGTGGATCGTGCGCTTCGACATCCTGGCCCCCATCGAGCGCACGGCGGAATGGATGCGCCAGCAGCGGGCGGGCGAGGGCCAAGGCGCGGCGCTGCCGCCCGGCGGCCTCCTCGGCCCGCTGGCCTCCGAGGCGGCGGGCCTCGCGAAAAGCCTCGAGACCGCGCGCGCCGCGGCGGAGGCCGAGGCCCGCCTGCGCCACAGCGGCCAGTCGATCTGGACGCCGGACCGGCTCAAGGAGCACGCCAAGGACCGCCTCGCCGGGAAGCCGATGGTCGTCGTCGCCAACCGCGAGCCGTACATGCACGTCAAGCGCGACGGGACGGTCAAGGTCGTGCGGCCCGCGAGCGGGCTCGTCTCCGGCGTCGAGCCGATCCTCAAGGCCTGCGGCGGCACCTGGGTCGCCCACGGCGCGGGCGACGCCGACCGCGAGACGGTGGATGCCGCCGACCGCGTGCGCGTGCCGCCCGAGGAGCCGCGCTACTCGCTGCGCCGCGTCTGGCTCTCGAAGGAGCAGGAGGACGGCTATTACTACGGCTTCGCCAACGAGGGCCTGTGGCCGCTGTGCCACATCGCCCACGCCCGTCCCCAGTTCCGGGCCGAGGATTGGAAGCAGTACCACGCCGTCAACCGCCTGTTCGCCGACGCGGTCCTCTCCGAGATCGACGGCGTCGATCAGCCCTGCGTCCTCATCCAGGACTATCACTTCGCCCTCCTGCCGCGCATGATAAAGGAAGCGCGGCCCGACGCCCGCGTCTCCCTGTTCTGGCACATCCCCTGGCCCAACCCCGAGGCGTTCGGCATCTGCCCCTGGCAGCGCGAGATCATCGACGGGATGCTCGGCGCCGACGTCCTCGGCTTCCACATCCAGTATCACTGCAACAACTTCCTGGAGACCGTCGACCGCGCGCTCGAGTGCCGCATCGACTGGGAGCGCTTCGCCGTCCGCCGCGGCGAGCACTCGACCTTGGTCAAGCCCTACCCGATCAGCGTCGCCATGGAGGAGGACGCGGGCCCCCTTCCCTCGAAGGACGAGCTCATGAAATCCGTCGGCGCGAAGGGGACGATCCTGGCGCTCGGCGTGGACCGCCTCGACTACACCAAGGGCATCATCGAGCGCTTCCTCGCCGTCGAGCGCTTCCTCGAGGCCAACCCCGCCTACCTCGGCCGCTTCGTCTTCGTCGAGCTCGGCGCGCCCAGCCGCACCACCATCCCGCGCTACCGCGAACTCGTCGAAGAGGTCAAAATGGAGGCGGAGCGCATCAACGCCCGCTTCGTCTCGAAGGAGCACAAGGACTGGAAGCCCATCGTGCTGGCGGTCGCGCACCACGAGCGCAACGAGGTCGCGCGCTGGTACCGCGTCGCCGACATCTGCGCCGTCACCTCGCTGCACGACGGGATGAACCTCGTCGCCAAGGAGTACGTCGCGGCCGACCGAGAGGAGCCGGGCGCGCTGATCCTGAGCCGCTTCACGGGCGCCTCCCGCGAGCTGCGCGACGCCTTGATCGTCAACCCCTACGACGTCGAGCGCGTGGCCGACGCCTTGCGCGAGGCCGTCGAGATGGAGCCCGAGGAACGCCGCCGCCGTTGGGAGTCCATGCGCGAGGGCATCCGCGAGAACAACATCTACCGCTGGGGCGCGCGGCTCGTCGACGACCTGGCGCGCGTGCGCCTCGACGGCAAGCCGGCCTAGCCGCGAGCGAGCCTTCGCAGCAGGACGTCCACCCCCGCCAGGCCGCCGACGCGCTTACGCGCGCGCGTCCGGCCCGGGCCGACCTTGACCGTCAGCGCGCCGCGGCCGAGGCGCCGGAAGGCCTCCTCGTCGGTCTCGTCGTCGCCGATGAACATGACGCCGGCGCGCAGGCGGCGCGCGGCGAAGGCGATGGCCTCGCCCTTGCCCCAGCGGTCGGCCGGACGGAACTCCCAGATTCTCTTGCCCCCGGAGAGGCGCCAGCCCGGAAGCATCAGCCCGGCGAGCAGGCGGCGCAGGCCCGAGGGATCCCGGATCACGGCGGGGGCAAGACGCCAATGCACCGCCACCGCCGTCGCCTTGGCCTCGACGCGTACCCCGCTGAGGCCGCGCACCGCGCGCCGCGCGGCGGCGGCCAGAGCGCGCGCCTGGCGGGCGCGAAGGCGCAGGCGGGGATGGCGCCAGCGCGGGCCGATGCCGTCGAGCGTCCACCCGTGCTCGCCCGCCAGAGCCGCGCCCGACCCGGCGAGCGCGCGGCGCAAAAAGGCGAGGGGACGGCCGCTCACGATGAGGACCCTCACCCCCGGCACGCGTCCCAGCCGCGCGAGCAGGGCGCGGCGCGGCGCGCTCAGGCGGACCGCGGACGGATCCCGCTTCAGCGCCGCCAGGGTCCCGTCGAAATCGAGCGCGACGAGCAGCCGTTTGGAAGCCGGATTGTCGGGCATGGAGGTTAGGATAGCAATTCGCCCTCAGCGCTCGAGCAGCTCCCAGCCTCTCTCGCGCGCGGCGCGCGCCAGGCGCGCGTCCGGGCTCACCGCCACCGGCCGTCCCACGCGCTCCAGCAGCGCCAGGTCGGAATGCGAGTCGGCGTAGGCGGCGGCGTCGCGAAGCTCCTCGCCGAGGGACCGGCACAGCGCCGCCGCCAGGCGCGCCTTCGCGGCGCCGTAAGGACGCTCGACGGGAGGCGCCGCCGAGTAGCGGCCTTCCTCCCGGGCGCAGACGGTGGCGATGCAATGCGCGAAGCCCAGGCGCCGCGCCAGCGGCGCCGCGAGGAAATCCGGCGCTCCGGTCAGCAGGGCGAGACGGTCGCCGGCGCGACGATGGCTCTCGAGCCTCTCGAGCGCGCTCGCGCGAAGCGCGGTGAGCGGCCTCGCCTCGATGAACGACTCCGCCCAGGCCTCGACCTCCTCGGGAGCGAGCCCGGCGAGATAAGCCTTGTTCGATCTTCCTCGCGGGAGGAAGGCGAGCCCCGCGAGCAGCTGCCGCGGGCCCAGGCGGCGGCGCGAGAGCAGGCGCAGGAAAAAGGACTGCTCGCTGCTCAAGGGGCCCGGGGCCAAGGTGCCGTCCAGATCGAAAAAGGCCAGGGGCACGCTAGGCTTGCGCCTCCGGAGCGAAGGCGAGCTCCGCCAGCACCGGCAAGCCGCGCGCCAGGCACAAAAACAGCGCCGCGCCGGTCAGGGCCGCGGTGACGGTCTGGAGCGTCGGACCCCAGCGAATCCAAAGTCCGGGGCTCAGCTCCGAAGCCGGCTCGAGCAGCAGGATCCAGCAGAACACCGCCGCCTTCGTCGTCGCATACACCACGCGCATGAGCCGGCCGGCCACGAGGAAGCGGCCCAGCCGCGTGCGCATCATGCCGAACGCGGTCTCCCCGCGCGCTGCCGCGTGGGCGCGCATCGAGTCGACGAGGAAGCTGCGGGTGAGGAACACGAACGCCACCCAGACCGGGACGAGGTCCAGGTCGGCGAGCGCCACCCACAGGACGTTCTCGACGATGCGGTCGGCCGCGATGTCGAAGGCGGCGCCGAACAGGGAGACCTCGCCGCGCCGGCGGGCCACCCAGCCGTCCACGCCGTCGAGGGCGAAGGTCAGGATCAGCAGGGGCGCGGCGGCCAGGCGCCAGGCCGCGGTCTCGCGATAGGCGAGGGCCACGACCACGAACAGCAAGGCGAGCCGGCCGGCGGTGATGAGGTTGGCCATGGACGGCCCGATTCTAGCCGCGTCCCGGAGCCCGGGACAGCGCCGCCGAGTAAATCAAATATGACTAGCGCCGCGCTCCGGTGGCCGCGTCGAAGAGATGCACGGACCCGGCCGGCACCGAGACCCGGCAGGACGCGCCGCCGCTCCAGGTTCCCGGGACGACGGCCCGCAGGGACGCGCCGCCGGCGTCGAGCGTCAGGATGGTGTGCGAGCCGACCGGCTCGACGAGGACGACGGCCGCCTCGCGGCCCGAGCCCACCGAGACTTCCTCGGGCCGCACCCCGACGAGGACGTCGCCGGGCGGCAGGGTCCCGAAAAGGCCGGAGCGCTCCGCCTCCGCGCGCGGCACGATGTTCATCGGCGGCGCGCCCAGGAAGGTCGCCACGTAGACGTTCGCGGGGCGGCGATAGATCTCCTCGGGCGTGCCGATCTGCTGGAGCTTGCCCTCGTTGAGGAGGACCACGCGGTCGGACATGGTCATCGCCTCGACCTGATCGTGGGTCACGTAGACGACGGTGCCCTTGGCGCGCTTGAAGAGCAGCTTGAGCTCTCCGCGCGTGCGTTCTCGAAGGACCGCGTCCAGGTTCGAAAGGGGCTCGTCGAGCAGGAAGGCGCGCGGCTCGCGCACCAAAGCGCGCGCCAGCGCCACGCGCTGGCGCTGGCCGCCGGAGAGGGCGGCGGGCCGGCGCTCGAGCAGGGGCTCGAGGCCCAGGCGCGCGGCGGCGTCGGCCGTGCGCCGGGCGATCTCGGCGGCGGGCGTGCCGCGGAGCTTGAGGCCCATCGCCACGTTCTCCCCGACGGTCAGATGAGGGTAGAGCGCGTAGTTCTG
>JAUYSH010000067.1 GCA_030696455.1 Elusimicrobiota bacterium
CTGCCCCCCGCGGCGCGCGAGGTCGCCTTGAACAACCTCGCCGTCGGCCGGCGCATGAAGCGCTTTTGGGCCGCGCAGCCGGAGGCTCCCGCCGGCCGGACGCCCGCCGCGGCCGCCGAGCCGGCGGGCGAGCCCGTCGACCGCCGGGCCCTGTCGACGCGGCTCGGGGAGCTCGGCGTGCGCGCCGCCGACCCCTACCGCAGCGGGACCATCGGCGAGGCCTACCTGATGCTCACCATGGCCTGCAACCTGCGCTGCCGCGCGTGCTCGCTGTGGGGCCAAGGGGGGGCCTGCCACAGCGCGCGCTTCCACGAGGCGAAGTCGAAGCCGGTGCCGTTGAAGCGGCTGCTGGCTCTCATCGACGAGCTGGTTCCCTACAAGCCGCAGAACGTCAACTTCTCGGGCGGCGAGCCCCTTCTCAGCCCGTACTGGGAGGCTTTGGCCGCGCGCGCGAGGAAGCGCGGGCTGCGGACCATCCTGACCACCAACGGCGTCTACCTCGAGAAGCACGCGGAGAAGGTCGCCGCGCTGTTCGATCAGGTGAGCATCTCCGTCGCCTGCCCGCCCTCGCTCCGGGAGGAGCTGCGCATGGGGCCGGCGGGACACTACGAAGCCATGGTCCGCGGCCTGAAGAAGCTGGCCGCCTTGCGCGACCGCCATCCGGCGAGAAAACCCCTGCTGCGCATGCTGTGCGAGGTGTTCGACTCCAACGCCGCGCATCTGGGAGAGACGGTCGAGCATCTCAAAAAAGAGGGCGTGGTCTTCGATGAGATCCTTTTTCAGCATCTCATCTTCAACCGCCCCGATGTCCTCGAGGCTCAGGAGAAGGCGTTCCGGGAGGAGTTCGAGCTGCCGCTGAACCTCTGGCGAGGCTACGCCTACCGCCCGCAGGCGATGGATTACGAGGCCTTCGACCGCGCCCTCGCCGGCCTGCGCGAGCGCTACCCGCACGCCCGGTTCAGCGTGGACCTGCGCGGCGCCGCGGCGCTGCGCGATTACTACGAGGGACGCCGCGAGGCCGCCGGCTCCGCCTACTGCGACGGTCCGTGGACGCAGGCGAACGTCTTCCCCAACGGCGACGTGTGGGTCTGCCCCGACTACGTCCTGGGCAACATCGAGCAGGGCGCGTTCGCGGAGATCTGGGACGGGGCGAAGGCCCGCGCGCTGCGCCGGCGCGTCTGCCGGAATCTTTTTCCGGCCTGCCGCGGCTGCTTCTCGTTCTTCAACACCCAGCTGCCCCACGGGCTGGCGACCGGTCCAGGAGGCCGCTGATGTCCTTCCAAGCGCAGGTGCCGCACCAGCTCGCCGGCGAGGCGTCCACCGCCGCGCTCGCGAAGCTGCTCGGGGTGCCGGTCAAATCCCTCTGCTCCGTCGGGGAGGCGAACGTGCGCGTCGGCCTGAGCGGCGAAGGGCCCGCCCTCGCCTTCTTCCTCCTGCCCAAGGGCGCGCCGAACGCCGCCGTCGAGACCGCCGGCCTGGCCCTGGCGCCGGAGGGCGAGACGGGGCCTTCGGTCAAGCGCCTGCTCTCGGCGCTGGGCGGACGCCTCGGCGCGCGGACGCTGGCCGACGTGCTCGGGCTCATCGCGGCCGATCCCGGGACCTTCATCGAGATGGTCCCGGGCGGCGATTCCACGAGCGCCCTGCGCGTGCCCATCGCGGCGGGCCCCATCAATCTGCTCGAGGCCGGCTGGCGCAACTTCTTCGCCGACCAGGACTACGAGGTCCTGCTCGGCTACCCCGAGCTGAGGATGAACAAGACCCTTTACGCGCGCTACTCCGACCGCGAATGCCTGTACTCTTGGTCGGGCAACGATCCGCGCAAATATTCCTTCTTCGCCTACCCCGTGCGCGTGCCCTCGGACAGCTTCGGGGCGACGGTGTTCCGCACCGGGATCGTGATGGAGCTCGAGGAGCGCGACATGGTCCTCGGCGCCGTCGAGAAGGCCGACGCGCTGGTCGAATCGGTGGCCAAGGCCTCGGCCGGCTCCGGCGCGGACTACGTCGTCTTCAACCACTTCTGCACCTCGATCGTGATGGGCGAGGACTCGGGCTCGATCACGCGCCGCATCGAGGAGGCCAGCGGCCTCAAGACCGTGTGCTGGAGCCACGGCGACCGCGATCAGCTCAACAATTTCGGCGAACATTTCAAGGAGCTCTTTTCGACGCGGGGCTTTTTCGATGTGACCCCCGATCCGTCGTCGGTCAATCTGTTTCATTTCCCGACGGATTACCGCGAGGCGGAGCTGGTGCCGATGCTCGCGGAGATGGGCGTCAAGGCCAATACGCGGCTGTTCCCCGACGTGGACTTCCCGTCGATGGAGCGCATACCGTTGGCCGCGGCCCATGTCTTCTGCGCCGCGACCTCATACCAGTCCAAGCTGCCCGAGCTCCTGGCCGGCGGGGCCCGGCCGGTCCTGACCGTCCGGGCCCCGTACGGCCTCGAGGACACGGGCGAGTGCCTCAAGGCGATCGCCAAGGCCGCCGGCCGGGAACCCGCCTTCGAGGCCGTCTGGAAGGAAAAGCTCGCAGCCCTTAAGCCGGAATGGGAGGAGCTGACCGCGCGGGCAAAAGAATTCAGGCTTGCCTTCGTCGTGTCCGAGACGACCCTTCCCATGCTGTGGGAGCTGCGCCACGGCCAGGGCGCGCCGATGATGCGCATGATCGAGGAGATGGGGTTCGGCGTGGACATCCTGTATTACGACCCGCACCGCGAGAGGCCCGTGCTCGGCGCCGATTCGCGCTGCGCGGCCCTCACGACCTTCCGCACGCCGGCGGAGCTCACGCGCCTGCTGCGCGAGGGGACGTTCCGGGCCGTGTATTCGGACATCTTCTTCGACTGGCGCGTCAGCGGCGCCGGCAAGGCGCGCTTCTCGAGCAAGGACTTCGAGATGGGCCTTGACGGCGCGCTGCGCTCCCTGCGGCGCCTGATCGCCGCCTGCCGCCTTCCGTTCTACCGGCGCTACGGCGCCCATCTGTCCGGCCTCGAGGGGAGAAACCTTGCCTAGTTCACCCGGCGTGCGGCTCAATCCCCCTTACCTCCACGGGGCCTTCCTGGCCATCAACGCGATCTCCGACGCGTACTTCCTCGGCGACGGTCCGGACTGCATCCGCGCCAAGGGAGAGCAGATCCACGGGCGCCACGACCTATTCTCGACCTTGATGTCGTGCAAGGGCGAGCACCGGATCCATTACACGGGCCTGAGCGTGTTCAACATCGCGGGCAACCTCGAAGGCGAGATCGCCGCGGGCCTGGAGCGCATCGCGCGCCGCCCGTCCTGCGGCGCGGTGTTCATGGGCTCGGTGCCGATGTGCACGATCGCCGGGACCGACTACGAGCGCATCGTCCGGCAGGTCTTCGCCGGGGGCTTCAAGCCGGCCTTCGTCGTGCCGCCGCAGATCGGCCTGGCGGGGGACTGGCTCGACGGCTACGGGGCGGTGCTCGACGCGCTGGCCAAGGGCATGGACCTCTCCGCCGCCGCGCCCCGGCCGGGGAACGTCGCCGTCGTCGGCTACCTGATGGGGCGCAACGAGGGCGACCATCGCGGCAACGTCCGCGAGCTCCATCGCATCCTGAAGGCGCTGGGCCTGAACCCGGTCTCCACCTGGCTGTCGGGCGGGGATTACGAGAGCCTGCGGGCCGCGCGTCACGCCGGCTCCATCGTCGCCTTCGGCCATGGCCGCAAGGCGGCGGCCCTCCTGGGGGAGCGGCTCGGCGTCAAGGTCCTCGACGCGGAGCTGCCCTTCGGCCTGGCGGCGACGAAGCGCTTCGTCGAAGCCCTCGGGCGCGCGTATGGAAAGGAGGCGGAGGCCGCGGCCTTCATCCGCGCCGAGCTCGACGCGGCGGCGCCCGCGCTGGAGTGGGCGGTGCCGCACGCCTTCCTGGGGCGGCGCTTCGCCTACGTCGGCGACCCGCACTACGGCGCGGCCTTCGCCGAGATGATCGAGGAGCTCGGCGGCGAGCTGTGGGGCATGATCTTGCTGGGCGGGGGACGTCATCTGGCGCCGGCCGAGCGCGCGGGCCTCTCGGCGCGCCCGCGGACGGTCTTCGAGCCGATGCAGAACGATCTCGCCGCGGGCTGGCTCGGCCTGAAGCGCCGCGACGCCGACGCCCTCGTGGCGACGACGATGGCCGTCGAGTTCCTGCGGCCCGAGACCTCGTGGCTCGAGTTCGGCTACCCGTCGGACTACACCCACTTCCTGAAGGACGAGCCCTTCCTCGGCTTCCGGGGCGCCGTCGGCTTCTGCTCGCGCCTGGCCAACGAGGTCACCAAGGGCTTCTGCCTCGACTGGCTCACCCCTCAGCAGAAGGCCTGAGGAAGCGAAAGGTCCGTTCACCGCTCGGGCATGTTTATGCTCCTTAGGGGAAGCCTCCGGAGCGGTGCGTGAATCGTGGGCGAAGAAGAAGCTTTAATCAGGCACTTCTAGGCCAAGCTGCACACGGATTTCTTTGCAAAGTGTATCGCGCAACTCAGCGTGCCTCGGGACACTTGTCCTGTGATTGTTTGCTGGGTTTCGCCAAATCTCATGGCGCTTGCCCTGTCTATGAAGAACACAATCCGCCTTCGTGAGTTCTCGGATGAACTCCCGGCGTTTCACGCGACAGCGAGAAGGATCGTGGACGTTTTAACGTGGCGCTGAGTTTTTGGCGCATCGCTCATCAGCAGGTGGTACGCATCCTTGATGTTCTCGCGCAACTCCGCAACCGTATTTCCCTGGCTAACGACGCCAGGAACTTCCTTCAGTCGCCCAACATAACCATCCTCGTCGGGCCAATACTCTAGAGTGAACTTCGACATAAGTAGATTATAGGGCGCCAAGGGGGGCCGCGCAAGGGTCCTTTAGTTAAGACGTTGTGAACGGTCCTCACCCCGATTGCCCTGGACGTCTCGGCATTCGGTACATTCCGCACAATTCGCACATTTTGCACCCCCAGAAAAAGGACATGAAAATTCACTTATACACACTTGCGCATCTGGGTGGCAAAGTGTATACTTGGCGCATGGAAGAAGATCGGCCTCAGTCCACGGAAGAGCAAACCTTTAGCGCCTACAATCAGTGGGTGAGCGAAGGCCGTCGCGTTCGCGTTCTTTTTGAGCGGATGGGCTTCCCGATTCCGCTGCCGCTCAAGAGCGCCCTTGGTCAGGGCGCGGCCACTTCCCCTACTCGTGTTACACGCATTCCGCCCCCTGAGCGTCCTAACAGTCCTACCCAAGCTAAGGGCAGCTGGCAGTGGCTTCCCGTCGCAAAGGCGTCGGTCCGGACGGTTTTTCTTTCCATTCTGAATGAGGGGAAACCACTCCTCCTTCGTGACATCGCGGATAGGATCCAGCGACTTCTGCCGAAATCGAATCCGGGCAGCGTATATAACATCCCGGCGCAGATTTCCGAGAAAATCGAGAAAGTTGGCAAGGAATGGCGGCTAAAAGCCGGACAAGACGCCCCAATCCTATATAGTGGGTATGTTTGGGCTCCCAGAGAGCAGTTTCAGGCTACTGATTTGGCTGAAATCCGCCGTCTGGCAATAGCACATCTGCTTTCGATCAGCTCGGGTGGCCTTCAGATCATGCAAATCTACAATCAGCTAAAAGAGGGTGCTGATTGGCTAGATACGCCCAACTCAAAGGACCTGATTAAGACCGACCTTGCGATCATGAAGGGCGACGGAATCGTAAAACGGGTCGGTAATTCTAATAAGTGGACCCTGGTTGAAAAGCAAGGCTCATGAGTAAGAGAGATTTGTTGGTCAGACGGAAGGAGAGTGTATGCGTGTCTTGTTGGTAGCGCGGCCGACTCAGGCGGCCGCCTAGAGATAGGTTTAAAAAAGCACTGGCCGGGAGGCTCCCCGCGAAGGAAAATCCTCCCAGCCAGCGCACCTAGTAGCGTCGTCTAGTAGGCCGTCCTCCGTAGCTTGCTACGGGGGGCGGCTCCTTTCCATTATAACAGGCCCTTACGATACCCGCAAGTCCATGGACCTCCCAGTTCATGGGGTTTTGAAACGTCCTGGAACGAGCACTGACACGAACGGAATGGCGCCTGCGGCGCCAGGGTTTTCGCTTCGCGAAAACCTGAGAACGAACTCTCATACGCGAACTCCTGCCAAGCAGGGACTT
>JAUYSH010000083.1 GCA_030696455.1 Elusimicrobiota bacterium
CGCCTCGAGCCGGCGCCGCGCCCGCCGCCGCCACGAGCGCTCGGCCCTCGGGCCCCCGGCCTCGTACAGCTCGCGGCACGCCGCGCGGCGGATCTTGCCGCTGGAGGTCTTCAGGACCGTATGCGGCTCGACGAGCATCACGTCGTCGGCCGGCATGCCGAGCAGGTCGCAGGCGAGCTCGTTGACGCGGCGCCGCAGGCGTTCCCGCTCGGCCGGCTCGGACGCGCGGGTCTCCGCCATGACGACGAGCCTTTCGCCGCCGGTGCGAGGGTCGCGGCAGCCGAAGGCCGCCACGCCGCCCTTGCGGATGCCGGGCAGGGCGCCGGCGGCCTCCTCGAGCTCGTAGGGATAGGCGTGGCGGCCGCCCCGGATGAGCATCTCCTTGACCCGTCCCGTGACGAAGAGCTCGTCGCCCGCCAGGTAGGCCAGGTCTCCCGTGTCGAGCCAGTCGCCGTGGAAAAGCTTGCGCGTCGCCTCGGGATTGCGAAAGTAGCCGCCGCAGGCGGAGGGCCCCTTGAACCACAGACGGCCCTCCTGGCGTTCGCCCGCCTCGAAGCCGCTCTCGTCGACGATGCGCAGCTCGTGGCCGGGCAGGGCCCGGCCGCAGGAGACGAACTGGAGCGCGCCGGCCTCATCCGGCCCGGCGGGGAGCGCGCGGCCGAGCTCGGCGAAGGGCCCGCGCCGGACGCGGTCGATCCTGGGCCCCCGGCCGAGGGGCGTGAAGGCCAGGCCCACGGTCGACTCGGCCAGCCCGAAGGTCGGCGCCAGCGCCTCGGGGCGCAGGCCGAAGGCGGCGAACTTATCCCGGAAGCCCTCCAGGGCCGCGGCGCTGACCGGCTCCGCGGCGCAGACCGCCAGCCGCCAGCAGCTCAGGTCGAGGCCCTCGAGGCGGCGCGCGTCGATGCCCGCGACGCAGAGCTCGTAGGCGAAGTTCGGCGCCGCGGAGATCGTGCCCCGGTGGCGGTGGATCGCGCGCAGCCAGCGGTGCGGCCGCGCCAGGAACGCCAGCGGCGAGAGCAGGACGAGGGGGGCGCCGAAGTACAGGGCGGAGAGCCAGGCGCCGATGAGGCCCATGTCGTGGTACAGCGGCAGCCAGCTGACGAAGACATCGCGCGACGAGGCGGCGGTCGCCCGCCCCATCGCGCGGACGTTCGCCAGGACGTTGCGGTGCGTGAGGATCACGCCCTTGGGGCTGCCGGTGCTGCCGGAGGTGTACTGCAGGAACGCGATGTCGTCGGGGCGCGGGCCCGCATCGCGGGGCGCGCCCGAGGACCGCAGGTCCTCGGGCGCGAGGAACCCGCGCAGCGCCGGCGCCCGGCGGCTCAGGCGTGCGCACGCGGCCCGGGCCTGCGGCGCGGCGACGAGGAAGGCGGCCTCGGAGTTGGCGAGTATGCCCGCGTGACGCCGCAGGTGCTCCTCGAGCTGGCCGGGGCGCGTCGGCGGATACATCGGGACCGGCACGCCCCCCGCGATGATCGCGCCGAGGAAGGCGAACAGGTAATCGGTCCCCGTCGGCAGCATCAAGGCGACGCGCTCCCCCCGCTCGAGGCCCCGCTCCTGCAGCGCGGCCGCCGCGTTCCGGGCGCCGTCGCGCAGCGCCGCGTAGGTGACCGCCTCCTCGCGGCCGCCTTCGCCGTAGAGCCGGACGTGCAGGCGGTCCGGATGCGCGTCGGCGTGCCAATCGAGCGCCGCGACCAGGGTCGCCGCGCGGACCGGCGCTTCGACCTCCTCGAGGGCGGGGCCGCGGGACGCGTCGGGCGCCTCGTCGGCGAGAGGCTCCGCGCCGGCCCGCAGCAGCCGCAGAAGGTCCCGCGGGGTGAGCGCCGTCGTGAGCGCCAGGTCCGGAAGGCTCGAGGAGAAGGCGCGCTCGATGCGCAGCAGAAGCTCCATCCGGGTCAGGCTGTCGAAGCCGAGGTCGCCCTCGAGGGAGCTGTCGAGCGCGACGGGGACGCGTTCGCGGCGGAGCTCGTTGGCCAGCTCCTCCACGATCTTCAAAAGCTCCTCCTCTCGGTCCGGGACCATGTCGGCGTCATCATACGGCTTCGATGCGACGGCGGCGCCTGTCTTTTCCAACGCTTTTGCGACGGGCCGGAAGGTGGTTGCTTCGGCACTCCCGCATACCCGTTCTCTCCGTCCCCTCCGGGCGGCCCTCAGGACTTTAGCGAGGGATCGTCGAGCTTCGTGAAGATGATCCTGAACGCGCCCTTGTCCTTATCGCGGACCACACGGTGGCGCGCGGAGTCCGCGTGCGAGGGAAGAGGCATGATCAGCTCGTACTGGCGCAGCCCCTCGCGGCGAAGAGCCGTCCCCGGCGCGCCGCCCTCCTCGACGATGTCGGCGACGCAGGTGATCAGCACGCGGACGTTGTCGACCGCGACCTTCACGGAATCCGACTGCAGTCCGGGGATGTTGAACGTGACGATGACCTCGGAGTCCGTGGTGAAGATCTCCGAACGGATGCCCGCCGCGTCCGCGCGGGCATTGAACCAGTCCTCGAGCGAGCCCGGCGCCTGTCCTCCTATCGCGGGCCGCTTCCCCCGAGCGGCCGCGCCGCCGTCGCGCCTCATGCTCTCGACGTCGGAGACCCATTGGTCGTGCACCGCCTGGAAGGCGGCCGCCGCCGCAGGCGGGGTCAGGGCCTTCTGCAGATAGACGTAATAGCCTTCGACGACGACGACCGTGGCGATCATGGCCGCCGCGAAACGAGAGACGATGCTCATCATGTTCGTTCTCCCGCCGGGGCGAACCTCAGGATCTCGGCGGCTTCCCGGTCGGACACCTGGGTGAAGTCGCCGTAGAATTCGCCGATGGCCATGAAGCTCGAAGGGATTTCGAGGCAGACGACCTCGTCGGCCCGCGCCTCGAGGAGCGCCACGGTTTCCGGCGGCGCGACCGGGATGGCCGCGACGATCTGCGCCGCGCCCTCGCGCCGGAGCAGGTCGATGGCGACGAGCATGGTCCGCCCCGTGGCGGCGCCGTCATCGGTCAGGATCACGGTCTTGCCCGCGACGGGCAGGGGCTTGCCGGTCCCGTGATACAGCCGGTAGCGCTCGCGCAGGCCGTCCCTTATGCGCGCGATCTCCGCCGCGAGCCAGCCGGCGGGGATTCCCTCGCGCGAGATCGTCGCCGCATCGAGGGTCTCGCCCGTCAGGCTGACCGCGCCGACGGCGAACTCCGGATTATAGGGGTGCCCGATCTTCTTGGTCAGGATCACGTCCAGGGGCAGGCCGAGCTCGCGGGCCAGCAGCCCGCCGATCGGCAGGCCCCCGCGCGGGATCGCCAGGACCAGGGCGTCCCGACGGCCCTTATAGCCCTTCAGCTCCCGGAGCAGACGAACGGCCGCGTCTTGGCGATCGTGGAACATGGTCCCCCCGCGCGCTGCGCCGATCTTCTGGACGCAACGTTCGGGCCTTCCGCGCTCAGCGGCCGTCCCGCCGGAAGCAGATTTGCGCGTAGCGGTCGAGGCGGCAGCTTCGGGCGCTGCCCAGCGCCTCAAAGCCGCGCCGGCCGAAGAGGCGGATCGTGCGCTCCTTCCCGTCGCGCTCCGCGGGCGCGTCGATGGCCGCGAGCGCCCCGGCGCGAAGCACGCGCCGTATCTCCGCGGCCAGGAGATCGAGCTGCCCCTCCTGGAAATTCAAGGCGAGCGCGCCGCAGCAGTTGACCAGGTCGACGCTCTCGTCAGGCAGCAGCGCGTCCGCGTCGTCGCGGAACGGCTCCAGCACGGACTGGACGCGGAAGCCCGTCTTGACCGGCCGCCCCGCGGCGTCGCGATAGCTTCGCGCGCGCGCGCGCGCCACGAACTCGGGGCTGCACTCGAGCCCCAGAATCTCCGAGCCCTCCGGCAGATAGCAGGCCAGCACCTCAGTCGAGTCGCCGACGCCGGAGCACAGGTCCACCGCGCGGCAGGCGCGCGCGGGCAGGCGGCCGTGGAGATTGCGCGGGATGGTCCGCCAATTCGCCCATTTCTGCCGAGCGTTGACCCCTTCGAAGTCCGCCA
Organism: Elusimicrobiota bacterium; assembly: GCA_030696455.1. Classification (GTDB taxonomy): domain Bacteria; phylum Elusimicrobiota; class Elusimicrobia; order UBA1565; family UBA9628; genus GWA2-66-18. Next base: position 3,998 of record JAUYSH010000083.1, read on the forward strand.
CGCTCATCGCGCGATACGCGCGAACCGCGCGATCGTTCTCGTTCGCGCGGAAGCGCAGACGGCCTCCGACGCGAACGAGGAATTCGGCCCACGCCTGGCGCAGGACCAGCACGGCGAGCCCCTCCGGGAGGCGCTCGCGCGCGATCCGGCGCAGGCGCTCCTCCGCGGCGCGCTCAGGGTTACTTCGCCGCGAAGACATTTTCCTTCTCCTCCCGCATCGCCTCCGCCGCCGGTCGCGGCCGGCCGAAATAATAGCCCTGGGCCAGGGCGCAGCCGCACGCGCGCGCCAGGCGCGCCTGCTCCGCGGTCTCGACGCCCTCGATCAAGGCGACGGCGCCCGCGGCTCGGATCGAAGCGACAGTCCCCCGGACGAGCGCGAGCATGCGGGGGCCGCGGCCGAGGCGGCGCGTGACGGTGATGCAAAGCTTGACGATGTCGGGCCGCAGGGCGCGGGTGAGCGCCATGTTGAGGTAGCCGCAGCCGGCGTCGTCGAGCGCGACCAGAGCCCCCCGCTCGCGCAAGAGCGAGAGCTCGCCGAGCAAGCGGCCCGGCGCGATGATCGGCAGATGCTCGGTGATTTCCAGGATGAGCCGCCCGGGCAGGTCCGGCTCCCGGGCCGCCCGCCGCACCGCGGGCGCTCCCAGAAGCGCCGGCGAGAGATTGACCGCGAGGCGCAGGCCGGACGGGAGGCGCCGCGCGATCTTCAGCGCCGCGTCGAAGGCGGCGAGCTCCAGCTCGGGGCGAAGCCCGCAGCGCGCGGCCTGCGCGAGCAGTGCCTCGGGCGCGAACAGCGGCCCTCTCTCGGGGCCGCGCAGGAGGGCCTCGTAGCCCGCGATCCGCCGCGTATCGAGAGCGACGATCTCCTGCACGCGCAGGTCGAGGGGAGCGTCGATGACGCCGCGGATGAGGCGCCGCTCCTCTTCGGAGGACTCAGCTCCCGGCCCCCGACGGCCGCGAAGATGCTCCCGCAGCTTGCTCATCCAGCGCGGCGCGCCCCCGGCGCTGTCGACGGCGAAGGTCCCCACACGCAGCGGCGAGTGCAGGGCGACCGCCGAGCCCAGTTCCTCGGCCACGGCCTCGCGACCGAGCTCGCGGCCCGCCGCCGCGATCGAGGCCAACTGCTCGAGCTCGTCCGCCTCGATCTCCAGCCGCTTCGTCCCGAAAGGGACCGCCCACAGCCCGAACTTCGGCGACTCGGGCCCCGATAGGACGTCGTGTTGGCCCAGCAGCACCCGTGAAAGCGCCGCGAAGCGCCGCGTCAGATCGGCCCGCGCCGCGCGCTCGACCCCGGTCCCGTGAATCCCGCGGAAGCGCGCGGCCCGGGGAAGATGGAAATAGAGCAGATGGATCTTCATACCCGGACGCATGCAACGCGGCGGCCGAAAGCGACGGCATGTTCGTTGCTCCGTCGAGGTCATGGAGCCCAACAAGCTCGATAATGGCAAGAAGCTGGCCGGCAAACAGCGCTGGCTCGTGACCGCGTGGCCCGGGATGGGCACCGTGGCGGTTACGGCCGTCGTCTACCTGCTCTCCCGGCTCAAGATGCGGCAGATCGACGAGTTCGACGCCCGCGAGCTTTTCGAGGTGGAGGAGGCGGAGGTCGAGGACGGCCTGCTTCACGCCGCCCGCCTCCCCCGCAGCCGGCTGTTCCTCGCCGAGGACGCGGCGCCCGGGCTCGACATCGTCGTCTTCCTCGGCGAGGCGCAGCCGCCGACGGGCAAGTTCGCGCTGTCGCGCCGCCTGCTGGCCGAGGCGCGCAACCTCGGCGTCACGCGAGTCTTCGCCTTCGCCGGCTGGGTCTCCGACATGGAGCCGACGACCCGCTCGCGCGTGCACGGCGTGTCGACCGACGAGGACGGCCTGCGCGACCTGCGCCGCCAGGGCGTGTCCGTCGTGAGCAGCGGCCGCATCACCGGCCTCAACGGGGTGCTTCTGGCCGCGGCCGCCGAGCAAGGCGTGCCCGGCGTGGGCCTGCTCGGGGAGATGCCGGGGCTGGCCTACCAGCTGCCCTATCCGTCGGCCTCGGCGGCGGTCCTGCGCACGTTCGCCTCGATGGCGGGGATGAGCCTCGATCTCGAGGAGCTGGAGCTATACGGCCGTCAGACGCAGGAGCAGCTGACGGCGGCCTACCAGCAGGCGCTGAAGGCGCTCGGCGAAGGCGAGCCCTCGGAACGGCCGGACCCCCAGCCCGAGCCGCCCGGCGGCCTGTCCCCGGAGGACGTCGCCCGCATCGAGAGGCTGTTCGGCGACGCGGCCCGGGACCGCGCCAAGGCCTTCGCGCTGAAGACCGAGCTCGACCGGCTCGGCGCGTTCCGCCAATACGAGGATCGCTTCCTCGCGCTCTTTAAAGGAGACGAGCCTCCCCGCCCTCCTTGAGCCTCGCCGCGCGCGCCGGCTCGGCCCGGCAGGCCGGCTGGACGCGGCCGGGACGGGTCATCACGATCTGGAAAAGTTGGCTCCGGCGCGCGCGAAAGCCGCCCGCCGAGGCGAGGAGGCAGAACTTCAGAGCGCGATAAAGCCGGTCGCCGTATTTGCCCCTCAGCTCGGGCCAGCGGCGCGAAAGGTTCTCGTGCCAAGCCAGCAAGGTCGGATCGTAGTGGGGGCCGATATTGTGGACGTCCTCCGCGACGAAGCTCCCCTCCATGGCTCCCGCCAGGCTCGAGAGGCTCGGCGCCGCGCCGCCGGGAAAGACGTTCCGGTCGAGCCAGGGATCGAGGCGGCCGTCGGTGACGTTGCGCGCGACGGCGTGGACCAGGGCGATGCCGTCGGCCTTCAGGCACCGCGCCGCGGCGGCCATGGAGGACCTCCAGTTCCGGGGCGCGACATGCTCCATGAGCCCGATCGACACGACCCGGTCGTAGCGGCCTCGGACCTCCCGATGATCCTGCACCCGCAGGGCGACCGCCAGGCCCCTGCACCGCTCCCGCCCGAACGTCACCTGCTCCTCGGCGATGTCGACCCCCACGACGCTGACGCCGTGCCTTTCCGCCGCGTAGCGGGCGAAGGCGCCCCAGCCGCAGCCCAGGTCGAGCACGCTCAGCCCCGGCTTGAGCTCGAGCTTGCGGCACACCAGCTCCATTTTCGCGTCCTGCGCCTCATCCAGATCGCGCGCGTCCTTCCAGTAGGCGCACGAGGACGACATGCGCTCGCCCAGCATCGCCCGGAACAGGTCGTTGCCGAGGCCGGCGCGAAGCCCGGCGCTCGGCGCATCGAAGATCCGCCTCGCCTGAATCCTAAGCCTGGCCCAGGGGTCGAAGGCGACCCTCTCGTAGAGCCCGGCCTTGAAGACCCGGTGAAAGAACTCGTCGAGCCGGTCGGACTCCCACCAGCCGTCGACGTAGGCCTCACCCGCCGCCAGGCTGCCGCCGCTCAGCACGCGCTTGTAGAATCCCGGGTCGCGGACCCGGATATCCCACGGGCGGCCGCCTCCGACCGCCACGCCGGCCCGGGCCAGCAAGGCCCGCACGTCCTCCTCCGCGCTCTTATCGGTCATGCCGCAACTTACGAAGAATCCGGCGCGAGGCCGATGGACGATTTGTCGAGGTGTTGGGGCCGTTTCATGACGTGAAAGCGCGTCACGGGCGGGATTCAATACTGTCACGACGCCTCAATAGGAATCGGAAGCCGCCGCGTCGTATATTGATGCGCGGGAAAGGAATTTCTCGGGGAAGGCGAAGACATGAAGGATGAGAGCAAGGCAGCGGCGCCGCGACGGTGGGGGATCGTGCTGGCGGGCGGCGAGGGCGAGAGGCTCAAGCCGCTGATCCGGGAATGGCTGGGCCACGAGAAGCCCAAGCAGTTCTGCAGCCTGACGAGCGACAAAACCTTGCTCGAGGAGACCTTGGACCGGGTCTCCGGGCTCGTGCCGCGCGAGCGCCTGGTGACGATCATCGGGCGCGATCACGGAAGGCACATGAACGGCTGCGCCGCGCGCGCGGGCCGGCTCATCCATCAGCCCGCCGGACGCGAAACGGCGCCCGGCATCTTCCTCCCCGCGGCCCACATCCTGCGCGCCGACCCCGCGGCGACGGTGCTGATCTTCCCGTCGGATCACTTCATCTCCTCGGGCCCGGCTTTCCACGCGTGCGTCGGGCGCGCCGCCGCGCTGGCGGAGCGCAGCCCGGGCAAGATCGTGCTGCTCGGCGCCGTGCCCGACGGGCCGGAGCAGGATTACGGCTGGATCGAGCCGGAGCGCTCCTGGCCGAGGACGGCGGGCGCCATGAAGGTGTCGCGCTTCCGGGAAAAGCCGGGCTCGCGGGAGGCCGCGGAGATGTATGAGCAGGGCTGCCTCTGGAACACCATGGTCATGGCCGTCAAGATCGGGACCTTGTGGGACCTGGGCCGGGCCTGCCTTCCCGAGATGATGCTCCACTTCGACGCCTTGCTTCCGATGCTCGGAACCCCGCTCGAGGACTCCGCGCTCGAGGAGACCTACCGCCGCCTCGGCCGGTTCAATTTCTCGAGCCAGATCGTGGAGCGGGTGCCGGAGCGGATCCTGGTCCTGCCGATGACGGGCGTCGAGTGGAGCGATCTCGGCCGGCCGGCGCGCATCCGCGAGCTCATGGGGCGCCTCGGACGGGGCTCGCCGGTCTCGCGGGTTCCGGCCTTGGCCGCGGCCTCGGCGTAGGCCCGCTCAGCCCACGACGCGCCAGGGCTTGCGGCCTTCGGCGTCGCCGCGTCCGCCGTTGGGGTTCAGGAAATCCTCGACCACGTCGCGCAGCCGCTCCGGATCGATGGGCTTGGTGATGAAGGCCCGGGCTCCGCGTTCCAGCGCGCTCCGGGCCACCCCGATGTCGCTTTGGCCCGTCAGCACGATGATCTTGAGCGTCGGGTCGTCCTTCAGAGCGGAGACCAGGACCTCGAGCCCTCCCACCTCCGGCATCACCAGGTCGAGCAGCACCAGCTGCGGCCTCTCGGACTTGATCCTGAGCAGGGCCTGCGCGCCGCCCTCCGCCTCGACGATTTGCGCGACCGTCTCCAGGACGTAGCGAAGGACCCTGCGCGTGTCGGCGTCGTCGTCCACGACGAGTATCTTTGGCGCCATACCGCTCCCATGCGCGTCAATCGCGCTCGGCCCACAGCAGCCGCCGGCCCGTCGGCCGTTCCGCGTCGACGGCGGCCTCGGCCGTGATGAACAGCTCGTAAAAGTCCAACTCGGTCCGAGCCTTCAGCTCGGCGCCCGCTTCGTCGCGCCTGCTCAAGGCGCCGAGGTTCAGGGGCGCCGCCTCCGGATGATGCCGCACCCACGCGACGTAGGCGTAGCCCGGCGGCTCGAGACCCTCGGGCTCCGGCAGATGGCGCACGCGAAGCTCCACGGACGTTCCCCCGCCGCCGTCTTTCTTGAAGACGACCTCGCCCTCCCCCGTGGCGAGCTCGGGGCCGCGGTTCAAGGTCCGCCCGCCGCCGAAGGCGGCGCAGGAGGACAACGCCGCCAAGAGGGCCGCGGCCGGCAGTCCGCTCGCATTCATGGGCGCCTCCTCACGCCTCAGTATAGGCCGCTCGCGCCCCGCGCGGCCAGCGCCCGGCGGTCACTTTTTTAAGCCCGGAGGGTGACGGCCGGAGCACGCCGGCGGCGTCCCCGATTGTCGGCGAGAGGGAGCGTGAAGAAGATGATGGAGCCCTTGCCCATGTCGCTCTCCGCCCACACGCGGCAGCCTCGGTTCGTCAGGATCGACCGGACGATGGAGAGTCCGAGCCCCGTGCCCCGGACCGTATTGCGCCGCGCGTTCTCGGCGCGGTGGAAGCGGTCGAAGATCCGGCCCAGGTCCTCCTTGGGAATGCCGATCCCGGTGTCCCGGACGGAAACGACGGCCCGGCGGCCGACCACGCGGGCCTGGATGAAGACGCGGCCGTTCTTGCGGTTGTATTTGATCGCATTCTCGCACAGGTTCTGCATCACCTGGAAAAGCTCGGCGCGGTTGATCGCGACCCTGAGCCCCTTCGGCATGCGCACGGAGATCGAAACGGCGCGCTTGCGGCGCACGGGCGCCAGTCCGCGCACGAGCCTCTCGACGCTCGCGCGCAGGTTGACGGTGTCGGCGGCGGCGCGCGCGCGCCCCTCGTCGTGCGAGGAAAGCTGAAGCAGGTCCTCGACGAGCTGCGAAAGGCGGTCGGCGTGCTTCTCGATGATCTGGGTGAACTTGACCCTCTGCGCGGGCACGTCGAGCGCCCCGGCGACGAGGGACTCCGCGTAGCCCTTGATCGCCGTGATCGGCGTGAGCAGCTCGTGGGACACGTTGGCGACGAAGTCGCGCTGGCGAGCCTCGCTCTTGCGCAGGGCCGCCGCCTCCGCCGCCTCCTTGCGCAGGCTCACATCCTCGACGACGAGCACGATGTTGATGCCGCTGTCGCTCTCGTACGGCACCACCCGGCCGCTGACCGCGAGGATGCGGGCGCCGAGCCTCGGAACCTCGCGCTCAAGCTCCAGGTTCGAGAAAGGCGTCCGCGCGGCCGCGAGCACGGACAGGGATTTGCGCAGCGCCGGCGCGTTCCACAGGCCCCGTCCCAGCTCGTAGATGGATTTTCCCACGACCTCTTCGGGCGAGGCGGAAAAGAGGCTGTAGTACGAGCGGCTGGCCCGCACGACCTTCAGGCTGCGGTTGAGGATGAGCAGGGAATCGTTGACCGTGTCGACGATGGCCTCGGCGTAGTCCCGCGCCATCTCCAGCTGACGGACGCCCGACTTGCGCTCCGTGATGTCCATCATCGAGAGCACCGCCCCCGCGATGCTGTTCCCGTTCGTCTTGTACGGGCGAATCCACAGGGAATACCAGCGCTGCTTGGCGTCGCAGACCTCGAGATGGTTCGCCCCGAACCCCGCGAGCACGGAGCGCAAAGTCTCCTGCAGCTGCGGGATCGCGACGTTGAGCTTGAGGGCGTGGATCGAGCGGCCGACGTCGGAATAGCCGACGCCGAAGGACTTCTCCGCCGGGGGCGTGCAGCGCCGGATGCGCAGCTTCATATCCAGCATCACGATCGGGATCTCGGCGCTGGCGAGGAGGTTCGAGAGGTCGTCGATGGTCGCGTTCACCTGCTTATTGCGGTCGCGAAGCTCCTGGTTGACGCAGACCAGCTCGGCGTTGGCCGCCTGGACCTCCCGCTTGACCGCGGCGAGCTCGTCGTCGGCCTCGGGCGTGACGGCGCCGTCCGCCGCGGAGGGACGCTCGCCCGCTACCGGGAACGCGAGCTGGCCGTTTTCCCCCGCCGCGGGGAGGGCCCCGTCGAGCTTGAACAGCACCAGGTAGCGCCGGCGCCGGTCCGTCTCGATCCTGATGGACAGGACCTCGAGTCCGACGGGCAGGTCGCGCCCGTCGATCGGATAGCGCGCCGACCGGCGCACCGGGCGGTCCTCGGATTTCGCGGTCAGAAGGGCGGCGCGGATCGCGACGGTGAGCGACTCGTGGGCCAGGCGCAGGAGATTCGCCCCGGACGCGCCCGGCTCGCGCAGCAGGGACGGAGGCAGGCGGCCCTGGACGTGAAGGATGTTGAAGCCGTCGTCGACGAGGAAGGCGGCGGGCGTGTACCGGGACAGAAGGACGCGCTTGACCTCCTCCTGCAGGGCGGGCTCGGCGAGGGAGCGCGGGCCGCCGCGGCGGTCGGGCAGGGAGGCGAGCTCGGGCCCGTTCGCGGCGAAGGCCGACTCCCCGGCCCCCGGGCGCTCGGCGCGCCGCTTGCTGATATCGCGTGTGGTCACTAGCTTCCTTTATACACCCGCTCAATGCTATCAAGAACCGCCCGCCGCGCCCATGGATGAGTTGTCATGGCCGTGTGACGCCGGTTTGACATGTGGGACCGAGGGGGCAGGTCACAATTACAATACATATCAGTAACTAAACCTCACTTCGCGCCGCCCTTCCGTTCGCATAGAATGAATCACCATCTCGGAGGAGATTTATGCAGACCAAGGAAAAGATATTGATCGTCGAGGATGAAAAGGATCTCGTCAAGCTGATCCGCTACAATCTGGAGAAGGAGAAGTTCCGCGTGAGCTCGGCCCGCGACGCGGAGACGGGCCTCAAGCTCGCCCGCAAATCCAAGCCGGACCTGATCCTGCTCGACATCATGCTGCCCAAGATGGACGGCCTGGAGTTCCTGCGCACGATCCGCCCCGAGGTCGACATTCCGATCATCCTGCTGTCCGCCAAGCGCAGCGAGATGGACCGCATACTCGGCCTGAAGCTGGGCGCCGACGACTACATGGTCAAGCCCTTCTCCATCGGCGAGCTGCAGGCCCGCATCACCGGCCATCTGCGCCGCCACGCCGGGGCGGCGGTCAACGGCGAGGCCAAGAAGACGGTGAGCATCGGAAGCATCGCCATCGACTTCGAGCGCCACGAGATCCTCGTCGCCGGCAAGCCCGCCAACCTCGCGCCGAAGGAGTTCGCGATCCTCAAGCTCCTGATCGAGGCCCGGGGCAAGGTCCTGTCCCGAGATCAGCTGCTCCAGATGATCTGGGGCCACGAGAAGGACATGGAGATCGACACTCGCACCGTCGATCAGCACATCGCCCGCCTGCGCCGCAAGCTCGGACCCGAACGCAACCGCATCGCCACGGTCCCGAACTTCGGCTATCAGATCAAGATGAAGTGACGCGCCGCGCCGGCGCTTCGAGGCCTCCGCCCCGAAGCGCCGGCCTTTTTTCACCCGCCCCGTCATCGCGCCTTCAAATTTCTTTCCCCTTTCCTCCGTAGGCGCGCGGCGAGACGCCGACTATAATCATGCGACGCGATAAGCGGGGAGGAGCGAAACCATGGACTCGAAGCCCACGCGGGTACTGCTGATCGAAGGCGACGCGGACGACGAGGCGCTCATCGCCTCATACCTGGCGTCGCCGGAGGTGGACCTCGTGCGGGCGCCCCGCCTATCCACGGCATGCCACCTGCTCGCCAAGGAGAGCTTCGACGCCGTTCTGCTCGACCTCGCGCTGCCGCAGACCGACGGCGTCGAGGGCTTCCTGAAGGTGCGGTCCCTGCGGCCCGAGCTTCCGGTCATCATCCTCACCGGGGCCCGGGACGAGGTCCTCGCCGCCCGCGCGGTGAAGCTCGGCGCCCAGGATTACTTCATCAAGGGCTCCCCGGACTGCCACCTGCTCCGGCGCGCCGTCCGCTACGCCGTCGAGCGGGCCTCCCGCGCCGACGACGCCGCGATGGAGGCCCGCAACCACTTCCTCGGGCGGATTTCCCACGAGCTGCGCAATACCTTGGCCACGATGAAGACCGCGGCGTACTGCCTGAAGGACGACTCCGGCGAGAAGCTCTCGGCGCGGCAGGCCCAGATGGTGGACATGATCTCCCGCAACATCGACCGCCAGACCCGGATCGTCGAGAACATCCTCGACCTGGCCCGCCTGCGCTCCGGCAAGCTCAAGATGCAATTCCGGCGGGCGGACGCCGCGGCGATCGTCGCCGAGCTCGCCGACGAATACAAGCTGTCGCGCGGCGCCCAAAGACTGCACCTCGACGTCGAGGGCGGGCTGCCGCCCCTCGACTGCGATCCCGACCTGATCGCCCAGGTCCTGCGCAACCTGCTCGACAACGCGGCGCGCTACGCGAAGGAGAAGATCGCGATCGCCGCCTCGAGGTCCGACGACGGCATCGCGTTCAGCGTGACCGACGACGGCGCGGGCATCCCCGAGGATCGGCTCGGCGGCCTGTTCACCCCCTTCAGCCGGGTCGACGACGGGGAGCATCAAAACGGGCGCAAGGGCACGGGGCTCGGGCTGGCGATCTGCCGAGAGATCATCGAGGGTCACCACGGGCGGATCCGGGCCGAGAACGCCGCTGGCGCGGGCGCATGCTTCACCTTCGTGCTCCCCGCGGGGGGCGCGGCGGCGGCGCCGGGGAAAAGGTCATATGCGCTTCACAAATGATTGACGGCCCGCGGCGTCGGGCCGTCAGGGCGCTCAACGCGGCCCTCCTCGAGGAGATCGTCCGCGCGCACCTCGGGCGCGGCGACGGCGCGCGCGGCCGCGGGCACGCCGACCTTATCGCGGAGAGGATCGTCCGGCTGGGCGGCGAGCCGGACTACTCCGCTTTGGGCCCGGCGCTGCGGCGCGGGACAACGCGAGCCTGACGCGGGAGCGCAGCTCGGTCAGCGGGAAAGGCTTGACGAGGTAGGCCTCCACCCCGAACGCGTCGGCGCGCGCCTGGTCCGCGGGGCGGCGCCGGCCGCTGATGAGGATGACGGGCACGCGGCTTTCGGCGCGCAAGTCCTCCAGGAGGTCGAGCCCGCACCGGTCCGGCAGCACGACGTCGAGGAGGATCACGTCGGGACTCCAGCGGCGAAACGCCTCCAGGCCGGCCGCGGCGTCGCGCGCGCGGCGGATGCGCAGGCCGTCGCGCCCCAGGGCGAGCTCGAACAGGCGGGCGAGGTCCGCCTCGTCCTCGATCAGCAAGACCTTTCCCTTGGCCATCATCTCACAATAGTTACATTTACCCGGTCGCCGGGTCAAGACTCCGCGGCCTCCCAGTTCATGGGGTTTTGAAACGTCCTGGAACGAGCACTGACACGAACGGAATGGCGCCTGCGGCGCCAGGGTTTTCGCTTCGCGAAAACCTGAGAACGAACTCTCATACGCGAACTCCTGCCAAGCAGGGACTT
>JAUYSH010000122.1 GCA_030696455.1 Elusimicrobiota bacterium
CGACGCTCGTCGTCAACAAGCTTCGCGGCACCCTGAAGTGCGCGGCCGTCAAGGCCCCGGGCTTCGGCGACCGCCGCAAGGAGATGCTGCAGGACATCGCGATCCTCACGCACGGTCAGGTCATCTCCGAAGAGCTCGGCCACAAGCTCGAGAAGGTCGGCCTCGACATGCTCGGCCGGGCCAAGCGCATCGTGATCGACAAGGACAACACGACGATCATCAGCGGCGCGGGCGACAAGTCCGAGATCAAGAAGCGCGCGGACGCGATTCGCCGCCAGATCGAGGACACCACGTCCGACTACGATCGCGAGAAGCTCCAGGAGCGCTTGGCTAAGCTCTCCGGCGGCGTCGCGGTCATCAACGTCGGCGCGGCCACCGAGACCGAGATGAAGGCCAAGAAGGCGAAGGTCGAGGACGCGTCCAACGCGACCCGCGCCGGCGTCGAAGAGGGCATGATCGCGGGCGGCGGCGTCGCGCTGCTGCGCGCGGGCGAGTCCCTCGAGAAGTTCAAGGGCGCGGACGAGGACGAGACGACGGGCGGCCAGATCGTGCGGCGCGCTCTCCAGGCTCCGATCCGTCAGCTCGCGGACAACTCGGGCCAGGAAGCCTCGGTCGTCGTGCAGAAGATCCTTTCGTCCGCCCTGGGCATCGGCCTGGACGCGGCGACGGGCGAGTATGTCGACCTCTTCAAGGCCGGCATCGTCGACCCGCTCAAGGTGACCCGCACGGCCCTCGAGAACGCCGTTTCCATCGTCGGCACCATCCTCACCACCGAGGTCCTCGTCTCCGACATCCCGGAGAAGAAGGAACCCGCGATGGCGGGCGGCGGCCACCAGCACGGCGGAGACATGTACTAAGACTCACCCGCCCCCCGGTGCGATTCGCGAGAGCGGATCGGCCGGGGGGCTTTCTTTTTCGACTGTTTCCGGAAACAGTTTCACCCGATGCCGCCGCACCCCATCAACAGGAGACCCCATGACCCAGACCCTCGATAATCCGCTCGCCCTTTCCGCCGTTGAGTACTTCAAAGCCAAGCTCTCCTACGAGATGACGCCGTGGACCCTCAAGGGAATGCTCGTCGACCACACGCCGGCATCCTGCGGCCTCAAGGCCTCCGAGGTGCTCGTGCTCGACGTCCGCTCCGCCGACGCGTACGCCGAGGGGCACCTGCCGACCGCGCTCAACATCCCGCTCGCCGACCTCCCCGGCAAGCTCGCGACCCTGCCCAAGGACAAGACGATAGTGACCTACTGCGGGAACCTCACCTGCGCGTTGGCCCCGAAGGCCGCGCTCGTGCTCGCCGAGAAGGGCTTCAACGTCATGGAGCTGTTCGGCGGCCTTCAGACGTGGCAGGAGAAGGGCTTCCCGCTCGAGAAGTAGTCGTCCGTCCACTTTACCTCCAGCGCTGGAGGTGGTGGGGATAAATCAGAGCGCCCCGAAAGGGGCGCTCTTCTTTTGTGGGATATCCCACTTGACAATATTCCCACTCCTGCTACACTAGCCATATGGCCAAGAAAAAAGGCGGCGCGACGATGCTGGCGGACGGGCACTTCACCTTCCTCGGCGAAACGCGGACGGATTCCAAGAACCGCGTCGTGCTGAAGGGGGAGGTTTCAAAGCACTACATGGCTTACGTCAATGACGCGGGGCAGATTCTACTCGAGCCCATGGCCTTGATCCCGACGCGCAGCTTTAAATCATTGAGCGCCCGGACCCGGGCGTCGGTGCTTCGGGGCCTCAAGCAGGCGAAGGAAGGAAAGGGCCGCTACTTGGGGAGCTTCGCCAAGCACGCGAACGCGGACTAAGCCGCTTGAACTTTCGCCTCATTTTCCAGCCGGAGGCGGAGGGGCAGTTCGCGGCGCTCACTCATTCTCCCGGACTGGCCGCCCGCCTCAAGGCCGTTCGCAAATGTCTCGGCTTTCTTGAAACGAATCCCCGCCATCCGGGCCTCAATACTCACAAGTATGTCTCCCTCGCAGGTCCGCGCGGGGAAGAGGTATTCGAGGCCTACGCGCAGAATCTCACGCCTGGAGCTTACCGTATCTTCTGGTATTACGGCCCCAAGCCCGGTTGCATCACGATCCTCGCGATCACCCCGCACCCTTAGCGGAACAAAAGCCTGACTTTCCGGTCACCCGCCTGCGCATGGCGTTTGCTAGTAATTGAATACTGCAAATACCGTAAAGCCTGACACCATCAAAGGAGGTCGCATGCCCCAGCAAGCCACGACGAAGACGCAGGGAATGTCCGCCGCGGAGTACTTCAAGGCCAAGCTCGCCTACGACATGAGCCCGTACGGCCTGCACGAGCTCATCGATCAGAAATCGCAGGAGTATCAGGTCGTTGACGTCCGCTCGGCGGCCGACTTCGCGGCGGGGCACATCCCGACCGCGATCAATATCCCGCTCGCGGACCTGCCGGCCAAGCTCTCCTCGCTGCCCAAGAACAAGACCATCGTGACGTCCTGCGGCAGCATCACCTGCCAGCTCGCGCCCCGGGCGGCGCTCGAGCTCGCGCAGAAGGGCTTCAAGGTCATGGAGCTCCACGGCGGGTTCCGGGAGTGGACGTCCTACGGGTTCCCGGTGGAGAAGTCCTAATCCTGTTCCGGTAGGCCTGGCACCTTAATGGGTGGAGACCCAGTTCAGGGGACGGTTCCAGACGACGGGGGCGCGGGCGAGGGCGCGGCGGGGGGGGTGGGCCGAGGCGACGGTGACGATGGCGGGGCCGTTGGTCATGGTGCGGGTGCCGTCGAAGCTGGTCAGAACGTGCTGCTCGCGCGGGGAAGCGGATATCGTCATGACGGCCGCCGGCTCCGGCTCGGGGCCGAGGTCGCCGAGGAGAGGGGCCGGGCTCGCGGAGCGCGTCTCGACCGGGGTCGGGTCGGACGACACGGGCATCGGCAGGAACGCCGAGGCGGAGGCCGGCGCGGCCTCGCGGCGGGCGAAGGGGCGAGACCCGCTCGCGGAGATCTCCGGCGCCTCGGAGGCGCGCGGGGCGGCCGTGAGGGCCGTGCCGCCGATCAAGGCCAGGCTCGCGACGGCGGCGACGGCGAGGCCGCGCGTCGTGTTCTCGCGGCAGGAGGAGGCGGCCGAGGGCGCCGTCATGCGCTTTCTGAAGGCCGGGTGGGGGGTGTAGGCCAGCTCGAGCACGTCCATGAGTCTGAGCGTAGCAGGCGCCGGTTAATACGCTGTTTCGGGCCGGATAAAAATCGGTAAAAGACGCGATCCCCGACGAGGGTCCGAAAAACGGGCTCCCAGTAGGCCTTTCGGCCCATTTCCTGTAATTTCGCTCTAGAAGTGTGCTATAATGATCATGTTCGGTGTTCATTGACAACCTAGAAAAAATCCGCTACCGCATGAACGCGGCGGCCGCACGGACGAACCGTGACGGCGGCGCGATAGAACTGGTAGTGGTGACGAAATACGCCTCCCTGAACGCCGTTCGGGAGGCCCTGTCCTCCGGGCTGGTGACGGACGCCGGGGAAAGCCGCGTGCAAGACGCCGAGAAGAAGAAGCTGGAGCTCGGCGACCTCGCGGGCAAGGTCCGGTGGCGCCTCATCGGGCATCTGCAGACGAACAAGGCGAAGAAGGCCGTTCAGACGTTCGACGCGATCGACTCCGTGGACAGCGAGAAGCTGGCGAAGTCGCTCGACTCGGCGCTGACGGGCGCGGGCCGCAAGCTTCCCGTGATGCTCCAGGTGAAGCTCTCGGAAAGCGAGACGCAATACGGCGTTTCCCCGGCCGAGCTGCCGGGGTTGATCGAGGCGGTGCGCAAGCTCCCGAACCTCGAGCTTCAGGGCCTCATGGGCATCGCGCCCAACGTCGAGCCCCTGGAAGCTGTCAGGCCGAGCTTCAAGAAGCTGAAGGGATTGCGAGACGAACATCTGCCCGGCGGCAGGCTCTCGATGGGCATGAGCCGGGATTTCGAGATCGCGATCGAAGAAGGCGCCGACCTGGTCAGGATCGGCACGCAGATTTTTGCACCCTAGTCCGACATCCAAGGAGGCCCTGCATGATCGTGAAAGTGCGCGTCATTCCAAACGCCATGGACAACGAAGTGGTCAGCCGCATCGGCAGTGTGCTGCGGGTGAAAGTCGCCGCCCCTGCGGTGGACGAGAAGGCCAACGCCGCGCTGAAGGATTACCTCGCCGAGTTCTTCGAGGTTCCCGGCAAGCGCGTCAGCATTCTTCGCGGAGCCAACGGCCGTGAGAAAACGGTCGAGATCGTGGGCAAGACCGAAGAGCAGCTCAAGCGGGTAATGGATTCCATTCCCTAACAGAGCCGCGATTGGGCGTTGATCGAGGGCGAACGAGGCCGCATGCCTTGTTCGCCCTCGTCCCGTTTATAGGGACCCGGCCCTAAAAAAGCTATAATCGCGCACCGAGAAATGGCCAAGAAGCCGCTGCGCGAAGATCCGATCAAGCACATCGTCTGGAAGGGGGACCGCCTCATCGTCCTCGATCAGCGCGCCCTGCCGAGAACCGTCAAGTTCGCGGCCTGCCGCACCGCGGCCGACGTCGCCAAGGCGACCAAGGACATGGTCCTGCGCGGCGCCCCGCTCATCGGCTGCGCGGCCGCCTACGGCATGGCGCTCGCCGCCCGACGCGGCAAGCTCTCGGACGTCCTCAAAGCCGAGCCGGTCCTGCGCCGCGCCCGCCCCACGGCCGTCAATCTGATGCACGCGCTCGACCACATGCTGGCCGTCGCGAAGTCCGGCCCGGAGAAGACCCTCTCCAAGCGCATGGCCGCCGCCGCCGTGAAGTATTACGAGGACGACCTCGTCGGCAACGCCCGCATGGCGACTTTGGGCGCGGCGCTGCTCAAAAAGGGCTCGAACGTGATCACGCACTGCAACGCCGGCGCCCTGGCGACCGCCGGGATCGGCACGGCCGTCGGCATGATCCGCGCCGGCTGGCTCGCCGGCAAGGTCAAGCACGTCTACCCGTGCGAGACGCGCCCTTACCTTCAAGGCGCGCGGCTGACCTTGTGGGAGCTGATGGAGGCGGGGATCCCGTCGACCCTCATCACCGACAACATGGCCGCGCACCTGATGAAGACGCGCAAGATCGACGCCGTGATCGTGGGCTCCGACCGCATCGCCGCCAACGCCGACGTGTGCAACAAGATCGGCACCTACGGCCTGGCCATCCTCGCCAAGCACCACGGCATCCCGTTTTTTGTCGTTGCACCGTCCACCACCGTGGACTTCTCGACGAAGAACGGAGACCTAATACCGATCGAGGAGCGCTCGATCCGGGAGGTCGTCGAAATCTTCGGCTCCAAGATCGCGCCCAAGGGCGCGAAGGCGCACCATTTCGGCTTCGACGTCACGCCCAACGCCCTCGTCACGGCGATCGTCACGGAAAAGGGCGTCGTCTCCCCGGCGAACGCCGCCAATCTAAGGAGAGTTCTAACCTCATAATGTCCACCCATAAGCCTCCGCTCACTCGCCCCAAGCTCACCAAGATCCTGGCCACGCTCGGCCCCGTCTCCGCCAAGCCCGCGATGATGCTCGACCTGCTCGCCGCCGGCGTCGACGCGTTCCGCCTCAACTGCTCCCACGCCTCCCTGGGAGAGCTCGCCAAGAACGTGGATATGATCCGCTCGATGTCCCGACAGAGCCGCCGCGCCTGCGCCGTCGTCATGGACCTGCAGGGCCCGCGCCTGCGCGTCGGCCGCCTGCGCAACGGCGAGCCCATCGACCTGCGCAAGGGCGCGCGCACGCGCATCAGCGTCGCCGACATCCCGGGGACCGCCGAGGAGTTCTCGACGAGCTTCAAGAAGCTTCCGCAGACCGTCAGGAAGGGCATGGAGATCCGGCTCGACGACGGGTCCATCGTGCTCACCGTGCTCAAGACCGGCGCGGGCTGGGTGGACTGCGAGGTCGTCATCGGCGGCAAGCTCAAGGAGCACAAGGGCATCAACCTGCCCGGCGCGGACATCGACCTCCCCGCGCTGACGCCCAAGGATCTCAGGGACCTGGAGATGGGCTTGAAGGTCGGCATCGACCACGTGGCGCTCTCCTTCGTGCGCTCCCCGGACGACATCCTCAAGGCCCGCCGCATCATCCAGAAGGCGGGCGCGCCGACGCGCATCATCGCCAAGATCGAACACCCGCTGGCCGTCGACCACATCGACGAGATCCTGGACGCCGCCGACGGCATCATGATCGCCCGCGGCGACCTCGCCGTCGAGCTGTCCGCCGCCGAGGTGCCCGCGCTGCAGAAGATGCTCGTGCGCCGCGCCAACGACGCCGGCAAGCTCTCCATCGTCGCCACTCAGATGCTCGAGAGCATGATCAGCCACGCCCAGCCGACGCGCGCCGAGGCCTCCGACGTGGCCAACGCGATCTACGACGGCGCCGACGTGGTCATGCTGTCCGGCGAGTCCGCCATCGGACTCTACCCCGTCGAGACGGTGACGGTGATGGCCGACATCATCCGCCGCGCCGAAGCGTCCAACTTCCGGTACCGGATGATCCCGCACGGCCTGCTCGACAGCCCGGAGACCGGCTTCGCGCACGCGCTCGCGCGCGCGACGCACGACGCCTGCGACGTGACCGGCGCCAAGGCCGTGATCGTGTACACGATGACCGGCTGGTCGGCGCGCATCATGTCGAAGTACCGCCCGTACGCGCCGATCATCGGGATGACCCCGCTCAAGGCGACATTCAACCAGCTCGCCCTATACTGGGGCATCGCGCCGATGATGTGCCCTCTCGGGAAGACGACCGACGAGATGCTGGGCTACGGCGAGCGCATCCTGCTCAAGAGCGGCGTCGTCAAGCAGGGAGAGACGACCCTCGTCACGGCCGGCGGCACGGCGAAGCACAAGGCCTCGAACATGCTCAAGATCCACGTCGTCGGATCGTTGACCTACCGCTGAGCTAGTCGGCGCGCCACTCGCGCAGGACGACCTTCGGGCGCTTGGGGGACTTGAGGTCGAGGTCGGCCACGACGTGGTCGAAGCCGTACCAGCACATCTCCGGCCACACGTCGTAGGCGAAGTCGCAGCGCGCCGAGGCGGCGCCGACCTCGTATTCGCAGGAGAACTTGCTCCAGTCCTTCGTGCCGGCCGCGCGCCCCGCGGCGGCGACGGCCTCCCTCGAGATCGGGAACGAGGGGTTCCACCGCGTCGACGTCGTCCGGATGAGGGGCGGCGCGGCCGCCGGGGTCCCTTCGACGAGGACCGCGGACGGCATGGGGACCCTCGCGAGGTCGGAGGCGGACGGTCCGGCGAAGCGCCTCAGCTCGGAGAAGGCGTCGGCGCGGGCGGTCGAGGCGGAGAGGGCGAGAGCGAGGACGGCGGGCCATTTGGTCATGCGGATATGGTGACGGATCGCCGGAAATCGCGCGCGGGACCTTCGGGGCAGCATCGGCGCGGCAATCGGCCTATCCGCGCAGCTTTCGGGCCCAGGACCTCAGCCGCGCGTCCATCGCGTCCAGATAGGCGTTGAAGCGGTCGAGCGCCGAAAGCTGACGCTCCACGCGCGCGCGTTCCACCGCCTTGGGCCCCGTGCGCGGCTTGCTCGCCTTGTAAGCCGAAAGGGTCACGGCCCGCGCCCGGAAGCCGTGGGCGGAGGGGACGTTGGAGTAGCCGTAGGGCACGGCCTTGATCGTCTTGGCGATCGTCTCCGGCTTCCAGAAAAAGCTCAGGCGGTCCTTGGCGGCGAAACGGGCGGCGCGCTCCGGGTCCTTGGCGGCGAAGGCCTTCACGAACAGCGCCTGGACGGTGAAGGCCTCGCGCTCGTCCTCGTGGCCGTACAGCATGGCGGCGTCCTGCGTGGTCAGGCCGGCGGCGTCGGCGTGCAGGCGCTGCAGGCGGTGGGTGGTCTCGTGGACGACGATCGGGGCCATCTCGAGGGCGAAGTCGGCGAGCAGCTCGTCGTCGCTCAGGAGGTCTTGAGCCTTGCGCCCGCGCTCGAGCAGGAACAGCCCCAGGTTCTCGCGCGAGAGGATAAGACGGTCGGTCCCGTTCTGGTAGCCGCCGAGCGCCGTCTCGAGCGCGTCGAGCTCGATGGTCCCCAAGGCCCGGTCGAGGACGGCCTCGGCGGAGGTGCCGGCGGCCCAGCGCCTGACCGCCGTCGGCAGGCGACCCGAGACGGCGGCCAAGGTCTTCTTCGAGATCTTCTCGGGCGCGGAGGCGGAGCCGGTCTCGAGCATGTCGAGCGCCCCGCGCGCGGCGTCGTGATCGCCCGTGACGCTGACCGCGCCCAGCACGGCCGCCAGGCCCGCGTCCTGGGCGAGCCTCGCGGCCCGGCGGGCGCGGCGCAGGTCGGCGGCCAGACTTTCGTGACGCTCGAGGAGCTGATCCATCTTGTAGTCGTCGTGGGCCGTCATGTAAGGGGCGGCGCGCCGCGCGAACTCTTCCAGGCGCGCGCGATAGGCCTTGCCGTCGAGCGCCAGGTTGCGTCCCTGAAGCAGACGCTCGCGCAAGAAGGGAGCGGGATGCGCCGAACAGGGTCCTTGGTCCATGCCGCCTGGGACCGGGAGCTATCTGCTAGAATTCGTCCGTGGCGAGCCCCTTTCGCGTCGTGCTGATGACCGCTCCGCGCGGAAAGCGGGCAGAGGTCCTGGCGCGCGGCCTCGTCGCGGAGAGGCTCGCGGCCTGCGTCAACGTCGTTCCCGGCGTGATCTCGCATTACCGCTGGCAAGGGAAGCATTGTCGCGACGCGGAATGCCTGCTCGTCGCGAAGACCTCGGCGGGGAAGCTGCCCGCGCTCAAGCGCTGGGTCGCGTCGCATCATCCCTACACCGTGCCCGAGGTGCTGGCGCTGAAGGTGTCCGACGGAACGAAGCCCTATCTCCAATGGCTCGCCGCGGAACTCAAGTGAATCCTCGCCTGGAGAAGCGACTATCCTCAAGGGTAGTCGACAGATGAGCAAGCCCGTTCATCCCGCGTATTGGCCCGTGCTGCTGGCCGCGCGCGACGAGGCGCCGGGGGTGAGGACGTTCCAGTTCGCCTCGCCGGAGGGATTCCGGTTCACGCCGGGGCAGTTCTTGATGTTCCACTTCGCCGACGACCCCAAGACGTGGCGGGCGTATTCGATCTGCTCGTCGCCGCTGACGGAGGAGGAATACTTCGAGGTGACGGTGGGGATGGTGGGGGCGTTCTCGGCGCGGCTGGGGGAGCTCAAGGCGCACGCGGAAGGGGCGCTCGCGGTGCGCGGGCCCTTCGGGAAATGGGTTTATGACGGCTCCGAGCGGCATGCGGTGCTCGTGTCGGGGGGGACGGGGCTCACGCCGTTTAGGGCGATGTGCCTGCTCAAGATCGGGATGCACGCGGAGAGCAGGATCACGCTGTGCTGCTCGGCGAAGACGCCGGAAGGATTGCTTTATAGAAAAGAGTACGAGGACTGGCGGAAGAACGGCATCGACGTCAAAGAGAAGGTGACTCAACCCGGCGCCGGGACGAATTGGGACGGGGAGATAGGGCGATGGAGCGCGGGCTCGGTGTTCGCCGCCGCGAACGACGCGGCGGCGGTTTACTTCTTATGCGGGCCCAATAGAATGGTTCAAGAACTGCGCGACGGGCTTGAACGGCTGGGGGTGCCGCCGCAAAGCATCAGGACGGAGAAGTGGGGCGATTACACGGATCTGTTTTGAAAGGCGAGAAGAAGCTGGTGCTTGCCTCGGCTTCGCCTCGGCGTCGCGCGATATTACGGGCGGCCGGCGTGAGGTTCACCGTCGATCCGAGCACGGTCGACGAAAATATATCCGAGAAGAACCCACGGCGGCACGTCGTCAAGCTGGCCCGTCTGAAAGCCTTGGATGTGGCCGAACGCCATCCCGGCCGGCCCGTTCTCGGAGCGGACACCATCGTGGTGTGCATGGGCGAGATTTTAGGGAAGCCCGAGGATCTGAAGGACGCGGTGCGGATGATCACTTTGCAGTCGGGACGCTCCCAGCGGGTCTATACAGGAACCGCACTTGTCGTTCGAGGGCGGGTGTATACCGACTGCGCGGTCACGCGGGTCTACGCCCGGCGGCTTGGACCCGACCGCCTGCGGCGGTTGGCGGGAAAGCACATGGATAAGGCGGGAGCGTACGCCATCCAGGACCGGAACGACCCTTTGGTCGAGCGCATCATCGGGGACCGCGACAACGTCACGGGATTGCCGATGCGCTCGGTCAGACGGCTTCTGGCTCGGGCGCGACGGGCAGCGTAAAGAAAAAGCGGGCGCCCTTCGGAATCGCGTCGCCGACGCCGATCGCGCCGCCGTGGCGCGTGACCACCTTTTCGCACAGGGCCAGCCCCAGGCCGACGTTGCCCACGTGGCGCTTCATGTCCCGCTGGAAGAACTTACGGAACAGCTCCTCGCGCGCCTCGGGCGGCACGCCGGGTCCGGAGTCGCTCACCTCCACGAGTATCCGGTCCGAGCCCTCCGCGCGGACGTTTATCGAGATACGCCCGCCCGCGGGCGTATGCTCGACGGCGTTGTGCACGAGGTTGTCGAGGACTCGGCGCAGGAGGGCGGGATCGCCGAGGACGGGCGGGGGGGCGTCGTCCGGGACGGTGAGATCGAGGTTTTGCTTGCGGTCGGCGACGATCAGGCCGAAGTCCTTGGCGCAGGCGCGGGCGAGCGTGCTCATCTCCACGAGCTCGGTGCAGGAAAGGCCGGACATCTCCTCGAGCTTGGCCAGCTGCAGCACGTCCTCGACCATGCGTTGCAGGCGCGCGGTGGACATCTCGAGGAGCTCGAAGGTGCGGTTGTGGTCGCGCTTGCCGCCGTTGGTCGCGTGATCGGAGAGCAGCGCCAGGCCGGAGCGGATGACGGTCATCGGAGTCTTGAGGTCGTGGACGAGCATCGCGGAGAGCTCGCGCTTCTCCGCCTCGAGGGCGCGGCGGCGGCGGGTCTCGGCCTTGAGGCTCAGGCCCATGCGGTTGAAGGCGCCGGTCAGGCGGGAGACCTCGTCGCTGCCGCCCTCCCCGCCGAGGCGGCGGAAGTTCTGCGGGTCGGAGGCGAGGGCCTCGAGGCGCTTGACGAGGCGCTCGAGGCGCTCGCCGGCGAACAGGCCGATCAGCCAAGCGAGCAAGGTGATGGCCAACGCCGAGGTGACGCCCGCCTGCACGCCGGTCGCGGCGATCTCGCGAAGGCGCCGCTCGAGAGAGGCGGTGCGGAAGCCGACCTGGACCATGCCTCGGCCGCGCGGGCCCAGGTTGACGGTGCCCTCGACGTCGTAGATGCCGTCGTCGACCTCGGAGAGGCGGCGGCCCGGCTTGGGCTCGCGGCCGATCAGCCTGGGATCCTCGGAGCTGCCCACCAGGCGCTTGCCCCGGCGGTCGCGAACGACGACGGTGGCGATCTCGGCGTGGCGGATCAGGTCGGAGAAGCTGCGGCCGACGCCGCCCAGGCGGCCCTGGCGCGCCTCGGACTCGACGACGGCCCGTGCTGCGGTGAGGGTCACGCGCCCAAGGTGCTCGGCCTGGGCATAGGCCTCCTGACGGGAGGAGCGCATGCCGAGGAGGACGAGGCCTCCGGCCACGAGGGCGCCGGACACGGCAAAGACGAGGGCGAGCCGATAGCTGAGGCGCATGACCTTACTTATTCTACGTTTTTCGGCTATACTTGGCGCACATGACACCCGCGCTCTGGACGTTGCGCGCCGTCAATCTCCTCCTCATGCTCGCCGCCGCCTTCCTCGGAGCGCGAGGAAAGGCCGTCAGCCTCATGCTGCCCGCTCTCGCGACGCTGGCCGTGCTCGCCGTCTCCGCCGCCGCCGTCTTCGGGGGAAAGCGTCTTGGCGCGAAGACGCGCAAGCTCGCCGGGGCGGGCTTCTGCGTCGCCGACATAGTGCTCGTCATGTGGACCGCGCAATGGACCCAGCAGTGGGCCGGCGTCATCGACCTGGGCGTGCTGGCGCCGGCCGCGATGCTCGCCGTCGAGTTCGGCGCGGCCGCCGGCGCGCTGGCCGCCGCCGTGCCGGCGGCCTTCACCGGACTCCTGATC
>JAUYSH010000105.1 GCA_030696455.1 Elusimicrobiota bacterium
CGCCGTGGTCGCTCCGGCAGCCGTCTCGCCCGCCGCCGCGCTGCCGGCCGCGCTCGCCGCGGTCCGTCCCGCCGCCGCCGCGCCCGAGGCGGCCAAGCCCGCCGACGTCGTCTCGGCCCGCGCCCAGATCGCTTCTCTCGCGGAGGCCCCGGACGCCGAGGCCCTGTGGACCGGGGCCGTGCCCGCCGAGAGGGCCCGCGCGCTGCTGCGCCGCTCGCACTGGGAGACGACCAAGTTCTTCCTCGGCTCGCGCTCCGTGCTCCTGCGCTCGATGGTCCTGCAGCAGAAGGCCGACACCGCGGGCAAGCCGCGCGCCGTGCGCGACCTCGAGGGGATGTGGATCGACTGGCGCACCAAGGCCTATTCGGGCGTCGTGCGCACCGCCGGCCCGCAGGTGGCCGATCGCGCCACCATCCGCCGCGAGGCGGTCAAGCTCTGGGAGCGCTACTTCCCCAAGGACCCCGAGGCGCGCGCGTCCTTCCTGAGCTACCTCGACCGCGTCGACCAGGTCGTGCCGCTCGAGCGCCCAAGCTACTACCGGAAGAAGGCCTTCGGCGTCTTCTACGAGCTGCCGACGATGGCGCCGGAGCTTCTCGCCGCGAAGATCGACGCGATGCTCACCGCGGACCAGCTCGCGAAGATCGACGAGCACCGCGCGACGCGCCAGCCGCTGGTCATGGCCTCCTTCCGCGCGGCGGTCCTCGCCTCGATCCTCGAGGTCAACAAGGACCTTCCCCGCGGCCGGCGCGTGATCGCGATGGCCTTGCTCGGCTCCTACTCGATCGGCCAGTCCGGCCCCTCGAGCGACATCGACTATCAGCTCGTCACCGAGGACGGCGGCACGGCCGCGATCAAGCCCTTCGCCGCCGCGCTCGACCGGACCTGGACGGAGAACCGCCTCAAGGATATCGAGGGCTTCGCGTCCACCTTGCCGCCGTCGCCCGAGGTCGTCAAGGACAGTTTCGCCGAGGGCTACCTGATCATCTCGCCCGACGCCGCGGCGGTCGCCGCGCTGTCCAAGGACTCCTTCGCACCGCCCGCGCCGACGTCGTGGTCGCGCCTGCGCGGCCGCGCCGCCGGCGCCTTCTGGAAGGGGTGGGTGTGGTCGTACTTCCGCTTGGCCGGCCTGCTCGACCTGCTCGTCAGATGACCGCCGCCCGTCTCTGGCTGATGAAGTCGGAGCCGGACGTGTTCGGCATCGACGACCTCGCCAAGAAGAAGACCGAGGGCTGGAACGGCGTGCGCAACTACGAAGCGCGCAACTTCATGAAGAGCATGAAGACCGGCGACAAGGTCCTGTTCTATCACTCCAACGCAAAACCCTCCGGCGTCGCGGGCATCGCCGTGGTGAGCCGGCTCGCCTACCCCGACCCCACCCAGTTCGACCCCAAGAGCGATTACTTCGAGCCGCGCGCGACGCCGGAGAGCCCGGTGTGGTTCCAGGTGGACCTGCGCTTCGTCTCCAAGCTCACGCGCGTCGTGCCCCTCGACGAGCTGCGCGGAACGCCCGCGCTCGCGGGCATGGCGCTGTTCAAGCGCTCCCGGCTGTCGGTGATCCCGGTGACGGCCCTCGAGTGGAAGATCATCACCGGTCTCGCCAAGAGTTGAACTCTGCGACTGTTTCCGGAAACAGTTGGAAATGAAGCATTTGCGAGAACTCGCACCGGTGCGAGTTGGATCGCAGTTAAACGCACGGAAGCGGTCGAAGCTTAGCGCCAAATCCGCACTTGCTACACTACCGGACCATGGGCGAAACCTTCGAGCTCGGCGGCGTGCGCATCCCCGGTGAGGGCGCGATCTTGCGCTTATCCAAGAAGGACGGCGTTTTCACGATCTGGGTGCAGGACACCGAGCTGATGAGCAGCGAGATCCACAAGTCCGAGGACGACCTGGCCAAGCTCGTCTGCTCGAGGCTCGCGCACATCCCCGAGGCGTCAGTCCTCATCGGCGGCCTGGGCATGGGCTACACCTTGGCCGCGGCGCTCAAGGAGCTGGGGCCGAAGGGGAAGGTCGTCGTGGCCGAGCTCATGCACGCCGTCGTGGAGTGGAACAAAGGCCCGCTCGCGCACCTGGCGGGCCGGCCTCTGGAGGATGCGCGCGTGGAGGTCCGCCTGCAGGACGTGGCGATGAGCCTGCAGACCGAGCTCGCGGAGTTCGACGGCATACTGCTCGACGTGGACAACGGCCCCGATGGCCTCACGCGCGACTCGAACAACTGGCTCTACTCTCAAGAAGGCCTGGCCGCCGCCTACACGGCCCTGCGCCCCGGCGGGATACTCGCGATCTGGTCGTCGACGCCCGACAAGGGCTTCGGGATGCGCCTGCGCAAGGCGGGCTTCGACGTCGAGGAGAGGCTCGTGAACTCCTCCGAGGCGGGCGGCAACGAGCGCCACACGATCTTCCTGGGCGTCACTGGAGCTTCCTGATGCTGACGGCCGCGGAGCGCGCCGCCGCGCTGAAAGCCTTGCCCTTCCTTCGCGTCGCCGGCCGCCAGGCGCAGGAGGACCTGTTCCGCTTCGGCGTCTGCCGCGCCTTCGCGGCGGGCGCGAGCGTGATCGGGGAGGGCCAGGAATGCGCCTATGTGCCGCTCGTCCTCTCGGGCGGGGTGCGCGTCTTTAAGACGGGAGAGAGCGGCCGGGAGGTGACCCTTTATCGGATCGGGCGCGGAGAGAGCTGCATGCTGACGGGATCATGCGTGATCTCCGGCGCGCGCTTCCCCGCCGAGGCGACCGTCGAGGCTTCCGCGGTCATCCTGCTGGTCCCCGCTCCGCGTTTTCGCGACTGGATGGGGCGGCACGAGGCGTGGCGGGCTTACGTGTTCGCGCTGCTCTCGAAGCGGCTCGGCGAAGTCATCCTGACCGTCGAGGAGATCGCCTTTCGGCGGGTCGACGCTCGGCTGGCGGCGCGGCTGGCGTCCGCCGCGGGCGGCGAGCTCGTCGCGACGCATCGCGAGCTGGCGTCGGAGATCGGCACGGCCCGGGAGGTCGTCAGCCGTCTCCTCAAGGAGTTCGAGCGCGAGCGCCTCGTCCTCGTCACGCGCCGGTCCGTCCGCGTGCTCGATCGCGCCGGGCTCGCGCGCCGCGCCGTGTGACTTAGTCACCGACGCCGGCGCGCCCGCCGCGCTATCCTCTTTGTAAGCCGCAAACATCAAGGAGGATGCATGCTCTCATCGAATGTCGGAAAGGCGGATCGCGTCGTGCGCGTCGTTGTCGGCTTGGGCGTTCTCGCCGCCGGCTGGCGCTTTCAAAGCCCGCTCGGCCTCATCGGGCTGGTGCCGCTGCTGACCGCCGCGCTGGGCTGGTGCCCGGCGTACCTGCCGTTCGGCCTCAGCACGGCCTGTTCGGCCAAGAGCCGCCCGCCGAAGTGAGGCGAGGCGGCCGATCGCTCTAAGCCGGGGAGCGCCGGTCGCTGATCGCCTCGAGGGCGGTCCAGAACTCGGTCGGGGTGGCGATGCGTTTGTCGGGATCGGGCTCGAGGGCGCGGTCGATGAGCGCGTCGAGCTCCGGGCTCAGGCCCGGCACGCGCGTCGAGGGGCGCAGGTAGCTCTTGGCGAGCTTGGCCGGCGTGGTGCCGTCGAACGGGCGCACGCCGGTCACCATCTCGTAGAGCACCGTGCCGAGGGCGAACACGTCGTTCTCGCGGCGGATGACGCCGTACTCCTGCTCGGGCGCCATGTAGTGCGGCGTGCCGACGACCGTCTGAGTCGTGACCGCCGATTTTCCCGACAGCGCGGCGTGCCGGGAGATGCCGAAGTCGAGGACCTTGACGCCGCCCTCTTTGGTGAGCATCACGTTTCCCGGCTTCAAATCGCGGTGGACGACGCCCCGCCCGTGCGCGTAGGCCAGCGCGGCGCAGACCGGCCCGAGCACGCGCTTGATCTCGGCCAGCGGCAGCCTCTTCTGCTCCTCGATCAGCTCGTCGAGGGTGCGCCCCTCGAGGCGCTCGAAGACGAGGTAGAGGCCGCGCTCGTCCTGCTCGACGCCGTGGATGTCGACGATCGAGGGATGATGGAGCTCGGCCACCATGGTGGCCTCCTCGATGAGGGACTTCTTGGCGGCGTCGTCGAGCTGGAACTCCTCGCGCAGCATCTTGATGGCGACCTGGCGCTTGAGGCGCTTGTCGCGAGCCTCGTAGACGACGCCCATGCCGCCGTGGCCTATCGCCTTGCCGAGCTCGTAGTGCTGCTCGATGCCCGACGCGGCCCGAGCTTTCTTTTCCTGGGCGCCGCGCAGGCCGTTGTTGATGTGCATGAGGCCGAAGCCGATGAGCAGCCCCCCGGCCAAGGTGAAGAGCAGGACGACGCCGAAGGAGCGGGCGCGCCCGGGCACGCGCCGGTCGAGCAAGGGCGCTTCCGCCTCGGCTCCGGCCAGCGGAGCCGGGGTCAGGCCGTGGCGCCGGGTCGAGTCGCGGTAATCGGGCTCGAACTGCGCGTTGAGCTCGGCGGCGGCCTTGAGGTCGGACGCCATCGCCTCGTAATCGCCGCGCCCTTCGTGGGCGTGGCCCCGGTTGGCGTAGGCGTAGGGGTTCTTCGGATCGATCTCGAGGGAGTGGTTGGCGTCGGCGACCGCGTCGGCGAAGCGGCCCATGCGGATGAGGGCCCAGGCGCGCGCGTCGCGCAGGAACGCGGCGGAGGGAGCGATGGAGAGGCCGCGGGAGGCGTCCCGGTGCGCGTCGCCGTAGCGCCCGAGCAGGTTGTGGGCGGCGGCGCGGTAGAACAGGGCGTCGCTGTTGTCCGGCTCGAGCGCGAGGGCCTTGTCGGCCTCGCCGATGGCGCCGTGGTAGTCCTTGACCGCGAGCTTGGAGCCGGCCGTCGCGATGAAGCGCCGCACGGACTTCGCCGACGGCGCCTCCTGCGGCGCCTGGCGAAGGGCTTCGACCTGATTGAGCTGCTGGACCATGCCGTGGTACTCGCGCTCGATGGACTGGGCGAGGCTCGAATTCTCGAACTGCGGAGCGGCGGCGGAGCGTCCCTCGGACAGCTTCATCAGGGCGTGGGCGGTCTTGTCGTTGGGGTTGACGGCAAGCGCGCGGCGCGCGTCCTCGACGGCCTGCAGGAAGTTGCCGAGCCCGTAGGAGGCCGCGGCGCGCGCCGTCCAAGCCGAGCCCTCGTTCGGCGAGCGGCGCAGAACCGCGTCGGCGTCGGAGTAGCCGCGCGCGAAGTCTCCGAGCGCGGAGCTCGCCTGCGAGCGGCTGATCAGGGCGTCCTTGTCGGTCGGCTCGTAGTTCAGCGCGATGGCGGCGAGCTCGCGGCCGTCCTGCCAGCGCTCGGCCCGGTTGTTGAGGGCGGCGGCCTGGGCCGCGGCCTGCGCCGCGAAAGCCTTGGGCGCGTCCTGGGGCAGATGGCGGATGGTGTGGTTGAGCTCTCCGAGGTGGTTGTCGATCCAGGTCTGCCGCTCGTCGGGCTTGGCCGCGTCGGCGGACTTGATGAGGTCGTCGATGACCGCGCTGAGCTCGGCCTTGGCCTTGCTCTCCGGAGCGCCCTCCAAGGTCATCTTGAAATCGCGCAGGAGGCCCCGCGACGGCGTGCCCGCCAGCCCGCCGACCAGCTGCCCGGGGCCCGCGTCGGCCGGCATGACCCGCCAGTTCAGCGCCGCCGGCGGGGGGATCGCGGCGGGGGCGTCGGACTTATCGTCCGCCGCGCGCGCGGACGACAGTGCTAGAAGGAAAGCGAGCGCCAAAGGCGCGAGGAGCTTCATTCCGGGGTCGCGCAACCCTGTCAGTGTAAAGACCTGGGATTGAGGCGTCAAGGGTCCTTGGCGCCATGTAAGCCCGGGATTTTTGGGCAGGTTAATCTCAAGATAAACGAACGGGTCATCGAGGCGCGTCCGGCGAGGGGATGAGCTCGATCAAGATAAGATGCGGCCGGCAGAAGGTGCGCACGCGAGGCGCGACATGGCCTTCCCAGCCGAGGCCTCGGCTGACGAGGATTTGCGTCGCTCCGATGCGGTGCAGGCCCCCGGCGGCGATCTTACGTGCGACATTGCTCAAGGTGACGAGGGGGCCCCAAAGGGGAAGGCAGACCTGACCGCCGTGGGTGTGTCCGGACAAGACGAGATCGAAGGCGTCCCCGGCGACGAGCGCGGCGTCGGGCCGATGGCTGAGCAGCAGGCGCGGGCGCGGCGCCCCCTCGGCGAGGCGCGCGAGGTAGCCATCCTCCCTCCAGTTCCATATGTCGACGCCGAGCAAGGTGAGTCGAGCGCCCGCGGGCTCGACGACGAGGCGCCGGCTGTCGAGCAATTCGAAGCCGGCGCGCCGCAGAAGGCCATGGACCTCCATGCCCCCGTCGATGTCGCCGGTGACGAAGTACTTCCGGCCGGCGGGCGTGAAGCCGGCCAGCCAGTCGCCGGCGGCCGCGGCCAAGGACGGGTGGTTGACCAGGTCGCCGGTGAACAGCACGAGATCGGGCTCGAAGGCGTTGGCCTCCCGCCGCACGCGCTCGTGCAGCGGGCCGATCGTGTCCGTCTGCAGGTCGGAGAGGTGCACGAGCTTGACCCTATGCGTCAGCCCGGGCAGATGGACCGTCACGCGCTCGACCTCGAGATTACCGGGCTCCCAGACCTCGCCGTAGTATTTCGCCGCGATGAGCGCGACGGCGGCCGCCGCCAGCCACGGAGCGCGCCGCGAGCGCGCCAGATAGAGACACAGCAAGGGAATCGTGACGGTGGCCGCCGTCCAGGCGAGACGCGCGGCCAGGCTGAAGCCCACGATCCCGCCGATGTAGCCGACGACCGGCAGCCAGCCGCAGAAGGCCAGCACCAGGGCGCGCGTCGAGATCTTGAAGGTCCGGAAGGTGAAGCGCGCGCCCGGGTCCCACCGGCGCAGCGCGTAGAGGATGGCCCCCAGGCCCAGCAGGACCGACAGGACATCGAGGCCGAGATTAAGCCAGCCGAAGGCGTTCCAGGTAAAGCTCATTCGCTTTTCCCGGCCCTGGTATCCTGGTTTTCCGCGACAGTGAAGGCCCACCAAGGTCCGACCGCGCGTCCGAGCGCGGCAGGCCAGTACCACGACGAGATATCGCTCCAGGTTCTGCCGTCGGCTCCAGCGATGAGCTCGCGCACATGCAAGGCCTGTTCTCCTTTGATCGCGTGAAATGCGCTCCAGCGTCGTCCGGCCGAATCGCGCTCCGAGTCGGCCGGTACGATCCGGTAACCGAGCCCCTGATAACAATCGGCGCTGGGATGAAGACGCCGGGTCGGTTCGATTACCCAGCGTACGACGACCTCGCGTTTCCCGTCGGAAAAACGGCCGACGCGGCCGGGGAAGTCCCGGACATACCCGGATTCGCGCTCGGTCAGGGGCAACGGTTTAAGCGGATGATCTTCGAAATCGGACGGCCATCCGGGGAAGGCGTCGTGGGATATCAGGGCGGCCGGCGGCTTTCCCGCCATGGGCGCGGTGGTCGCCGCGGCCAGCGCCAAGATCAGCGCGCCGCGGCCCATTTCTCCACTCCCTTCGCGCCCGCTATGACTGCCGCAGCGGCGGCGGTAAAGCAGACCAATCCCACGCTTTCATGCAGCCAGGCCGGCAGGGCCGGATTCGTCTCGACGAAAAACAACGCCGCGGCGCGCCAGGTGTTGGCCGTCAGCGCGATCGCCACGGCGAGAAGCCCGGTCGCCGTGGACGCCCTCCAGCCCCAGCGCGAATAGCAGGATACGGCCGCACTTAGGACGAGCGCCGCCCACAGCATTTTGAGCCCGCTGCACGGAGCGTCGACCGATATCTGGCGGCCCGCCCATTCAAGGGCCGCGCCGTCGGCGAGCACCGGGATGCCCTGCATTCGTAGAAGAATTGCCGCGGCCAACGTCGCCAGCCGCCGAAGCGGGTAGCCGCAATAGAACTGCAGGGAGGGCATCACCGGCAGGCTGAGCAGGAGAAGCAGCCAGAATCCGGGATCGAGCGCCCGGCCAAAGCGCATTCGGCTGATGAGGGCCGCCAAGGCCGTGACTCCCAGCGCCGCGCGCGCCAATGGCGGCGCATAAGGGAACGCGGCGGCATAGAGCGCAAAGAGAAGGGTCGGGAGATTGTTTCCACCGATCATCCGGGAAGGGGCTCCGCGCCAGGCGAAAGCGATCGCCAAGGCCGCGGCGGCCAGGCCCGTCGCCTCCTCGGGCGACGCCGCCAGCCTGCGACCGAACCAGAGCCAAACGGGCCATAGCGCCGCCGTGCCGGCCAGCGCGAATCCCGTGTCTAGGCTAATGCGATTTTCTTTCTCGTCCACCATAGAAATGCCATCGCGCTCAAAATCAGGAGAGCCCATGTCTCGGGCTCCGGGATGACGGGGACCGCCGGTCCCTTGGTCGATTCCGGAACGTCGAGGCCGGCGCTCTTGTACTGCTGGGCTGTTTCCAGAACGACCGCTCCGCTGACGGGAGTCACCAGCCGGTGCCCGATCGATAGTTCGACGGCTTTGGATATCTGCTCGGGCTTGCCTGCAGTCAGCAGTCGTCGGATTTCATCGAGGGCCCACAGGCGAGCCAAGTGAGTCGAGGTTCGCGCTCCCGACCCCGCTCCCCGCTCGCGCAGCATCGCTACGGCGGGCCGCCGGCCGCTGAACCGGTCAAGCAGCAGACGGAGATCATCCTCCAACGCTCCCGTTCGGGGGACTTGCGTGATTCCGCTGAGCCCATCGAGTCCGGCCGCCACGGCGTTGGCTCCGCCCCCCACGATCATCTCATGAACGACGGGCCCGCTGGGCCTGCGCTCCCACCGTTGGCGCAGCGCTTCGATTGTCGTCAAGGCCACCGGCACCGGGCCGTGAATCCAGATCACCGCGCCGCGTTTCGCGGCGGCGACGTCCCAGGCGCGAACGAGCGCCGGCACGTTGTCCTGTCCTCCCCGCGCACTCAATGCCGTCAGTTTTGAGGCCGCTTCGTTCCCGGTCCATTCGAGCAACTCTTCGTCGGCGGCAACAAATACGGCTTCGACCGGATTGTCTCGCAGCGCAGCCGCTATCCCCGGAAGGCTCATCGCCATCGGCCCTGATCCATCGACGACCAGGACGACAGGGGTCGTCGCGACGATCTTCCGTAAGGTCTGCCGTACGGCGCCGCCCAATGGATCGGACCCAGTCGCGAAATCAGAGGGGGGCTCCAGGAGGCGAATGGCGTAGCCGGCCGACAGTTCCTCGTCGGATACCGCGCCTCGCAGCGCGCTCGATCCGCCCGTGGCGGCCTCCGCTTTAAGCGTGGCGGACGTCAATGTGTTCTTGGATTCCATCCAAACCGCGTGGCTCAAGCCGGCGAGTCCGAAGTTTCGCTCACCGATAGACGGGAGTTGCAGGGCCCAGCGGTCGGGGGCCAGCGGCACGATCGGCGCGGTGATTCCGAGGCGCACCTTCATCTCGCCGCCGTTGGGCGGAACGGGAAAGAGTTGGACCATGACGCGGTCCGGCCCACGCGTAGTGACGAGGACCGGATCGCGCTGTTGGCGGACCACCGCTTCGTACGCCTGCTTGACTTGCCCGCGGCCGCCGAAGGCGGCCTCGCGCTCTTCGCCGTCGATCCAAAGCGTCAGGCGCGAAACGACGCCGCCGGGAGGAAGCGCGACAAGCGCGCGCGCTTCTTGCGCCAGGACCGAGTCGTTTTTGAAGACCATAATCCACTCGAGATAGCCTAGCGCGGCCGCCGCGTCGATGGACCCGTCGAGACGCGAGGAGGACAGCGCCAGTTTGGAGACGCGGTTTCCGACGATCTCGCCGCCCTGCTCGGAATCCCAATTGGAGCCCCAATCGTCATCACGGCGACTGACCCCTTTGGGCGGAGGTAGGCTGTTGAAGGCGACGCCGTAGACGCTGTAATAGACGAGGCGCGCCTTTTCGGGCGCAACCGGCGGGCCGGCGACGAACATCGTCATTAGGTCTGTAGCCCGGCCAGCCCGCATATAGCAGGCGCGGCGCAATATCTCCTCATTGCCAAAACGGCGCAGCAAGCCCACGCCGCGGCGGGCTTTCGCCGCGTCATTTCCGGCGCTCCAGGCCAGACCGGTGCGCGTCAACGTTTGCGGCGCCTCGATGGCGATGAAGACGGCCAGAGCCGACCCCAGGCCGAGGAGCAGCCGTCTGCGGCCGACATCGGGCGCACGCTTCGTCAGGGCGCTATAAGCGGCGAACGCCCCGGCCGCCGAGAACATCGGAGCCATGGGCAGGAGGCCGATCCCGAAAAAAACGACGCCTATAGCCGCGACCGGCAGGATCGGCAGGAACTGCAGAGAATAATAGAGCGCGATGCCGAGGCAAAATGAGGCAAGCGTTTGGAGCCGTGCTCCCGGCTGTCCGGGCCGCCGCGCGGCAAAAATCGAATACACGGTTCCGGCCGGGACCAACGTGACGAGCAGAAGATGCCAACGCGTGGGGATCGGATCGAAGAACATCCCCGCGCATGTATGGGTAAAAACCTCGACGAGTATCGCCAGCACCGCCAACGACGCGCTGCCCAGAGCGACGGACCCAAGCAGATTGGAAACAGGCGGGTGTTCGATAGCCGTCGCCGGCGTTACTGGACCTAACCGCGCCAGTATCCTCCGCACGTCGTGATCGGTGACCACCGAGAGCTTGGAAATCAGAGCCTCTTCTTGAACATGCCGGCGCAGATCTTCGACCACTTCCGCCGGATCTGCGCCCGAGCCTTCGAGTCCTGAGCGCGCGCTTTCCATATGACGGTCGAGTTCATCTTTAGCGGCGGCGGTCCATTCCATGGGACTATCCCTCCTTCCGGCGCAACTCGATCAACCCGGCGTGCAGAAGCCCGAAATATTGATTCATCTGGTCCGCTACCTTGCGGCCCTCCGCGGTGAGCGCATAATACTTTCGCGCCGGTCCTTGCGTGGACTCCTCCAGCCGGGTGCTGACCAACCCTTGAACGCGAAGCCGTGAAAGCAGCGGATAGATCGTGCCTTCGCTGACCCCCAGGCCATCGACGTCGAGAAGTCTTTTGACCAATTCGTAGGCGTAGCGTTCTCTGTGGAGCAGGGCATTGAGGATTGAGAGCTCGAGCAGCCCTTTTCGCACCTGCGTCGTCCAGTTGTCGAAAACATCTTCCATCTCCGGTACAGTGTAATGCAAGGTACTAGGCTTGTCAAGGGTAACTTACATGCTCTGGGACCCCGGGACTGTAGGTTTGCTAAAATAAGCTAGGATGAGCCGGCTGTTTTGCGTCGATGGCACGAATCTGGTCCGCACCGCCTACGGCTACGGCGGTCCGGCTCACGCGGCCCAGGAAGACGCGGACACGGACCGGATCACGGTGATCTTCGCCCAGCTGTGCGAGGACGCCGGCGGAGAAGTCGAGATCGAGCTGTTTTTTGACGGGGCGTTCCGGGCGCTCGGCGGCCCGAGGCCGGAAAACTTCCGCGTGAGCTTCACGCGCGAGCTGAAGGCCGACGACATGATCCTCGACCGCGTGCGCTCCCGCAAATGGAGCAAAGGCGGCTCGACGACGGTCGTGACGGCGGACGTGGAGCTCGGCGAGCTGGCCGAGGCCGAGGGCGGGAAGTGGATGCAGGTCGGGCACGGCTCGCCGCCGGAAGGCGTCGCGCGCAGGATCGGAGGGCGGTTTCTCAAATGAGCGTCAAGAACTCGGTGATCATCGTCGGCGGCGGCATCATGGGCGTGCAGACGGCCTACCACCTGGCCCTGCTCGGCCACTCGGTCACCATCCTCGACCAGCGCGACGTGCCCAACCAGTGGGCGGCCTCGGGCGACCATCTGCGCGTGTTCCGCCTCACCTACGGCAAGGACTCGTTCTACACCGAGATGGCGCTCAAGGCGCTGCCGATGTGGCTCGAGCTGAACACCCTCTCCGAGGAAACCCTTTTGCTGCAGAACGGCATGCTCGAGCTGGCGCCCAAGGCCGCGGGCTACGAGGCGCAGAGCCTGGCCGTGCTCAAGGACCGCAAGGTCCGCTTCGAGAAGTTGGCACCCCCGGACGTCAGGAAGCGCTACCCGATGTACCGCTCGGGCGCGTTCAAATGGGCGCTGTTTCATCCCGACGGCGGCATGATCTGGGCCAGCCGCGCCGTCGCGGCGACCGCGTCGATCGCCCAGCGCAAGGGCGTGAAGATCCGCAACGGCGTGAAGGTCGTCTCGGTCCAGAAGGACAAGACCGGGATCAAATCGGTCAAGGACTCGGCGGGCAAGGTCTGGGAGGCCGACAAATTCCTTTTCGCGGCCGGGTACTGGTCCAACGAGCTGCTCAAGCCGTGGGGCGTGCCGATCAAGATTACGAAACAAGAGCAATTGTTCTTGAGACCCCAGGAGGGCCGCGGCCGCTACCGCCCCGAGCACTTCCCCGTCTTCGCGAGCCAGAGCGGCGGCTTCTACGGCTTCCCGGTCCACATCCAGGGCTTCATCAAGATCGGCGACCACCGCAAGGGGCCCGTCGTGAAGGCCGCGGACCCCGACGAGCAGCGCACGCTGTCGCCGAAGTTCGAGAAATCCTGCCGCAAGTTCCTCAAGCAGTACATGCCCGAGCTGGCGAACTTCGTCGACTTCGAGGGGCACGTTTGCTGGTACGACAACACCCCCGACGACGACTTCATCCTCGACCGCCTGCCCGACGCGCCCAACGGCTTCGTCGCCGCCGGGTTCTCCGGCCACGGCTTCAAGTTCGCCCCGATCATCGGCAAGTCCATGGCCGAGCTCATCGTCGGCGGCAAATCCGAGCTCAACCTGCACCGCTTCCGCCTCGGCCGCTTCAAGCTGCGCAAGGGTTAGCGGGACGCGCACCGGTGCGAGTGGGCCAACTGTTTCCGGAAACAGTCGCGGCGGGCTCGGACGGTC
Source organism: Elusimicrobiota bacterium (assembly GCA_030696455.1). GTDB lineage: Bacteria > Elusimicrobiota > Elusimicrobia > UBA1565 > UBA9628 > GWA2-66-18. Next base: position 12,776 of record JAUYSH010000105.1, read on the forward strand.
AGGAACGCTCGCGCCGCCACAGCCGGACGTAGAGCGCGAGCCAGAGGACGAGCCAGAGCCCCGTCGCCGCGCCCAGCGCGCCCGGGGTTACCTCCCAGTAGACGATCCTCTCCAGAAAGCGCGCGATGAAGCCCCCCGCATGAGAGGCGGAGGGATCGCTTCGCGCGAGGAAGTGATTCTCCAGCTCGGTCAGGGGGCAGACGCCCCGCAGCGCCATGATCAGCACGGTCGAGCCCAAGGTCGCGAGGTGGACGACGCGCCAGGCCGGCCGCTTCCAGCACCACAGCGGCCCCAGGACGTTGAACAGCACCCAGGCCGCGTGCGCGGCCAGGACGAGATCCGCCAGGAGCTTCCAGGGCAGAGCTAAGCCGCGACGGGGGTCTTGCTCGAGCCCGCCAGCATCTGGCCCAGCACGAAGCGCAGCACGCCGCCGCAGCGGTAGTACTCGAGCTCGATCGGGGTGTCGATGCGGCACATGACCTTGAACTCCTTGGTCTTGCCCGCTTCGTCCTTCGCGCGCACGACGAGGTGGCCGCGCGGCTTGACCGAGGCCAGCCCCAGGACGTCGAAGGTCTCGTAGCCGGTCAGGCCGAGGGTCTGCGCCGACTCGCCCTCGAGGAACTGCAGGGGCAGCACGCCCATGCCGACGAGGTTCGAGCGGTGGATGCGCTCGAAGCTCTGGGCGATCGCGGCCTTGACGCCCTGCAGCGCCGGGCCCTTGGCGGCCCAGTCGCGCGAGGAGCCCGTGCCGTACTCCTTGCCCGCGATGACGATCAGCGGCGTCTGGGTCGCCTGGTACTTCTCCGCCGCGTCCCAGATCGCCAGCTGCTGCTTCGACGGGATGTGCATGGTGTAGCCGCCGGTCACGTCCTTGAGCATGAGGTTCTTGATCCGGATGTTGGCGAAGGTGCCGCGCATCATGACCTCGTGGTTTCCGCGGCGCGCGCCGTAGCTGTTGAAGTCCGAGGACTTCACGCCCTTCGACTCCAGGTAGCGGCCCGCGGGGGAATCCTTGGCGATGTTGCCGGCCGGCGAAATATGGTCGGTCGTCACCGAGTCGCCGAACACCGCCAGCGCGCGGGCGCCCTTGAGGTCGGTCAGCGTCCTGGGTTTAAGATCGAGGTCGGCGAAATACGGGGGCAGCCGCACGTAGGTCGACTTCTCGTCCCAGTCATACAGCTCGGTGGCCGCGACGTTCAGCGACTGCCAGTTCTTGTCGCCGGCAAAAACATCTTTATACTGCCTTAAGAACGTCTCGCGCGTGACGTGCTTATCGACGGCCGCGGCGACCTCGTCGTTCGTGGGCCAGATGTCTTTGAGATACACGGGCTTGCCGTCTTTCCCGGTTCCGAGCGGTTCCGTCGCGAGATCCAGATCGACGTTGCCGGCCAGGGCGTAGGCGACGACGAGAGGCGGTGAGGCGAGGTAGTTGGCCTTGACCAACGGATTGACGCGGCCCTCGAAGTTGCGGTTTCCCGAGATGACGGCGGAAACGACGAGGTTGTTCTCCGAGACGGCCTTGGCGACTTCCTCGGGCAGAGGACCGGAGTTGCCGATGCACGTCGTGCAGCCGTAGCCCACGAGGTGGAACTTTAATTTTTCAAGCGGCTCGACGAGGCCGGCGGACTTGAGGTAGTCCATCACGACCTTGGAGCCGGGGGCGAGAGATGTCTTCACCCACGGCTTGACCGTCAGGCCCTTGGCGACGGCCTTCTGCGCGAGGAGCCCCGCGGCGATGAGCACGCCCGGGTTGGAGGTGTTGGTGCACGAGGTGATGGCCGCGAGCGTGACCGCGCCGTGGCCGAGCTTGTAGTCGCGCACGTCGACCATGGTCCCGGCCGGAGCGGGAGTGTTCCCTTTCTTGTCCTTCTCCTTCAAGAAGCCCGGGAGGTCGGTCGCCAGCCACTGCTTCTTGACCGAGCCGAGCTCGATGCGGTCCTGGGGGCGCTTCGGTCCCGCGACGCACGGTATGATCGTGGAGAGGTCGAGGGCGAGCGATTCGGCGAACGCGGGCTCGGACTTGTCGTCCCGGAAAAGGCCTTGGGCCTTGCAGTACGCCGCGACGAGGGCGATGTCGTCCTCGGGCCGTCCGGAGACGCGGAGGTAGTCGAGGGTGCGCTCATCGACCGGGAAGAAGCCGACGGTGGCGCCGTACTCGGGGGCCATGTTGGCGATCATCGCGCGGTCGGCGAGCGCGAGGCCCGCGACGCCGGGGCCGTAGAACTCGACGAACTTACCCACGACTCCTTTCTTGCGCAGCATCTGGGTGACGGTGAGCACCGCGTCGGTCGCGGTCACGCCCTCGGAGAGCGTCCCGGTGAGGCGGAAGCCGACCACCTCGGGGATCAGCATGGGCATGGCCTGGCCGAGCATCGCGGCCTCGGCCTCGATGCCGCCCACGCCCCAGCCGACGACCCCGAGGCCGTTGATCATCGTGGTGTGGGAATCGGTGCCGATGACGGTGTCGGGATAGGCCAAGCCGTCCAAGGTCCAAACGACCTTCGCCAAATACTCCAGGTTCACCTGGTGGACGATGCCGGTCTCGGGCGGCACCGCGCGGAAGTTGGAGAACGCCTTCTGGCCCCACTTAAGGAAAGAGTATCGCTCCTTGTTGCGCGAGAACTCGAGCTCCGAGTTCTTGTCGAAGGCGTCGGAGGCGCCGAAGAAGTCGACCTGCACGCTGTGGTCGATGACGAGGTCGACGGGCTGGAAGGGGTTGATGCGCTCGGCGTCGCCGCCGAGCTTCTTGATGGCGTCGCGCATCGCGGCGAGGTCGACGACCGCCGGCACGCCGGTGAAGTCCTGCATCACGACCCGGGCGGGCATGAAGAACACCTCGCGCTCGGCGGGCTTGGTCCCGACGGTCTTGGCGACGGCTTCGATGTCTCCCTTCTTGACGACCATGCCGTCCTCGTGGCGCAGCAGGTTCTCGAGGAAGATCTTCATCGAGAACGGCATATTCGCGAGGTCGAAGCCCTTCTCGGCGAGGGCGGCGAGGCTGAAGTAGTCGAACTTCCGCGAGCCGACCGCCAGGGTCTTGCGGGTCTGGAAGCTGTCGAGAGAGGGGTTTTTCATGGGAGCGCTCCTTATATGACGGCGATGGCGCATCCTATCATTTCGCCCGCGCCGCCTCCATGACGGAAGGACGACGTTTTATTTCCCCCGGGAAAGGCCGCCGAGTCCGGCGGCGGCCGCCAGACCGCCGCCGACGAGCAGCCAGACGGCGCGGTCCGTCGGCGCGCCGGTGAAGACGCGGGAGACGTCCGAGCCGATCGAGCGGTAGGCGTCCCAGCCCATCGCGAGCAGGATGACGCCGAGGACGAGCAGCGCGAGCGAAGCGATTCGATTCATGTTCATACCGCCGTGACCGCGTGAAACGCGGAGTTGACGAGCGCGAGGACGAAGGCGAAGCCCAGCGCCCACCAGAAGCTCGCGACCCGGAAGCCCGGGACGACGGCCGCCGTCAGCATGACGAGGCCCCCGATGATGACGAACGTGAAGAGGCCGAGGGTCACGACGTTGATGGGCAGGGTCAGGGCGACCAGGACCGGGCCGAGCACCGCGTTGACGAGGGCGAGCACGATCGCGACCACGATGGCCGTGCCGAAGCCGTCGATGCTCACGCCGGGCAGGAGCCGGCCGGTGATGAACACCGCGAAGGCGCTGACGAGCACGTGGAGAACTATTCTCATTTTGACCTCTGGGCGCATCTTATCATGGCTTAGCGGCCGCCTTCGTGACGGGAGCGCAACCTTTATTTGCCGGCGGTGAAGTAGTAGCGCACGCCGAGCCCGGCTTCCAGGCCGACGCCCTCGTGACGGGTCAGGCGGAACACGGGGACGAGCTCGAGGAAGATCTCGACCGGGTGGCGCGGCAGCCAGTAGGCGATGCCGGCGACCGTGCGGATGGCGAACTCCGTCTCATGGAAGGTGCGCGCCTGCGCGCCGAGGCCGAGGTAGACCGGCATCTTGCCCTCGGGCGGCTGCGGCACGACGTCCCAGGCGTGCCAGAGATAGTCGCCGTAGACGGTCAGTTCCGAGTTCCAGCCGAGCCCGGCGTCGACGGCCTGGGTCCCGGTGAGCCAGAGCTTGCCCGTGACGCCGGTCGGGGCGCCGAGCACGACGCCGGCGCCGGTGTCCCCGGCTTTCTGGGCGCGGGCGGAAACGGCGGAGGCGGCCAGGCAGGCGAGCGCGAGCATGATTATCTTTTTCACGGTGTTCTCCTTTGGACTTCAGCGCAGCGCGACGCTGAGGAACTATACCTCGCCGCGCGCTCGCCGCCTATGCGGAGTTCTACGCGGCCGGGCGGGTAGAACTCCGAATAGCCCCGTCGGGAGGGAGGCGGTATCCTTATAGAGGACCCAAGGAGACGCTTATGAGCCTGCTCGACGTCGTGATCCTGCTGGTGCTGCTGTCGTGGGTGGGAGGCTTCTCCGTCAACGTCGGCGGCGGCCTGATCCATCTTCTGCTCGTGATCGCGGTCGTGATGTTCATCTTCCGCCTCGCGACCGGCCGGCGCCTGGCCTAGCCTCGAATGAAAAGGACCTTGCTCGCCGGGCTGCTTTGCGCCGCCGCGCTTCCTGCCTCCGCGCAGATGGATCCCGAGCGCCGCCAGCTGCTGCAGGTGGGCTTCGAACAGGCGCTCGACCGGCGCGGGCCGCTGGCGGCGTACGCCTACTACCACCTCAACGCGCCCCTCTTTTTGTCGCCGAAGCGTTCCCTGCGGCTGGTCCTGGCCCCCGGCTACGCGGACTCCGAGGTGGCCTTCGCCCAGGCGCTCGGCGGGAAGACCGATCTCGGGATCGGGCTGGCGGGCGGAGCCTTCGCCGACAGCCACACCGAGATCCGCGGGCACCGCTACATCAAGGAAGAAAGCTTCAGGGGCGACGGGGTCCGGGCCTCCTTGAGCGCCTACCACGATTTCCCGCCTTACGGGCCGGTGCCGCTCGCGGGCCTCGCGCGCGTCGAGGTCCATTACGCCAAGTTCGGCCACGACAGGACGACGGACCCCTTCTTCGCGATCCCGGAGCCGCAGACCGAGGTCAATACGCGCGCCGGCCTTCGCTTCGGCGGCAAGGAGCCGATGCTGAGCCCCAACCTCGCGATGGAGGTATCCGCGTGGTACGAAGGCAGCCGGCGGCTCGAGCCCATGGCCTACGGCTACGCGGGCGACCGCCGCGTCGAAAAGACCTCCCGCCTGTTCTGGGGCCGGGCGCTGCTGATCTACAACGAAACGAAGTCCGAGAATCGCTTCGTCGCGGCCGTCAGCGCCGGCACGAGCCTGCGCGCCGACCGCTTCAGCGCGTTCCGCCTCGGCGGGGATCTGCCGATGGCGGCCGAGTTCCCGCTCTCGCTGCCCGGGTATTATTATCAGGAGTTATCCGCGAAAAGGTTCGCGCTGATCGGCGGGACGTACATCATCCCGATGAGCCGCGACCGGCGGACCTGGACGACGAGCGTCACCGTGGCGAGCGCGCTCGTCGAGTTCGCGCCCGGCTTCGAGCAGCGCGGCAAGTCCCAGACCGGGGTCGGCGGAGGCCTCGCGTACCTGTCGAAATCGAAGGCCTGGCAGGTTCTGACGAGCTACGGCTACGGCGTCAACGCCCGGCGCGCGCGGGGCCACGGGGGGCACACGGCGGGCGTGCTCGTGCAGTTCGACTTCCAACGCGCCCAGATTCCGTTCTTCCATCCAACCGACCCGAAGGCCGGCCTGCACCATCTGCTTCGCGGCCGGCGGTCGTTTTAGCGCCGGTCGCCGGCGGCTTCGTCGTACGCCTTCTCGAGGTCCGCGATGCCCCGGTCGACGCCCGCCTTGACCTTCGTCCAGGCCTTGTCGCCCGCGCGCTTGAGCCGGACGAGGTCCTTCTTGAGCGACTTGCGCCGGACCTTGAGCGCCCTGAGCCGGTCGTCGGCGTTCTCCCGCGCCTCCCCGCCGGCCTTCGCGGCCTTGGCCTCGAGCGCGTCGATCTTGGCGCCGAGGGCGTCGACGGCGGCGTGGGCCTTCTTGACGTAGGCCTCCCGCGTCTCGACGGCCCGGGCCTGCTCCGCGGCCAGCGCCGGGGACGGGACGCCCATCGCGCACATCAATGAAACGGCCAGGATCATGCTTTCCATGAAAATCTCCTACGGATAACGCCACTCGTACGTCTTGCGCTTCGTTTCCTGGTCGGCGAGGAACTCGCGGCGGCTCAGGGCCTGATCCGCGCGGAACTTCCGGCCGAGCCGGCGGCGCTCCCAAAATCCGGCGCCGGGCGGCGAGGCCTCGAAGGCCTTCCTCTCCTCGGCCTGCCTCAAATCGAACTCGCGGCGGGCCCGGTCGCTTTTCTCGTTGAAATGCTTCTCGTCGGCCTTGAGCTTGCTGCTGATCTCGGTGCCGAGCACCGGAGGCGGCGGCGCCGGCGCCGGGCCGGGCGCGATCAAGGGCACGATGGCCGGCGCCGTCGCGATGTTCAGGGTCGTCGCCGGCGCCGTCTGCGCTCCCGTCCTCGGGTCCGGCAGCGGTTCGACCCTCACCGGCTGGCCCGGCATCGGCTTGACCAGCAGCGGCGGGACGGGAAGAGGGGCAACCGAGACGGGCGGGGGCGGGGGCGGCGCGGACTCCTGCGCCGCCACGGCCGCCGCCAACAGCATGACGCAGGACGTCGCGACGCCGGCACGATGTCTGTTGATCATAAACCTCCCCGTCGATGGCGATGCCTAGAAATGATGGTTCAGCGACGCGGTCAGCATATAGCCGTTGTCGCTGAAGTTGCGCCCCGCGGGATGCGCGAGGTCCTCGGAGTTGATGTCTCGGGTCCACAGGTAGCGGTACGAGCCGTCGATGGACCAGGACTTGCTCAGCGACATCTTCAAGCCCGCGCCCGCGTGGGGGCCGAAGCGGTACTGCGTCTTCTCATACGGCGCCCGGACATGAGTGTAGTACCACCCGCCTCCGGCCAGGAGGTAGGGCGTCAGGGGGGACGAGGGCAGCAGGTACATCAGCAGCGACGCCTGCACGGGGTAGACGTCCACGGTCACGGTTCCGAAGGTCGACTTGCGGTAGTCGATGGAGCCCTCGAGCGCGAACATCGAGGAGAGATGCACGCGCAGCTGCGCGCCGCCGCTCAGCGAGCCTTCGTCGGCTCCTTTGGGACGGTAATACATGGCGCGTCCGCCGAGGGACACGCCCTCGGCGATCTCCGGGCCTTCCGCGCGGGCGAATTCCGGCGCGAGGACGGCCGCCGCGAGCACGAGCGCCGAGATCCAGCGAGGGGCGAAGCGAAGCGAGGTTTTCATTTTTTCTCCTTGAGCATCGATGACAGGTCGTCGGCGTGTTCTTCTTCCATGGCCAGTATGCCTTCCAGCATGATGCGGGTCGTCGGGTCGTCGCCGCCGATATAGCGGATCATCTCGCCGTAGCTGTCGATGGCGATGCGTTCCGCGATGAGGTCTTCCTTTATCATGTCCGAGAGGTCCTTGCCCTCCGCGTATTCCGCGTGGCTCCGCGTCGCGAGGCCCTCCGGCGAGAAGTCCGGCTCGCCGCCGAGCTGGGTGATCCGCCCGGCGAGCAGGTCCGCGTGGGCCTGCTCCTCGAGCGCGTGCTGCGCGAACTCGGCCGCGGCCGGCCGCGCCTCGAGCCCGCGCGCCATGAAGTGATGGCGCTTGTAGCGCAGGACGCAGACGATCTCGGTCGCGAGCGCCTCGTTGAGGAGCTTGATGACGGTCTCCCGCTCGGCCTTGTAGCCGGCGGTCACGGCGCCTTCGACGATGTGCAGGCGCGCGCGATCCCGGAGCGTCTTGATGTCGCTCAGGAACGGCTTGCCGTCGACAGCCTTGGTCGCGAGGTTCATTTGAGCTGCTTGTTGATGTGCGACCAGGCGCTCTTGAGGTCCGCGGTGATGAGCTTGAGCTCGGCGGCGCTGACGTTCTTGACGCGGCCGAAGCGCTCGACCGTCTCCTCGATGAGCTCGTTGTACGTCTGCTGGTTGACGTGTTTGAGCTTCTCCATCTTCTCGAGCACCTGCCCCTTCACCTGCAGCGCCCAGCCGGCGACGGTCTCGCGGTTCTTGGCGCCGCGCTTGCCGTAGAGAAAGTACGTTCCGGCGGCGGCGAGCGCCGCGAGGCCGATCCCGGCTCCGAGCATCTTGTCCTTGGTTTTCATTCTGGTTCTCCTGTGGGTCCATGACGTCGGACGCGATACGAGTATACGCCCGGGCGCCGCTTCGTGATATTCGGAGTTGTACTCGTCGAAGCGCGTAGAACTACAGAGCTTAGAACGCCTGGCCCGCCAGCACGGACAGGGACCAGACGGCGCGGCCCGAGGCGCGATTGAGCGGGAAGGCCATGTCGATGCGCACGGGGCTGTTGCTGCCCGAGCGGGAGGGGGCCAGCCGCAGCCCCAGGCCGACGCTGCTCTTCAGGTCGGACCCTTGGAGACGGTCGGCCGCCGCCCAGGCGTAGCCGGAGTCGAAGAACGCGACCGCGCCGACGTCCATCAGGCTGAACATGTCGTCCCAGACGTAGATGCGGTCCTCGATGTTAAAGAGAATGCGGCGGTTTCCGGAGAACTCGCTGAGGCCGTAGCCGCGCAGGCCGTTGAGCTCGCCGAGCGTCAGCAGGTGCGCGGAGTCGAGCCGCCAGCCGAGGTCGAGGCCGGCGTGGAAGGACAAGGTCTGGAACCGCAGGGCGCGCAGGAAGAACGCCGCGTCGAGGGAGGCGACGGCGTTGCCGTTGGCGCCGTTGACGTATTTCGAGGCGTAGCCGGATTTGAGGAGCAGGAGCTGGTTCGACCAGGTGAAGCCCTTGCTCAGGTCGAGCCGCGGGATCAGCTGCGCCTGGGTGGTGCCGAGCGCGCGCACCATCGGCGCCCAGGCCACGCTGGGGAAAATGCCGAGCCCGAGGTTGAAGTCCTCGTCGCGCGTGAAATTCTGGATGCGCCGCGCCGTCAGGAAGTCGAGCTCCTGCCAGTCGACGCCCGCCTTCAGGAAGGTCAGCTGCTCCAGATCGGGGACCGCCCCGGTGGATTGCGAGCGGCGGGTCAGGAGGCCCAAGCTCAGGCGCCGCGTGCGCGAGGTGGAGGTCGCGAAGGCGATGCCGTAGCTGCCCCCGGCCTCGCCGATCCGGCGGGACACGCCTTCGCCGGCGGCGCTCGAGCCGTAGCTCACGGAGGCCCCTGCGGCCCGCCGCGCGATCGAGGCGTAGAAGGGGCGGTTCAGGGCCACCGAGAAATTCTGATTCCCGGGAGCGGTGATCGCGACCATCGAATATTGGAGGCGCTTGTAGTGGAGGAACTGGACGTCCTTGTAGGCGAAGGACTTCGACTCCGCGGCGCCGTCGCGGCTGTAGACGGCGGAGCCCGATTTGCCCTGGCCGAGTATGTTGTGCTCGGCGATGCCCGCCTTGATGTTGGTGACGGCTCCGGCCCGCTTGAAGCTGGCGACGACCTCGAGCGTCCAGGAGTCGTAGGTCCGCACGAGCACGTCGACCGTGCCCTGATCGTTGATCGTCGCCGAGATCTCCGCGCGGCGGATGAAGGACAGGCCGCGCAGGTTGCGCTCCGTCTCCTCGATCAGCAGCGGGTCGTAGGCGTCTCCGATCTCGAAGAGAAGCTCGCGCCGGATGACGGGCTCGAACGTCGTGATGTGGAGGCGGTTGGCCGCCTTATAAAGGAGCTTGTTCTCCGGCGGGGCGCTCGTGTCGAAGACGTTGCGCGTCTCGATTCTGATCGCGGCGATGACGAGCCCCGCCGCGAGGTGGGGCTTCCTCGGCGGCGCCGCGGAGAGAGGCGCGGCGAGGAGGCAAAGCAGCAAGGTCAGTTGGCGCATAGCGGGCGTCGCGGGAAGCCCCCGAGAGTATGCGGGATGCCCGCCTCCGGACCAATACGGAGTTCTACGCAGGCGGCCCGTACTATTGCGTATTGGCGGACGCCGCGCCGCGCGGCATAATGCATCCATGGAACATCGCTTCGAGAAGCTCGACGCTTATTGGCGGGCCGCCAACTACCTGTCGCTCGGGATGATCTATCTTCGCGACAATCCCCTGCTCAGGCGGCCGCTCGCGGCGGAGGACGTCAAGCGCATGCTCCTGGGGCATTGGGGCACGACGCCCGGCCAGAATTTCATCTATGCGCACCTCAACCGCATCATCAAGGAGCGGGACCTCGATATGATCTTCATCTCCGGCCCCGGCCACGGCGGCCCGGCGGTGGTGAGCAACACCTATCTCGAGGGCGCCTACACCGAGGTCTACCCCGAGATCGGCCGGGACGAAGGCGGGCTGCGAAAGCTCTTCACGCAGTTCTCCTTCCCCGGAGGGATCTCGAGCCACGCCTCGGCGGAATGCCCCGGGTCGATCCACGAGGGCGGAGAGCTCGGGTATTCCCTGAGCCACGCGTTCGGGGCGGTGTTCGACAACCCGGAGCTGATCGCCGCCTGCGTCGTCGGCGACGGGGAAGCGGAGACCGGTCCGCTGGCCACCGCGTGGCATTCGAACAAGTTCCTCAATCCGGCGACGGACGGCGCGGTCCTGCCGATCCTGCATCTCAACGGCTACAAGATCGCCAACCCGGCCATACTCGCCCGGATCGGCCGCGAGGAGCTCAAGGAGCTGTTCCACGGCTACGGGTGGACGCCGTATTTCGTCGAGGGCAGCGAGCCTGGGCGGATGCACGCGGAGATGGCGGAGATGCTCGATCTGGCCGTGGGGGAGATCAAGGACATTCAGGCCGGCGCCCGGACCCGCGGCGACGCGGCGCGCCCGCGCTGGCCCATGATCGTTCTCGCCTCGCCCAAGGGCTGGACCGGTCCGAAGAAGGTCGACGGCCGGAAGATCGAGGGAACGTTCAGGGCCCATCAGGTGCCGCTGAACGACCCGCGGACCAGCCCGAAGCACCTGCGCGAGCTCGAAGCCTGGCTGAGAAGCTATCGGCCCGAGGAGCTCTTCGACGCGAGCGGGGCCCTGCGGCCCGAATTGGCGGACCTGGCCCCGAAGGGCGCTCGCCGGATGGGAGCCAACCCGCACGCCAACGGCGGCCTTCTTCTTCGCGATCTGCGCATGCCCGATTTCAGGGATTACGCGCTCGCGGTCGCCTCGCCCGGCGTTCGCGGGCCCGGGGACACGCGCGTGCTCGGCCCTTTCCTGCGCGACGTCATCAAGCTCAACGCCGAGGAGCGTAATTTCCGCCTCTTCGGGCCCGATGAAACGATCTCCAACGGCCTGGGCGCCGTCTTCGAGGCGACGGACCGGCAATGGGCGGGCGCCGTGGAGCCCGAGGACGAGTTCCTGGCGCCCGACGGGCGCGTCATCGAGATGCTCAGCGAGCACCAATGCGAGGGCTGGCTCGAGGGCTACCTGCTCACGGGGCGCCACGGGCTGTTCAACTGCTACGAGGCCTTCATCCACCTCGTGGATTCGATGTTCAATCAGCACGCGAAGTGGCTCACGGTGTCGTCGCGCCTCCCGTGGCGAAAAAAGATCGCGTCCCTGAACTATCTGCTGGCCTCGCATGTCTGGCGGCAGGATCACAACGGCTTCTCCCACCAGGATCCCGGCTTCCTCGATCATGTCGTCAACAAGAAGTCCGGCGTCGTGCGCGTCTATCTGCCGCCGGACGCGAACTGCCTGCTGTCGGTGATGGATCACTGCCTGCGCAGCCGGCATTACGTCAACGTCGTGATCGCGGGCAAGCACCCGGCCCCGCAATGGCTGGCGATGGACGCCGCCGCGCGGCATTGCGCCAAGGGCATCGGGGTCTGGGACTGGGCGGGCAGCGACGGAGGCGGAGAGCCGGACGCGGTCATGGCCTGCGCCGGCGACGTTCCGACCTTGGAGACGCTCGCCGCCGTGTCCATCCTGCGCAAGGAGCTGCCGGACCTGAGGCTGCGCGTCGTCAACGTCGTCGACCTCATGACCCTTCAGCCGGAAGGCGAGCATCCTCATGGCCTCGGCGACGCGGAGTTCGACGCGCTGTTCACCAAGGACAAGCCGGTCATCTTCGCCTTCCACGGCTATCCGTGGCTGATCCACCGCCTGGCCTATCGCCGCGCCAACCACGAAAACATGCATGTCCGCGGCTACAAGGAGGAGGGTGCGATCACCACGGCTTTCGACATGACCGTCCTCAACGACATGGACCGCTTCCACCTCGCGATCGACGTCCTCGACCGGCTTCCCGCGACGGGGGAGAAAGGCGCCGCGCTCAAGCTCCGGCTTCAGGACAAGCTTCGCGAGCATACGCGCTACATCGGCCTTCACGGCGAGGACATGCCGGAGATCCGCGACTGGCGGTGGGACGCCGCGGCGACGCAGGGATAAGCGCTCGTGCGAGGTCAGGCCTTGGTCGAGGGTTGGTCCTGCGCCGGGCTTTCGCCGGCGGCCTCTCGCGGTTTGGGAGGCTCTGGGGATTTTTGCTCCTCGATCCTCTTGGGCGCCTCGTCGAGCTTTCCCGCGCCCGCGTCCTGGATCGCTTTATCCTCGCGTTGCTTCGCCGCGCGGCGTTCGAGCGCCTTCGCCTCGGTATCGCGGCGATCCTTGAGCACGGCCCAGAAGCGCATCGCGCCGTAGGCGCCCAAGGTCGCGCCGAAGAAGATGAGCAAGGTCCACGAAGCGGCCGTGAGCGCCCCGCTGACGGACTTCATCACCATGAGGAGCTCCGCTCCCTCGACAGGGAGGGTGACGGCGGGACCGTTGCGATCGATGAAGCGCCCCGGCGCGGCGTTGGGCATGCCCCCGACGAAGGAGGAGACGAACAGCGCGAACTTGATGAACTGAGACCAGGCCGGGGCGATTTCGTCCGGAATAAGCTTGAGAAGGACGCGGTTGATGGCCGGGGAGAAGGCCAAGGTGACGACGCCCGCGACGAGCGCGGCCGCCGCGTATGAGTAAACGAGCGAGCTGGTATCCATAGGATCTCCTTGCGACGGCGCCGCCGATAGGGTAGCTTCCATTTTCGATCGGTTAAATGCGGAGTAATACGAGGGCGGCTGCGTATTAGTACATCGGAGCGGGCGGCCAAGGCGGCATCGGTATAATTACGCATGGGAACATTCCATGGAAGGGGGTAGAGTAACCGGGACGCAAGGAGAACGGCATGAGCTCACGAGGATCGACGGCGATTTTGGCGGCGGCGCTTCTGACGGGCTGCGCGCTTTTCGGCGGCAAGGTCAACATGTCGGCCAGCCCGAGCATGCCCGCGGCCGAGGGCAGCGCGCGCTTCAGCGAGACCAGGAACGGCAACACGAGCATCGTCCTGCGGGTCAAGCACCTGCCGCATCCGGATAAGCTCACGCCCGCGGCCGGCAGCTACGTCGTTTGGACCCAGGCGAACAAGGACGCGGCTCCGCAAAGCATCGGCGCGCTGAAGGTCGACTCGAATTTGTCCGGCTCTCTGCTGGCCGAGACCCCGCTTCACACCTTCGACCTGTTCGTCACGGCCGAGGCGTCCGGGGAGACCCAGCAGGCGTCGGGGCAGCCTTTGCTTTGGACCAGCTACAGCCGCTGATGGACATTTTCCGTCGATAAAGCGTTACATCACCATCCTCCGTGACGCGTCCAGGAGAGGTATCATTACTCGTGAAGAATTCCCGTAAGGCCAAGGCGTTCCCGATCGTCGCCATCGGCGCTTCGGCCGGGGGCCTCAAGGCGTTCGAGGACCTCCTCAACGCCCTGCCGCGCAATCCGGGCATGGCCTTCATCCTCGTTCCGCATCTGGCGCCCCAGTTCAAGAGCCACCTGGCCGAGATTCTGGCGCGCTGCACCCGGCTGCCGGTGGGAGAGGTCCAAAACGGGGACCGGGTCGAGCCTAACCGGATCTACGTCGTCCCGTCCAATCGCGCGATGCGCCTCAAGGGCGGGACGCTCCAGCTCTCCGTGCCCGACCGCAAAACCGGCCGGCACTATCCCATCGACGGCTTCTTCCGATCGTTGGCCGGCGACCAGAGGGAAATGGCGATCGGAGTCCTCCTGTCGGGCGCGGGTTCCGACGGGACGGCGGGACTGCAGGCCATCAAGGAAAGAGGCGGGACGACCTTCGCCCAGGACGCCGACACCGCGGCCCATCTCAGCATGCCTCACTCCGCCGTCGTTTCCGGCTGCGTGGATTTCGTCCTTTCCCCGCGCGAGATCGGCCGAAGGCTCGGCATCGGGCGCCTCGACGGGGGGAGGCCCCAAGGCAAGCCCAAGGCCGAGGACGCCCTCAACCGGATCCTCGAATGCCTGCGGGCCGCCAAGGGCGTCGAGTTCGGGCTCTATAAGCGGAACACCCTGCGCCGGCGCATCCAGCGGCGCATGGCGCTGAGGCGGGTCCGCGAGCCGGAGAAGTATCTCCGCCTCCTGAAATCGGATCCCGAGGAGGTCGATCAGCTCTTCAACGCCATCCTGATCTGCGTGACCTCCTTCTTCCGGGAACCGGAGTCCTTCCGGGCCTTGAAGAGCACGATCTATCCGCGCATCGTCAAGAACACGGCCGCCGGCGCGCCCGCGCGCATCTGGGTGGCCGGGTGCTCCACGGGCGAAGAGGCTTATTCGCATGCGATGAACCTGCTCGAGTTCCTCGGCAAACGGGCCGGCCAACTCCCGTTCCAGATATTCGCCACCGACGTGAACCCCGCCGTCATCGAGAGGGCCCGCGCCGGCTATTACACCAAGAGGCAGACGGCCGGGCTCTCCGGCGAGCGGCTGAAGCGCTTCTTCGTCGAAACGGAGGACGGCTATCGCATCGCCCCGTTCCTGCGCGAACGCTGCGTCTTCGCCGTCCACAACCTCGTCCAGGACCCGCCTTTCACGAGCCTGGACCTGATCAGCTGCCGCAACCTCATGATCTATCTGGGGCCGGCGCTTCAGGAAAAAGTCCTGCAGATATTCCAGTACGCGTTGAAGCCGCGGGGCCTCCTGATGCTCGGACGCTCGGAGAGCGTCGGGGATTTCTCCGGGCGCTTCACGCCGCTCGACGAGAAGCGCAAGGTCTTCTCCGTGCGGGCCGCGGCGTCGAAGGCCCGCCTGGATTTCACGCCGCCGAGCCGTTTTCTGGAAACGGACTCGGCCTTCACCGGCTCCGATCGGGCCGCGGAGAGCGCCGGCGCGCCCGTCCCGGCCGTCCCCGACCTTCAGGGCCGGCTGGACGCCGTCCTGCCCGCGCGCTACACGCCCAACGGCGTGATCGTCAACGCCGAGCTGGAGATCCTCCGGTTCCTGGGAAACACCTCGCCCTATCTCCGGCAGATACCCGGCAAGCCGAGCCTGAACCTTCGGCGCATGGCCGAGGGGGAGTTCCTGCTCGAGCTTCGCGCGGCCATCCAGGCGTCGAAGGAATCGGCCGGCGCCGTCGGCAAGGAGATCGCGGCGCCGGACGGCGGGGCCGCCCGGCGGATCCGCTTCGAAGTCCTCCCGATCAAGTCCCCCGATCACCAGAAGGAATACTTCCTCCTCATTTTCGAGGAAGCGCCCAACGCGGAAGCCGCGCGTCCCGGAAAGGACAGCCGCCGGATCGTCGAGCTGAAAGAGGATCTCGCGGTTTCCGGGGCGCACCTCAAGTCCATCATCGACGAGCAGGAATCGACCAACGCGAGGCTCAAGGCCTCCAATGAGTCCTTGCTGTCCAGCAATGAAGAGCTGCAGAGCATCAACGAGGAATTCGAGACCACCAAGGAAGAGCTCCAGTCCACCAACGAGGAGCTTCAGTCCGCCAACGAGGAGCTGACCACCTCCACCGAGGAGGTGGTGCGCGGCAGCGAGATCCTGAGCCGCGCCAACAACGACCTTTCCAACCTTCTGGCCAACATCAACATCCCGGTCGTCCTGCTCGATACCAAGCTGACGGTCCATCGTTTCACGCCGGCGGCCGAGAAGGCCCTCGGCCTCTCCTCGGACAAGGTCGGTCGGTCCATCGTGGATATGGAGCTTCCGCTGCGCCTTCCCGATCTGAAGCAGCAGCTTCTGAGCGTGATCAAGAACGGCCGGGTCCAATCCCAGGAAGTCCAGGACGCCGAAGGCCGCTGGTATTACCTCATCATCCGCCCGTACCGGACCGACAAGAGCAAAACTCAAAAAAGCCGGACCGAGGGGGCCGTGATGGCGCTCGTCGACATCCAGGAGCGCAAGCTCGCGGAGAAGGCGCTTCTGCGCCTGGCGACCGTGGTCCTCGATTCCAACGACGCGATCATCGTCGCCGACCTCAAGGACCGGATCATCGCCTGGAACAAGGGCGCGCAGAAGATGTACGGCTACACCGAGAAAGAGGCCTTGGGAATGAGCATCCGGCTGCTCATGCCGGGGGATAAGCGCATCCGGGCGCGCGACCTCGTCCGGGTCTCGGCGGCCCCGATCGAGATTCAGCGCCGCACGCGGGACGGGCGCATCCTCGACGTGCTGATCACGGTCACGGTGCTGCGCGACGCGAAAGGCCAGCCGGTGGAGGTCGCCACCACCGAGAGGGACATCACGGCGCAGAAGAAGTCCGAGCGCGACCGGAAGTCCGCGGAGAAATCGGTGTCGCGCCTGGCCACCGTGGTGCTCGACTCCAACGACGCCGTCACCGTCTGCGACCTCGAGGACAAGATCACGGCGTGGAACAAGGGCGCGCAGAAGATGTACGGCTACGCCGAAAAAGAGGCGTTGGGGATGAGCATCCGCCGGCTCATGCCGAAGAACAAGCTCATCCGGGCGCGGG
>JAUYSH010000144.1 GCA_030696455.1 Elusimicrobiota bacterium
CATAGCTCGCCTCCTTTTTGTGGCTCTGTGTTTCCCTTAGACCGGGACATAACCCACGATACAAAGGACGGCGAGCTTTTGCTTTCATGCAACCATTGTGTCCAGGCCCCCACCCTGAGTCTTGACATTTGTATATGTCCATAGTATACTGACATTGTGAGCGACACGGATTTCTCCAGGCATCTCGGATTCGAATGGGACAAGGAGAACTCCGAGAAGATCTGGCGCAAGCACAAAGTCAGTCCGTTCGAGTGCGAACAGATTTTCTTCAATCAGCCACTCATCGTAGCGCCTGACGAGTCGCACTCGCATTCAGAACCTCGGTTTTATGTGCTCGGCCGCACCGACGCAATACGGCTTCTTTTTCTCGTTTTCACCACAAGGAAGCACCTGATCCGAGTTATCTCAGCTCGCGACATGAGCCGAGCGGAGAAAGAGGTCTACAAGAATCATGAAGAATAAAATCCCGAAGTTTAAGAGTGAATCCGATGAGCGGACTTTTTGGGCATCGCATGATTCAGCTGATTATGTGGATTGGAAGAAGGGAAAGAATGTCATTTTTCCCAATCTGCGCCCTTCCCTTCGGTCCATTTCTCTACGCCTACCCGAATCGATGATTGAAGAGCTTCGGCTTCTGGCAAATAAGCGGGATGTGCCTTATCAGTCACTCCTGAAAATGTTCTTGTCAGAGCGTATCGCAAAAGAACTTAGGCCTCATGGGGCCTAACCATTGGCTTGACCAGCCGGCGGCCTCGTTTGGTTGGACAGTTGAAGCCGCCGCTGGTCAGCCCCTGCGTTATGCGTCAGCCGGTGGGAGGGGCCTTGACAAAGCGTACGTCTTCCGGTACGCTTACAGTGGAGATCAAAAATGACCACTCTAACCGCCAGCTCTGCCAGAGCAAAGCTTTACAAGCTCCTTGATCAGGCGGCTACTTCCCATGAGCCGATTCAAATCACCGGGAAGCGCTCGAGCGCTGTTCTTATCTCCGAGGAGGATTGGCGCTCGATCCAGGAAACCCTCCATCTGATCTCGATTCCCGGGATGCGCGAGTCCATTCGTGCCGGCCTCAAGGCGCCCGCAAGCAAGCTGTCTAAGAAGCTCTCTTGGTGAACTGGCAGCTCGCCTTTACCAAGCAAGCCCAAAAAGACTCGAAGAAGCTCTCATCCGCCGAATTAAGGCCGAAGGCGGAAGTACTGCTTGAAGTCCTGAGGAAGAACCCATTTCAGACTCCGCCCCCCTACGAAAAGCTGGTCGGTGATCTGGCTGGCGCGTACTCGAGGCGCATCAACATCCAGCACCGCTTGGTCTATCAGGTTTTGCCGGAAATCAAAACCGTGAAAGTCATTCGGCTTTGGACTCACTACGAATGATCCCGCGAGTGACGGGGAGATAGGCAACGCATTGTATCGGGACGGAATTTTTCTAAAAGAAAGGTCACAGCCATGAACACCCCCCTCCCCGCGCTGATCGCCTGCCTCCTGTCCGGCTGGCCGCAGGCTCCCAAATGCCATGAGGAGGCGGTCGCCCGGGGACCGGCGGTCATCGGCGAGATCAAGCCGGCGCTGTTCGAGGCGCTGCGCGGCGACCCCGGCCGCGAGGTGCGCGAGCGCAACAACGCCATGGCGCTCACCGCGTCGGCGACGCGCCGCGACCCGGCGCACCCCAAGACCGGGTCGTTGAGGAAGGCGAAGGCCGCCGCCGAGGAGCTGGGGCGCCTGGGAGAGTGGAAGCCGCTGCTCTCCCTGGGGACCATCACCGCGGTCGAGGGGCTGGCGAGGCTCGAGGAGCCTCCCCCCAAGGTGCTCAAGGCGCTGGCCCGCTGGGCGGGCGGCAAGGATGCCCGCCTGCGCTACGCGTCCGTGGACGCCTTGAAGGCGTACGGCCCCAAGGCGGCGCCGATCGTGCCCGAGATGATCGCCCTGCTCGACCGGGGCGACGACGCCCGTTTCTCGGCTCTGAAAGTCCTGGAAGGGCTGGGCCCGGCGGCGGAGGCGGCGGTGCCGCGGCTGGGCGTGCTGCTCAAGGACAAGGGGTGGAAGGACGCGGCCTACTCGGCGCTCTCCGAGATCAAAACGCCGGAGGCGAACCGTCTGCTCGACGACAACCCCCTGTGGGTGCCCGTCTCCCCCTAGCGGATAGGCCTTGAAATCCGCCCCGCCCGGAGCTACCCTCCCGGGATGCGCCCCCTCCTCCTCGCCGCCGCCCAAGCCGCCCCCGTCTGCACCGACGGTATCGCGCCGCGTACCGCCGGGAAGTTCTGCGACAACGTCGAGGACTGCATGACGTTCTGCTCCTGCGCGTGCACCTTCGACTCGACGAAGTGGAAGAGCGGCGTCAAGAACGACGGCTCGACGACCTGCCCCGGCATGTCCGAGACGGGTGTCGGGATGCTGGC
This sequence comes from Elusimicrobiota bacterium, assembly GCA_030696455.1. Taxonomy (GTDB): domain Bacteria; phylum Elusimicrobiota; class Elusimicrobia; order UBA1565; family UBA9628; genus GWA2-66-18. The sequence goes on from JAUYSH010000144.1 coordinate 2,397, forward strand.
CCCGGACTCCGGCGTCCTGCGCGACCTGACCGCGCTGGCCCATATCTCCTTTCGCGCCGGAACGCGCGCCACCCAGGACGTCCTCGACGGCCTGCAAAGGCTCAGCGACCACCTGGCGGCCTCGCCGGAGCGCACGCGCCTGGGCTACACCGTGCACGTGAAAAGCTGCTACCGCAGCCACCTCATCGACACCATCCCCGAGTGCGGCTTCGTGCTCAAGGCCAAGCACATGCTCGCCAAGAAGGACCTCACGGAGGAGAAGCGCGCCTATTGGCTCGACCGGGCCAACCCGCAGAACCTGGGGCTTTCCTGGCCCGGACGCACTCCCCACAGCGGAGGCTACGCCTGCGACTTGATCCTGCTCGACTCCGCCGGGCGCGACTGCTTCGACTGGCGCGCGGGCGTGCCCGGCACGCCGACGTGCTCCATCGCGCAGAAGACCGCCTCGTCGATCATGGACGAGGCCGCGACCAACACGACGGTGGGCGGCCGGCGCCTACGCTACGAGGCGTGGCACTACGAGTGGGGGCCCAGCGCCTCGGGCTGCACGCACCCGGACTGCGGCGACAAGCACTGGCCGCCGACGGGCAGGCCGTAGGTCAGCCGCCGCCATTCGCGCCCGAGGAGCAGCGCCACCGACGCCAGGCCCGCGACGAGGCCGATCCAGACGCCGACCGCGCCCCAGCCCAGGCCGAAGGCCAGCGTCAGGCCCACCGGCAGGCCGATGAGCCAGTGGGCGAGAACGTTGATGTAGAGCGGACGGCGCGTCTCGCCCAGGCCGCGCAGGGCCCCGGTGAGCACGGCCTGCGCCCCGTCGAAGATCTGGAAGGCGGCGCCGCAGTACAGCAGGGGCTTGGCGCGGGCCACGAGCGCGGCGTCGGCGCCGAACAGCCCCAGGATCGGCTCGGGAAAGACCGCGAAGATCAGCCCGGTGCAGGCCATGAAGACCACGCTCATGGCCGTCGCCGCGTTGCCGGCCGCCGCGGCCGTCCACGGCTCGCCGCGGCCCAGGGCCTGTCCCACGCGCGTGGCGGCCGCGTGCGAGAGCCCCATCGGGATCATGAAGGTCAGGCTCGCCAGGTTCAAGGTGAGCTGATGCGCGGCCAGGACCTCGGCTCCGAGGCGCCCGACGAGCGCGGTCGCCAACGAGAACACCGCCACCTCGACGGCCATCGCCGCGCCTCCGGGCAGGCCCAACTTGGCCACGTCCCAGAACAGACGCCGGTGCCAGCCGTGGAACTTGAAGGCGATCGCGCGCAGGCGGCTCCAGGACGCGAAAGCGACCGCCGCGAACATCACGACGTTGGCCGCCAGCGAGGCGTAGGCTGAGCCCGGCACCCCCAGGCGCGGCGCGCCCAGGCTTCCGAAGATGAGGAGGTAGTCGAGCGCCGCGTTGACGAGGTTGCCCGCGACGATCGCGACGAGCAAGGGGGTGGTGACCGACATCGACTGCAGGAACTGGCGGCAGGCCACGAAGCACAGGCCGGGGAACACCCCCCAGCGCAAAATGGAAAGGTACTCGACGGCCCCCTCGGCGGCGCGCGGGTCCACGCCGATGAGGCGGAAGGCCCAGCCGGCGAGGCCGCACAGGAAGAAGGCCGGCAGCGCCACGGCAAGGGCAAGGACGAGCGTGTGCACGAGGAGCTGGCCGCACAGGTCGGGGCGGCCCGCGCCGAACGCCTTCGAGGAGTGGCTGTCGATGCCCATGACGATCCCCATGCCCACGACGAAGCACGTGAAGTACGTCATCGAGCCCAGGCCGACCGAGGCGATCGCGACGGGGCCCAGGCGCCCGACGAAGAGCATGTCGACGGTGCCGTACAGCACCATCCCGATCTGGGTGAGCGCGATGGGCCCGGCGAGCTTGAGGACGGAGCGGGCCTCGGGCCACGGAAATTCGATCTTCACGCCATATTTTACGATTTAAGCCGTCCCGGGTTCCCGGCCAGGGCTGGGACTGAAATGATAGGATGGCGCCTTCGATGAACGATCAGGACCGCTTGCGGGACCTCAAGGCGCGCCTCCCCGGTTCCGTGGAGAGCCTCGTCGAGGAGTTCACCTCCCCCCTCATGGCGGCCGCGCGCTCCTGGGGCCTGTCCGAGCGCGACGCGGAAGAGGCCGTTCAGGACAGCCTGACCGATTTTTTGACCGCCATCGAGCGGTTCGAGGGACGCTCCACGCTCAAAACCTTCCTGTTCGGCGTTCTGTATCACAAGTGCTCCGAGCGCCGCCGCAAGAACAAGCGGGAGCAGGCGACCGAGGACATGGAGGCGGCCTTCGCGGGACGCTTCGGCGCCCTCGGCGTCTGGAACAGCCTGCCTCGCGGCCCGGAAGAAGAGGCCGTCAACGACGAGCTCAAGGCCTGGCTCGAGGAATGCGCCAGGGGCCTCTCCGACGAGCAAAGGTCCGCTTTTCAGCTGAAGACCGTGGAGGGCGCGTCCACGGAGGACGCCTGTAAGATAATCGGGGTCTCAGCCACGAATCTCGGGGTGCTCATGTTCCGGGCTCGCAACAAGCTGCGCGAATGCCTCGAGAAGAAATGGACGAAACGATGAGCTGGATCCCTTCATGCTCGGATGTGGCGCGCGCGGTCAGCGACGACTCGTATAACGAGGCCTCGCCGTCCCGCCGCATCATGCTGCGCCTGCACATGGCCGTCTGCTGGTTCTGCCGGCGTTACGCCGCGCAGATCCGGTGGATCGACCGGGCGGCCCGTGAAACCTGGGGCGCACCCGCTCCCCGCGACGCGGACGTCAAGCGCCGCCTCATCGCCCGCCTCAAATCCTGATCACGGCGCTAAAAACTTTTTACATCCCCGTCCTGTCCGCGGCCGCGCGGGTCATATACAGTGACTTCATAGAATCCGAGCGCCTGTAAGATTCCCGGAGTCTCGTACACGCATGTTCGGGAGCTTATGGCCCCCCCGGACATCATGAACCAGGCGACAACCCTCATCGTAGGCTGGCTCGTCCTCTGCGCCTTCTTCGCGGCGCTGTGGACCATTCAGCGCTGGACCAAGGACGCGAGCCTCGTGGACGTCGGCTGGGCCGCGAGCCTGGGGTTTCTGGCACTTCTTTGCGCGGCCGTCCTGCCCGGGGACCCTGGACGCCGCCTGCTCATCGGTGCGATGGGAGCGCTGTGGTCGGCGCGCTTGGCCTGGCACCTATATATCGACCGGGTACGCGGCAAGGACGAAGACGGCCGTTACGCGGCGCTGCGCGCGTCGTGGGGCGAAAACGCCGATCGCAACTTCTTCTGGTTCTTCCAGGCCCAGGGCGCGTTGGCGGCGCTGCTGGCTCTTCCCTTCGCCGCGCTGGCGGCCCGTTCCGGGGAGCTCGGGCTCCTCGACGCCGCCGGCGCGGCTCTGTGGCTTATCGGCGTCGCGGGAGAACGCGCGGCCGACGCGACCTTGGCCCGCTTCCGCGCCGACCCGTCCAACAAAGGGAAGACCTGCCGCGAAGGGCTGTGGCGCTACTCCCGCCATCCCAATTATTTCTTCGAGTGGACGCACTGGCTCGCCTACGCGCTGATGGCCCCGATCCTCTGGCAGGTCTGGCTCTCCCCCGCCGTGATGCTTTATTTTCTGCTGCGCGTGACCGGCATCCCCGCGACCGAGGAGCAGGCTCTGCGCTCCCGCGGCGAGGACTACCGGCGCTATCAGCGCGAGACGTCGATGTTCATTCCCTGGTTCCCCCGGAGGGCCGCGTGAAAACCGCCATTTCCCTGCTCGAGACGGGCTTCGTCCCCGACGCGTTGACGCGCGCCGGCATCCGCCACCTGTGCGGCGTGCGCCTCGTTACGGAATCACGCGACGCCGCCGGCCGCATGGCGGCGCTGCGCGCCTCGATCATGACCGGGCCGGTGGCACCCGTGCCGCAGATGGCCAACGAGCAGCATTACGAGGTGCCGGCCGAGTTCATGCGCCTGGCACTCGGTCCGCGCATGAAGTACTCCTCCTGTCTCCATGAAACGGGACGCGAGACCTTAGCCCAGGCCGAGGACGCGATGCTGGCGCTGACGGCTGAGCGCGCGGAGCTCGCCGACGGGCAGGACGTCCTCGAGCTCGGCTGCGGCTGGGGATCTTTGACGCTCTGGATGGCGGAGCGCTTCCCCAAGTCCCGCATCACCGCGGTGTCCAACTCCGCCCCGCAGCGTGAGCACATACTGGCCGAGGCGGCCCGCCGCGGCCTGAGCAATGTGATGGTGCTCACGCGCGACATGAATATCTTTTCGATCGACCAGACCTTCGACCGCGTCGTGTCGGTCGAGATGTTCGAGCACATGCGCAACTACCCCGAGCTGATGCGCCGCGTGGCCGGCTGGCTCAAGCCCGGCGGCAAGCTCTTCGTGCACATCTTCTGCCACAAGACGCTCGCCTATCCCTTTACCGACGAGGGCGAGGATGATTGGATGGCGCGCCATTTTTTCTCGGGCGGGATCATGCCCTCGGAAAGCCTCCTGCTCGATTTCCAGGGCCACCTCCGGCAGGAGAAGATGTGGATCGTGGACGGCCGTCACTACGAGCAGACCTCCAATCACTGGCTCGCCAACCTTGACTCCAACCGCGTCCGGGCTTTGGAGCTTCTGCGCGCGACCTACGGCGCCGACGCCGCCCTGCGCTTCACGCGCTGGCGCATCTTCTATATGGCCTGCGCCGAGCTGTTCGGCTACGCGGGCGGCAGCGAGTGGCGCGTGGCGCATTACCTGTTCCGCAGGCGCGATGCATAGCGCGCTCTACGAGGGCAAGGTCCGCCACCGGCGCCTGGCCCCGGTCCCGCACGAATTCGACTACACCCTATTCATGGTGTACCTCGATCTCGCGGAGGTCGACACGGTGTTCGCCGGGCGCTGGCTGTGGAGCGCCTCGCGCCGCGCGGTCGCGCGCTTGCGCCGCGAGGACCATCTCGGAGATCCCGCGCTCCCGCTCGATCGATGCGTGCGCGACCTGGTCCAAGAGAAGACCGGCCGCCGCCCCGAGGGCGCCATACGCCTGCTCACCCACCTCGCCTATTACGGCTGGTGCTTCAATCCCGTGAGCTTCTATTACTGCTTCGACCGTGCCGGCGCGCTCGAGGCCGTCGTGGCCGAGGTCAGCAACACGCCCTGGCTCGAGCGGCGCTGCTATGTCCTCGACCGAAAGGCAAGCCTCACCCCGGGGGAGGCGCTGAGCTGGCGGGCCCCCAAGCTCATGCACGTCTCGCCGTTCATGAAGATGGAGCAGGAGTATGTCTGGGCGCTTCGCGCGCCCGACGCGGGCCTCACGGTGCACATGGAGAACCTCGAGCGCGGCCAAAAGATATTCGACGCGACCATGACCATGTCCCGCGTCGAGATCACCGGCCGCTCGCTCGCCTCGGCCCTGCTGCGCTGGCCGTTCATGACCCTTTTCGTCGTCGGCGGGATTCACTGGCAGGCGCTCAAGCTGTGGCTCAAGGGCGTGCCCGTCATCGACCATCCCAAGAAGCGCGCCGCGGAGGCTTCCTGAAAAACGCGCTCAATTATTTCGGCTTCCAGGCCGGCTGGCTCGCCTGCGTGATGGGCGCGGGCCACGGTCTGTTCTGGCTCGGCCCGCTGGCCGTCGCGGCGCTGTGCGCGGCGCATCTGCACTTCAGCGCCGACCCGAAGCGCGAAGCCCGGCGCCTCGTCGCCGTCGGCGTATTCGGGCTCGTGCTCGAAAGCGCCGCCCAAGGCGCGGGGCTATACGCCTACCGCGGCGCGCCGGCCGCGTGGCTGGCCCCCGCCTGGATCGTGGCGCTGTGGATCCTGCTCGCGGCGACCTTCGACGCCTCGCTCGGCTGGCTCGAACGCCGCCCCTGGCTGTGCGCCGTCCTCGGCGCGGCCGCAAGCCCCTTCAGCTTCACCGCGGGCGTGCGTCTAGGCGCGGCCGACCTGATGCTGCCCGCTCCGGCGGGCTGGTTCGCTCTGTCAGCGTTGTGGTTCGTCGCACTTCCGTTGTCGTTTGCCGTCGCGAAATTGGCCGAAGGGAGAAATTCATGAAAGGCACGGCGGCGGTGATCGGAAGCGGCGTGGCCGGCATCGTCTCCGCCTGGGAGCTGTCCAAGGCCGGCTGGTCGGTCACGCTTTTCGAGAAGGACGCACGCGTCGGCGGTCATACGCATACTGTCGTCGTCGAAGACGGCCCCGACGCGGGAACCCCGGTCGACACCGGCTTCATCGTGCTCAATGAAAAGACTTACCCGGGCCTTCACGCGTTTCTGGCCGAGCTCGGCGTGAAGTGGCGATGGAGCGAGATGTCCTTCGGCTACCACGACGCGGGCTCGGGCCTTCAGTACGCCGGCACGACTGTGTCGGGCCTATTCGCCCAGCGAGGCAACCTGCTGTCGCCTTCGTTCTGGTCCTTCCTGACGGAGATCCGCCGCTTCGGCCGGGTCGCCGAGGCCGACCTCGAGGGAGGAGGGCTCGACCACGCGACGCTCGGCGACTACCTGCGCGCGCGCGAATTCTCCCGTGCCTTCATCGACCACTACGCGGGCCCGATGGGGGGCGCGATCTGGTCCACGGGCCTGTCCGAGATGATGGACTTCCCCGCGCGGACCTTTGCGCGATTCTTCAAGAACCACGGGCTGCTGTCCCTCGCCGACCGGCCTCGCTGGCAGACCGTCGTCGGCGGCAGCCACTCCTATGTCAAAGCCTTCCTCGCGCGCTTCCCCGGCCGCGTGGAGCGCGGCGCGGGCGTCGAATCCCTGCGCCGCCTGCCGGGCGGCGGCGTCGAAGTCCGCGCCCACGGGCGGGAGCCCGAGCGCTTCGACCGCGCGGTCGTCGCCTGCCATGCCGATGAAGCGTTGGCCCTGCTCACCGACCCGAGCGACGCCGAGAAGCGCGTGCTCGGGGCCTGGCATTACCTCGACAACCGCACCGTCCTTCACACCGATGAGTCGTTCATGCCCCCGAACCGCCGCGCCTGGGCCGCGTGGAACTACAAACGAGAGATCGGCGAGGACGGTACCTCGGGCGTGTCGGCCACCTACGACATGAACCGTCTCCAGGGACTTGAGTCTTCGCGGCGCTACCTGGTCACTCTCAACCCCCGCCGCGAGCCGCGCCCGGGGACCATCCTGCGCGACCTGAACTACAAACATCCCGCGTACGGGTTCTCCGCTCTCCGCTCCCAGGCCGAGCTGCCGTCCTTGAGCGGCGTGCGCGACACCTGGTTCGCCGGCTCCTATCATGGCTACGGTTTTCACGAAGACGCCGTGCAGTCCGCGCTCACCGTCGCCCGCAACTTTCAACTTGATTCCGTGGAGGCTTGATAATGGAACTCACCGCCGACCTTCCCGCCGAAGCCGGTCTGCTTGAAAAAACAGGCTCCGCCGCCGTCATGGCCTCGCTCGACCGCATCAAGCACGGGCGTCTGACGATGACCATGCCCGACGGCTCGACGCGCGTCTTCGGCGACGCCGCGTCCCCGGTCCGCGCCAGCCTGCGCGTCAAGCGCGCCTCGTTCTTCCGCCGCGTCCTGCTGTGGGGCGACGTGGGCTTCGGCGAGTCCTATCAGCACGGCGACTTCGAGACCGACGACCTCACCGCCCTGGTCCGCCTCTTCATCGAGAACGGGGAGGCCATGGCCGTCGAGAACGGCCGCTGGGCCGCCTGGGGCAAGATCCGCAACCGCCTGCGCCACCTCATGAACCGCAACACCGAGTCGGGCAGCCGGCGCAACATCTACGCGCACTACGACCTCGGCAACGAGTTCTTCAAGCTCTTCCTCGACCCGACCTTGATGTACTCCTGCGCCAAGTTCGAAGCCGGCGACACCCTCGAGTCCGCTCAGCGCCGCAAGGTCGGCTTAATACTCGACAAGGCCGGCGTGCGTGCCGGCGACCATGTCCTCGAGATCGGCTCCGGCTGGGGCACCTGCGCGATCGAAGCCGCCAAGCGCGGCGCCAAGGTCACCACGCTGACGATCTCCCGGCGCCAGTTCGAGTTCGTGAAGGCTCGCCTCGAGCGCGAGGGCTTCTCAGATCGCGTCGAAGTCGTCCTGCGCGACTATCGCAAGGCTGAAGGCTCCTACGACAGCATCGTGTCCATCGAGATGATCGAGGCCGTCGGCCACGAGTTCCTGGGCACCTTCTTCGCCACCTGCGACCGCCTGCTCATGCCCCACGGCGTCGCCGTGATCCAGGGCATCACCATCCCCGACCAGCGCTACGACGCCTACCGCGGCGGCTGCGACTGGATCCAGAAGCACATCTTCCCGGGAGCGCTCCTCCCCTCGCTGACCGCGATGTGCTCGGCCCTGACCGCGAACACGAGCCTGATGGTCGAAAGCGTGGAGAACATCGGCGCGCATTACGCGCCGACCTTGCGCCTGTGGCGCGAGGCGCTGCTCGCCAACAAGGACAAGGTCAAGGCACTGGGCTTCGACGAGACCTTCCTGCGCACCTGGGACTATTACTTCTCCTACTGCGAGGCGGGCTTCTCGACCCGCACGCTCGGCGACCTTCAGCTCGTGCTGACGCGTCCCAACAACCGCCGTCTGCCCGTCCCGGAGGCCCGATGAAACGCCTGAGCGTCCTGTTCGCCGTCATATTCTCGGCTTGCGCCAGCCGTCCCGTGCCCCTCGATCCCATGGTCTGGCACGCCGAGTCGCTCAAGGCGACCGAAGCCGCGGCGGCCGGCTCCCCAGCCTCCGGCTCCGCCGCCGAGAAGGCCGCGGTCGAGAAGTTCCGCGCGTTCTTCGGCGACCTGCGCGAGGACATGATCAAGAAGGAGATCCGCTCCGTCTACGCGCCCGAGGTCCGCTTCAACGACACGCTCAAGTCCATCCAGGGCGTGGAAACGCTCGAGCACTATCTCGTCGAGACCGCACGCAACGTCGAGTCCTGCAAGGTCGAGATCGAGGAGGTCCTCACCTCGTCCTCCGGCGTGTACGTGCGCTGGCGCATGGGCATCCGCTTCAAGAAGTTCCACAAGGGCACGACCCAGGAATCCATCGGCATGAGCCACCTGCGCTTCGACAAGGAAGGGCGCGTCGTGTACCATCAGGACTACTGGGACTCGGGCGCGAACCTCTTCGAGAAGATCCCCGTGCTCGGCTCGGGCATCCGAGCGGTCAAGCGCCGGCTTTAACGGACCGCCGCAAGCGGCACGCGGTAGTGCAGCTCCAGGTGATCCTTGACTTTGGCGACGGCCCCGCCCGCGACCGATGGCGGCTGAATGCGGAATGCCGTGAACGTCGTGACAAGCGAGCCCCCGACCTCCGCCGCGGCGCCGTCTCCCTTAAAGACGAGGGCCGCCTTGACGGGGAATTCCTCGCCCCCGATCTTCAGGGTGCCCTCCACCGCCTCGGCCTTTCCCGCTCGCAGTGAATCCCATTCGGCCGCGGCATAAGGCCGGGACAGGAACTCCAGGTCCGGCTGGATCTTTGATTTAAGGATGTCGAGGACGGCCTTATCACGGGATGTATCCCCGCTGTCAAAGGCGGCGATCGGGACCACGACGCGCACGCGCTTGGAAGCGCCCTCAGCGATCAGCGCGACGCTGACCGAGCAGTTCACGCCCACCGGCTCGACCTTCTTGACGAGGAACATCGTCTTCCTCGTCTTCCAGGCCACGCACGCCTTCCCATCCGGAAGGGACACCGTCGACGCCGCCGCATTGCCCGCCAACAGCGCCGCCAAAATCGTCACGCTCATCTTATTCATAGTGACTCCTGACCCCGGGCAGAACGGCCACGCGCGTATATCTTAGATTTTTGATTGCAGCGGGGAATGCGGCTGTAATAATCGGCTGTCCCGCGCACAGATAAGTGGCGGCGACGGTCAGCCCGTAAGGATGAAACGATGAAAACGCTCTCCTCGAACCTGTCCGGACCGGGACTCTTGTGCCTTTTGGCGCTGGCGCGCAAGTTCCCCCAACCGGAGAGGTAGAATGGTTCCCATGAAGTCTCTTCCCCTGTTGGTGCTGCTCCTCGCAGCCTGCTCCCACGCCCCGTTCGACTCCCAGCCCATGCCGCGCGTGGAAGCGGAGAAGTACATGGGCAAGTGGTACGAGATCGCGCGCCTGCCCAATCGCTTCGAGAAAGGCTGCGACGGGGTCACCGCCGAGTACGCGCTGCAGAAGAACGGGACGGTGAGCGTGCTCAACACCTGCCGCAAGGGCGGCCCGCAAGGACCCGCGCGCACGGCGAGCGCCAAGGCGTGGAGCGTGGACCCCTCGGGCTCGCGCTACGAGGTCTCGTTTTTCCGGCCGTTCAAGGCGCCCTACTGGATCATCGAGCTCGACGCGCAATACCGCTGGGCGGCGGTGGGTCACCCCAAGCGGAAGTATCTCTGGATCCTGGCGCGCGAGAAGACCTTGCCGCCGGAGGTCGAGAAGGTTCTACTGGCGAAGCTGCAGGCCCTGGGCTACGACACCGCGCGCCTGGAGCGGCCCAAGCAGTAGCCCCGCGAAAATGGAAGAAACTCTCTTATGGCTTGGCAGCGACCTCCGCCTGGCGGACAACCCCGCCTTGATCGAGGCGGCCGCCGCCGGCCCGGTCGTCCCGGTCTATGTTTGGTCGCCCGCGGAAGACGGCGATTGGGCTCCGGGCGCGGCCTCGCGCTGGTGGCTGCACCATTCGCTTGAAAGCCTCGACCGCGACCTGCGCAAGCGCGGCTCGCGCCTGATCATCACAAAGGGACCCGCGGCGCAGTCCCTCGTCGCGGCCGCGCGCGAGTGCGGCGCCGGCGCCGTCGCCTGGAACCGGCGCTACGAGCCCGCCGCCCTGCGCCAGGAGCAGGCCGTGCGCCTTGCCCTCGACGCGGCCGGCGTGCGCGCCCAGCCCCACGAGGGCAATGTGCTCTTCGCGCCCGACGCGATCCGGACCTTGAACGGCGGGCCCTACCGCGTCTTCACGCCGTATTGGAACCGCTGCGGGGCCGAGGCCGAGCCCGCCGCTCCGCGCGGAGAGGCCGGCCCCTTGAAGCTTCCCGCGAAGCTCCCGAAGTCCCTGTCTCTCGACGAACTCGGGCTTCTGCCCAAGGTCGCCTGGGCCACGGGCCTGAAGAACGCTTTTACCCCCGGCGAGGCCGGCGCGCGGCGCGACTTCGAGGCCTTCCTGGCGGGGCCCATCCGCGGCTACGCGGCCGACCGGAACTTCCCGGCGAGCGGCGGAGGCTCGCGCCTGTCCCCCCGGCTACACTTCGGCGAGCTGTCGGTCCGCCGCGTCTGGCGCGAAGCCCTCGGCGGCGATCCCGCGGCCAAGGGCGGCTTCCTGGGCGAGCTCGGCTGGCGCGACTTCGGTCGCCATGTGCTCTTCCACTATCCCGCAACGCCGGAGGCTCCGCTTGACCCGCGCTTCGCGTCCTTCCGCTGGCGCCGCGACGCCATGGGCCTCGCGGCCTGGAAGAAGGGGCTCACCGGCTATCCGCTCGTGGACGCGGGCATGCGCGAGCTGCGGAGCACCGGCTTCATGCACAACCGGGTGCGCATGGTCGTCGCGTCCTTCCTCACCAAGGACCTGCTCATCGACTGGCGCGAAGGCGCGCGCTGGTTCTGGGACACGCTCGTGGACGCCGACCTCGCCAGCAACACCCTCGGCTGGCAGTGGGCGGCGGGCTGCGGCGCCGACGCCGCGCCGTTCTTCCGGATCTTCAATCCCGTCGAGCAGGGAAAGCGCTTCGACGCGACCGGCGCCTACACCCGCCGCTGGGTGCCGGAGCTCGCGGCCCTGTCCGACCGCTGGCTGCACGAGCCGTGGACGGCGCCGGACGATGTCCGGCTCAAGGCCAAGGTGACGCTCGGCAAGACCTATCCCGCCCGTATCGTGGATCATAAAGCCGCCCGCATCCGCGCGCTCGAGGTCTTCGGGGCCTCGGGGAAGGCCCGATGAGAACCCCGGCCTTCGCGCTCCTCCTGTCGGCCCTCCTCGCCGCGGCCCCGGCGAGCGCGGTCGAGCTGGATCTTCCGCGCTACATGGGCGCCTGGCACGAGATCGCGCACATCCCCAACTTCGCGCAAAAGGGCTGCACGGACACCATCGTGCATTACCGTCTCAACGACCGCGGGGGCTTCGACCTCGCCAACACCTGCTGGAAGGGCGATGCTTACAAGCCGTACTACGGAAAGGCGACGCCCGCCGCCGGGCCGGAGCCGCTCTTCAAGGTCAAGTTCTTTTTATTCTTCAGGGCCGATTATTGGATCATCGCCCTCGATCCCGACTACCAGTGGGCCCTGGTCGGCACCCCGAAGCGGGACCAGCTTTGGGTGATCAGCCGAGAGCCTGCCCTGGATCCTTCGGTCTACGATCGGATCTTGAGCCGCGCGCGCGCGAAGGGCTTCGATACGGATAAGCTCGTGCTCACGACCATCACCGGACGCAAGTCGAGCGGATTCGACGACCGGCGCGCCGGCGCATGACGTGAAGTAGAATAAGGGAGCGAAAGGCATGGCAACCAAAGAGGCGGTCGTTCTCATCGGTCATGGCGGCACGGCGCGGGACACCCCCCGTCCGCTGATCGGCGAGCTCAAGCGGCTCGAGGCCGAGCGCCAGGCGCGGCGGGAGACCAGGATGAGCCCGCGCGAGGCGGAGCTCGACAAGCAGGTGCGCGAGTGGCCGCGCACGCCCGACAACGACGCCTACAAGGCCGGCATCGACGAGATCGCCGCGGCCCTGGCCCCCAAGCTCGGCGGGCGCAAGCTCGTCGCGGCTTACAATGAATTCTGCGCGCCGTCGGTCGAGGACGCCATCGAATCCCTGGTGAAGGAAGGATTCACGCGCATAAGCCTGATCTCCACGATGTATACGCGCGGCGGCGTGCACGCCGAGTGCGAGATCCCCGACATCGTAGCGCAAGCGCGCAAGAATCACCCGGGAGTCGTCATCGAGTACGCCTGGCCGTTCGACGCCGGCTATCTCGCCGACTTCCTCGCCGGTCAGCTCGCGCGGGCCCTTTCGCCCGTCGCTTGATGTAATAACGGCGGACTGCCGGGCACGTATTTGGTGAGATGAGCGTGCGAACCTTGCGCCGGACCCAGCGGCTTCCCCGACCCCGAGCGGAGGTGTTCGCTTTTTTTCAGGACCCCGCGAACCTCGCCAAGCTGACGCCGCCGTGGCTCGGATTCCACGTGCTGACCCCCGGACCGCTCGAGATGCGCGCGGGCGCGATCTTCGACTACCGCGTCAGCCCTCTGGGTTTTCCGCAATATTGGCGGACCTTGATCGAATCCTACGACGCGCCCAACGGCTTCGTGGACACCCAGCTCAAAGGGCCGTACAAGCTCTGGCATCACACGCACCGATTCGAGGACAAGGACGGCGGCACCTTGATCACCGACGAGGTCCGCTACGAGCTTCCGTTCCAGCCTTTGGGCGAGCTCGCCGCCGGCGAGATCGAGCGCCGTCTCGACGCCATCTTCGCCTACCGCGAATCCGCGGTCGCCGCGCTGTTCAAACCGAAGGGAGGTTCCATGAAAATCGTCATCGCCGGCGGGAACGGATGGATCGGACGGGACCTCTCGCGCGCGCTGATCAACGCCGGCCACGACGTGGTCGTGCTCAGCCGCACCGGTGCCGCCAGCCGCATCCCCGGCGTGCGCACACGCTCCTGGCTCGTCGAGGGCGCCGGCGGCTGGGAAAGCGAGCTCGACGGCGCCGACGCGGTCGTCAACCTGTGCGGCGAAGGCGTGGCCGACGGCCCCTGGACCGCCGCGCGCCGGGGACGGCTGCTGCACAGCCGCCTGACCCCGACGCGCGCCCTCGTCGAAGCCCTCGGCCGCGTCGAGAAGAAACCTCCCGTCCTCGTCAACGCCTCCGCCGTCGGCTGGTACGCTCAAGCCGGCGAGAGCCTTCAGGCCGAGGCCGATGCCGCGGGGCCGGGCTTCCTCGCCGACCTATGCGTGCGCTGGGAAAAAGAGGCCCGCGAAGCCGAGAAGCTCGGCCTGCGCGTCGTGCTCCTGCGCATCGGCGTGGTGCTCGGACGGGACGGCGGGGCGCTGGCGCGCATGCTCATCCCCTTTAAGCTGGCGCTCGGAGGACGCCTCGGCGACGGCCGCCAGCATTTCCCCTGGGTGCACCTCGACGACGTGACCGGGTTGATTCTCGACGCCATCGCCAACGAGCGGCTGCGTGGGCCGGTCAACGCCGTCGGCCCCGAACTCGCCACCAACGCGGAGTTCACCTCGGCGCTCGGCAAGATCCTGCGCCGCCCGACGCCGTTCCCGGTGCCCGCCTTCGCGCTCAAGCTGCTGCTGGGCGAGATGTCGTCGTTGCTCCTCGGAAGCCAGAAGATCGCGCCCGCCGCCGCCGTGGGCGCCGGCTACCGGTTCAAGCACCCGCGCCTCGAAGACGCGCTCGCCTCGGCCGTCCGCTAGAATCCAGATCCGAGAACGGCTGATACTTGACTAATTCAGTCATGTATGCTATACTGACTCTCGTAAGGGGAGTAGATCCTCGGCTGCTGGGCCGTCAATACGCTCGAAAGAGCCGGCCCAGCGGGTCCCGAAAGGGCCGATCAAGACCTTGCGCGCAAGCGCGAGGTTTTTTTATGGGCACCCGCGCGGCGCGGCTCAAAGGAGAACCGCGATGAACGAGAAGACCCCCGAAGCCTCCGTGCTTCATTTAACCCCCGCGATGGCCGTCATGTCCGTGGCCGTGCTGGCGATGGCCGCGGACGGCCGCTGGAGCAAGAATGAGATCGAACGCCTGCGGATGATGTCCTACCTCCAGCCCTTGTTCCGCGACATCCACTCGGTCGAAAAGTTCATCGGGAGCCGCGCCGCCGACCTGCGCGCCGTAGGCCCCAAGGTCCTGCTCGAAGACTGCCGCAAGGCCTTGACCCCGCGCATGCGCGAGACGGCCTACGCCTGGGCCGTCGAGTTGGTGCAGTCCGACGGCGCCGTGGTCACCGCGGAGCACGAGTTCCTTCAAGAGCTGGCCGCGAAGTTCTCCGTCCCCGGCCCGCTCGCGCGCAAGCTTCAGACCGCCGCCGCCATCCGGCGGCGGACGGCCTGAGGAGACAGCATGATCTGGATCTGGGGCTCGTTCGTCGCCTTCGTCCTCCTGCTCCTGGCTCTCGACCTCGGGGTGTTCCATCGCCAGGCCCACGTGGTCAAGACCAAGGAGGCGTTGGCGTGGTCCGCCGTGTGGATCACGCTCGGGCTGGCCTTCACCGGCGTCGTGTACTTCCTGTATGAGAGCCACTGGCACGGCATCGGGCTGACGACGGACCTGATGTCGGTCACCGCCGCCAACCCCCTCGGCCACAACGACGGGGGCGCGGCGGCGCTTAAGTTCCTGACCGGCTACCTCATCGAGAAGTCGCTGTCGGTGGACAACATCTTCGTGATCGCGATGGTGTTCGGCATGCTGAAGGTGCCGGCGCTGTATCGGCACCGGGTGCTGTTCTGGGGGATCCTCGGGGCGCTGGCCATGCGCGCGGTGATGATAGCCGTCGGGACGCAGCTGATCATGCGCTTCACCTGGATCATCTACGTGTTCGGCGGGATCCTGATCCTGACCGCGCTGAAGATGCTGTTCGTCAAGGACGACGGGTCCGACCCGATGGGAAGCTCGCTCCTGCGCTGGGCGCGCAAGGTCCTGCCCGTGACCGACCGCTACCACGGCGAGCATTTCATGGTCAAAGCGGGCACGCAGGCTTCCCACGCCGCGCCCGTGCCCGGCGCGAACGAGGAGGTCGACCGCGCCGTGGACCGGGCTCCTCACGGGACCTGGATGATCACGCCGCTGTTCCTGGCGCTGATCGTCGTCGAGTTCACCGATCTGGTCTTCGCGGTGGACTCGATCCCCGCTATCTTCGCGATCACGACCGACCCGTTCCTCGTGTTCACGAGCAACGTGTTCGCGATGCTCGGCCTGCGCAGCCTGTACTTCGCGCTTGAGGGCATGATCGACAAGTTCCACCACCTGAAGACCGCACTGGCGCTGGTGCTGATACTGGTGGGCGTGAAGATGATGACGCACTCATGGCTGAAAGACATCCTCGGCGCGAACTTCAACCTCTGGGTGCTGCTGATGGTCGTTGCGATCCTCGGGGGAGGCGTGATCGCCTCGCTCGCATCTCCGGACGAGAACAAGAGGAGGGCCTGACACGGTGCCCGGTAAGGTAAAATCAACGACCATGATCGACCGCTACCCTTCGCTTATCGCCGCCGAGCTGTCCTTGCCCGCCGCGGGCGTCAACGCCGTGATCGGACTCCTCGACCAGGAAGCGACGGTCCCCTTCATCGCGCGCTACCGCAAGGAGGTCACCGGCAACCTCGATGAGGTCGCCATCATGGCCGTTCGCGACCGCCTGGGGCAGCTCAAGGAGCTCGACGCGCGCAAGGCGGCGATCGTGAAGTCGCTCGAGGAGCGCAATCTGCTCACGCCCGAGCTGACGGCGAAGGTCGTCGGCGCGGCAACGCTCTCCATACTCGAGGACATCTATCTCCCGTACCGCCCCAAGAAGCGCACGCGCGCGATGATCGCCAAGGAGAAGGGCCTCGAGCCGCTCGCGGACAAGCTCTTCGCGCAGGGGCCCGAGCTTCCGGAGGCGCTCGCGAAGGCCTTCATCGACGCGGAAAAGGGCGTCAAGGACGCCGCCGAGGCCCTGGCGGGGGCGCGCGACATCATCGCCGAGCGAGTGGCCGAGGACGCCCCCGCCCGCGCCCGCCTGCGCGAGGTGTTCTTTTCGAAGGGAGAGTTCCACTCCAAGGTCATCACCGGCAAGGAGAACGAGGGCGCCAAGTTCAAGGACTACTTCGACTGGCGCGAGCCGGCGACGAAGGCCCCCTCTCACCGCGTGCTGGCGATGCGGCGCGGGGAGTCCGAGGGGTTCCTCTATATGCGCGTCGACGTGAACGAGGAGGACGCCCTCCCGCCGCTGCAGAGCCTGTTCGTCAAGGGCGCGGGTCCCTGCGCCGCGCAGGTCAAGCTCGCCGTCGAGGACGCCTACCGGCGCCTGATGTCCTTCTCGATGGAGACCGAGGTCCGCCTTCACGCCAAGAAGGAGGCCGACCGCGAGGCCATCGCCGTGTTCGCGCGCAACCTGCGCGAGATCCTGATGTCCTCGCCCCTCGGTCAGAAGCGGCTTCTGGCCTTGGACCCGGGATTTAGAACGGGCTGCAAGCTGGTCATCCTGGACGAGCAAGGAAAATTGCTGCATCACGACGTCGTGATGCCCCACACCGGCGAGGGCGGCCGCCTCGATGCAGCGCTCAAGATCAAGAGGCTGAGCGCGCTCCACAAGACCGAGGTCGTCGCCATCGGCAACGGCACCGCCGGGCGCGAGACCGAGGAGTTCGTGCGCGACCTGAAGCTTCCCGGCGTGACGGTCGTGATGGTCAACGAGAGCGGCGCGTCGGTCTACTCCGCCTCCGAGGCGGCGCGCGAGGAGTTCCCCAACGAGGACATCACGGTGCGCGGCGCGGTGTCGATCGGCCGCCGGCTCATGGACCCCTTGGCCGAGCTGGTCAAGATCGATCCCAAGTCCATCGGCGTCGGGCAGTATCAGCACGACGTGGACCAGAACGGCCTCAAGCGCTCGCTCGATGACACCGTGGTGTCCTGCGTCAACAGCGTGGGGGTCGAGGTCAACAGCGCGTCGAAGGAGCTTTTGTCCTACGTGTCCGGGTTAGGGCCCGTCCTCGCTAAAAACATCGTCGAGTACCGCAACGAGAACGGCGCCTTCTCCTCGCGCGCGGCGCTCAAGAAGGTCCCCCGCCTGGGGCCCAAGGCCTTCGAGCAGTCCGCGGGCTTCCTGCGCATCCGCGACGGCAGGAACCCCCTCGACGCCAGCGCCGTTCATCCCGAGCGCTACGAGATCGTCGAGAAGATGGCCGAGGACCTCGGCACGACGGTCAAGGACCTCATCTCGAGCGCGTCGCTGCGGGCCAAGATCGACATCAAGAAGTATGCCACCGCCGAGGTGGGCGAGCTCACTTTGCGCGACATCCTCTCCGAGCTGGCCAAGCCTGGGCGCGACCCGCGCCAGGGCTTCGAGGCGTTCGCGTTCGGCGCGGTCTCCAAGCTCGAGGACGTGAAGCCCGGCATGAAGCTTCCCGGCATCGTCACCAACGTCGCCGCCTTCGGCGCCTTCGTCGACATCGGCGTCCACCAGGACGGCCTCGTGCACGTCAGCGAGGTGTCGGACAATTTCGTCAAGCAACCCTCCGACGTGCTCAAGGTCTCCCAGCGCGTGCACGTGACCGTGCTCGAGGTGGACCTCGCGCGCCGGCGCATCGCGCTGTCGCTGAAGAGCAAGCCCGTCATCGGCGCGCGCGAGGACCGCGCGTCGGCCAACGCCGCGAGCCGCGGCGCCTCGCCGCGGGCGCCCGCCGGCGCCCTGCAGGCCAAGCCTCAGGAGGCGCCCGTCGGCGCCATGGCCGAGGCGCTCAAGGCGCTGATGTCCAAGCGCCGGCTCTAGGCTTCGGGGCGAACAGCGGGGCGAACTCGCCGTAGCCGGACTTCTTCAAGTACTCGGCGGACACGAAGCGCAGCGCGGCGGAGTTCATGCAGTAGCGCAGGCCCGTCGGCGGAGGCCCGTCGGGAAACACGTGGCCGAGATGCGAGTCGGCCTTGCGCGAGCGGACCTCGGTCCGCGCTCCGAAAAGGCGCCGCTCCTTTCTTTCGACGACGTTCTCCTTGACGAGCGGGCGCGTGAAGCTCGGCCAGCCCGTCTTCGAGTCGAACTTATCGAGCGAGCTGAACAGCGGTTCTCCCGACACGATATCGACGTAGATCCCCGGCTTGTCGTGGCGATCGAACTCGTTCTTGAAGGGCGGTTCGGTGCCGTCCTCCTGGGTCACCTTGAACTGCAGCGGAGTCAAGGTCTTCTTCAGTTGTTCCCGGGACGGCTTCTGGAATTCCGCGGCGGATAAAGCCGGAGCCAGAAGCATGAGGGCCAATGGAAGGATCTTCATCGAGGCCATTCTATGGGTTGACGAGGGGGCCGGTCAATGAAGGCATCGTGACGCCCCTACGCGCCGATGAGCCAGCGAGTGAGCCCGTCGTTCCAGGCCTTGCGATCCGCTTCGTCCCAGGGCAAGGCCTCGGCGCCGTTGATGATCTCGGTGAGCTTCTCGTTGGGGCCGGAGCGCTCAAAAAGGCGGACGGCGCCGCCGGGCTCGGAGATCATTCCGGAGAGGTAGCGCGACAGGGCGGCGCCGGCCGCGGGGCTCAGGCGCGCGAGCGCGAAGACGGGGCCGACGGAGGCCGTCGGCGCGGCCTTCTTCTTCTCCCACCAGTTCCCGGCCTCGGCGGCCTCCTCCTGCGGGGCCGCGAGGCGCTTGTCGGACCGCAACGTCCTTTCGAAGAGCCGGCGCCAGCCGTCGGGGCCGGCACGCTCGACGACGGCGGCGGCCTTTCGGGTCTCCTCGTCGGAGAGCTTCTCGCCGCGGACGGCCTTGGCGAAGGCGTCGGCGCCGCGGCGCTCGGGCGAGGACTCATCGCGGCCGAGGTAGGCCGACAGCAACACCGGGTCGCCCAGGACGAGCTGGTAGGCGGGATCGGAGCGCGGGGTGGCGATCATGCGGCGCGCGGAGAGCGAGGCGAGGAAGGAGGACACGCCCTGGATGCCGCCGTCGGCGTACGCCTTGCGCCACGACAAAATGCCCTCGGAGTAGTGGTTGTCCTCGACGTCGAGCCAGCGGCGCCGGCCGCTCGTGATCGACACGAGGTCCATCGCGTCGCGGGGGCCGAGCCCCAGGGAAGGGACGAGGTCGAGCATGCGCTCGGCGAGCAGCTGCTCGCCGGTGACCGCGAAGCCCTCGGTCATCGCCGAGTAGGCCGAGGTCATCGGATGGTTCTCCTTGCGGCGCGTCGCGTCGTCGAAGAGGACGTGGAAGTACTCGTGCGCGTACTCCAGCAGATGAGACATCTTCTGCTGGATCAGGGGCTCCCCCTCCCCGCCGAAGGAGCTCGGGACGTTGCCGTCGGAGTTCGCCCGGATCGGGTTGATCTCGATGAGGTGGCCGCGCTCGGGCGTCCAGGTGTGGCCCGTGGAAGGGCGCTCGCCGCGGTCGTAGTCCGTCCGCGCGGGGACGCGGCGATAGAGGGAGGGCAGCAGGCGCGCGATGAGCGAACGCCCGGCGGTGGCGACATGGCCCAGGCCGGGGGTGGTCGGCGCGGCGGCGAAGGTCGCCGACAGGTCGCTCCAGGCCGCGGCCTCGGGCGCGAGCTTGCCGTCGAAGGCGCTATCGAGCGCGTCGGACTGTTGGGCCCCGGAGGCGCCCTCCGCGCCGCGGGTGGGGGCCAAGGACTCGGCCAGGGCCTTGAGCTCGCCCTGCGAGGGCAGCTTCGCGGGCGCGTTCTCCTCGGGGGTCATCGCGCGGGCGGCGGTGATGATCGCGGGAGCGGGTGCTGCGAGTATGACCGGCGCGGCGGGGACGATGAGCGAGGGGCTATTGGGGACGATCAACGACGGCGCGGTGGGAGAGAGGATGATCCCGGGCGCGGCGTTCTGTCCGAAAGGCGCCCCCGGCATGATGATGCGCGGGGCTTGCGCCGGCGCGGCCGTGGCCACGCCGGCCTGGGCGCGGACGATCATGAGAGGCATGATCAGGAGAGGGAGCAATCGTCTCATGACCTCAGTGTAGAGGCGCGAGCGCTCTTCGGCCTGAGCCGAAGGACCCACCGGCGCTGGGACGAATGGCGGCGCGCGTATCTCGAAAGATGCGTACAATACCGCCTTCATGACACGAGACGAGGATCCCGTCCCTCGGGGGCAGGCCTTAGCCCGCGCGCTGACCGCAGCCTGCGTACTCACGCTGTTCGCCGTCGCCGCCGGGCAGAGGACGCTCGACTCGTTCGCGACGCTGTCCCCAAATCCCGCCGACGACACCGCCGTTTTCTGGAGCGAATCCGCTTTCCACTACCGCTACGCGCGGATGGCCGCCCAAGGAGAGGCGTTTCCCGGCCGCGACGTCCGAGCGCAGCACCCGGAAGGCGTCGAGCCGCGCAGGGAGTACACCTTGCTCATGGAGCGCGCGGCGGGGGCGTCCTACCGCGCCGTCCGCAACCTCGTGCCGGTCCCGTTCCACATCTTCATTATCTTCTTCACGGCATTCGTCTCGAGCCTCGCGGTCCCGGCATTCTTCGTCGCGGCGCGCGCGGTCTCGGCCTCGCGCTTATTGGCCCTGCTGGCGACGGGCATCTACGCGATGAACCCGGCGTCGTGGTCGCGCTTTATCGGGACCTTCGTCTACGAGGGCTTCGCTCTGCCGTGGCTGCTGCTGGGCGCTGCGGGCATCCTCGCCTCGCTCGACGAGAAGCGCGACGCGCGGTCCCGACGGCTCGCGGCGGCGGCCGCGGCGGCGTGCCTGATCGTCGCGCTGGCGAGTTGGCACTTCAGCCGGTTCGTCCTGCTCGTCTTTATCGCGGCGATCGCAGCCCGCTGCGCCGCTCGGTGGGGCGATCGCGCGCAACGCCGGTCCGCCATGGAAACGCTCGCGATCATCGGCGCGGCTTGTCTCGCCGCCGGCCTGGCGATGGGACGGCGTCTCGATCCCGAAGCGTACGCCCATGTCGGAGCGCTGCTCACCGCGAAGCTCTCCCATCTGCTCGTCAAACCCGCCGATCCGTCGCGGCTGCCGGAGGCCGCCCGCCTGCTCTGGCTGCCGCCGCTCGAGTCCCTGAGCGCCGCGGACGCCCTCTACGCCGTCCTCCCGCTCGCGCCGATGCTGTTGATCCCCTTCATGGACCGCAACCGCAAGCCCGTCGACCCCTTCCTACGGACTTGCGCGGCGGCCTTCGGGCTCGGGGCGATGATGGTGAGCCGTCTGCTGGGGCTCGCGGTGATTTTCGCGAGCCTGGAGGCGCTCTCGCGGCTCGAAGGGATGCGCAGGCGCGGCCTCGCCGCGGCCGCTCTCGCCGCCTCGCTGGCGCTCGCGCACGCGGGCCTCTATGCGCCCGCCGAGCGCGCAAAGCCCTTCGGAGACCCGGTGCGGCGCCGGGCGATGCTCGGCTGGATCCGGTCGCACACGGAGCCCGGGGACGCCTTCGCGTCGAACTTCGCCGTCGCATCGTCGATCCTCGCCTACGCGGACCGTCCCGTTCTGCTGAACCCGAAGTTCGAAACGGCCGCGACGCGCCGCAAGGCCGCGAAGTTCCTCAGGGCGCTGGCCGGAACCGACGAGGAACTGCTCGCGTACTGCCGAGAATACGACGCGCGCTATCTGCTCTATGAGAGCGTCTTCGCGCTCGACGACTCTCCGCAAAGCATGCGTTATGCCGCGAACGCGCTGACTTTGTCGACCGCGTCCGCGGCTTTCCGCCTGCACTTCGAGCCGGCTGCGTTCCGGGGACTGCGCCTCGTCTATGAGGACGGCGACTACCGCATCTTCCGGGTGCTGCGTCCCGACGACGTGGAGGGCGCACAGGGCTTCCGGCCGCGGCGCGACCCCATCTATGACCTGCGCGAGTTCGCCTCCGGGCGCCGGGACCTCGTTCCCGGAGACGCCGGCGCGTTGGTCGCTCGCCTTGCGCGCCGCCGGGCGCTCGTCGCAGCCGCCTTCGAACTCGACCGCGCCGGAGAGCCGGGCCGCGCCGAGGAGCCGCTGCGCGCCGTCCTTAAGGACTTCCCGTACGACGCGGAGACCTTGACAGACCTGGGCATTCTCCGGTCGCGCGCGGGGGACGCACGAGGAACGCTCGAGGCGCTCGAACGCGCGGTCGGCGCAGATCCCAACGACCTCCGCGCGCATAGCCTCCTCGCGGAGTCGCACCTCGCCGCGGGCCGCAATGAGGCCGCGGCGCGCGTCATGAATCGCGTCCGAGAACTGGACCCGCGCTGACCCTTCGGGCGGCGCGCCGACATCACGCGGTCAGGCGTTTGACTTCCTCTTCCTTCAGCTGGATGGAGGCCTGGACGGTCTCCATCTCCTCGCCGACCTTGGTCACGCGCTCGAAGTCCTCGTAGAGCTTCGGGTCGGACATGTCGTGGGCGATGCGCTCGAGCTCGGCGTGCAGGCGGTCGAGCTCGGCCTGGGCCTTGCCGAGAGCCTTCTCGCGGCGGCGGAGCTCCTTGGAGGCTTCGTATTGGTTCTCGGCCTCGGTCTCGGCCTTCTGGGCGGCGGTCGGTTCGGGCTTGTTCTTGTCGGCCTCGGCGTCGAGCTGGGCCTGGCGGTGCTGGAAGTACTCGAAGTTGCCGGGGAACACGGTGATCTTGCCCTGCACGACGTGCACGACGTGGTCGGCGACGGCGTTGAGGAAGTACACATCGTGGCTGATGGCGCAGATGGTGCCGTCGAAGTTCTTCAGCGCGCCGACCAGGGCCTCGACGCTGGTGAGGTCGAGGTGGGTCGTGGGCTCGTCGAGGAGAAGGACGTTGGGCGGATCGAGCAGGAGCTTGGCCAGCTGCAGGCGGCTCTTCTCTCCGCCGGAGAGCACGTCGACGCGCTTGTGGACGGTGTCGCCGGGGAACAGGAAGGTACCGAGCACGGTGCGCGTGAACAGGTCGCCGTTCGTGCGCGGCACGCTCATCGCCTCTTGGAGCACGGTGCGACGGGGGTCGAGCTGCCCCTCGCGGTGCTGCGAGAAATAGCCGACCTTGACGTTGTGGCCGAGCACGCGCTCGCCGGAGTCGATGGGGATGATGTCGCCGATGACTTTTAATAAAGTCGATTTGCCGGCCCCGTTCGGTCCGACGAACGCCATCTTCCAGCCGCGCTCGAGCTCGAAGTCGAGGCCCTCGTAGACCTTGGTCGGGCCGTAGGACTTGTAGACGTTCTTGAGCTTGAGGACGGTGGTGCCGGTACGCCCGGGCTGGGGGAAGGAGATGCTCACGGCCTTGGTCGACGGGGGCAGCACGATTTCCTCGATCTTCTCGAGCTTCTTCATGACGCTCTGCACGCGCGAGGCGGTGGAGACGCGCGCGCGGTTGCGCATGATGAATTCCTTCATCGCCTCGATCTCGTCCTGCTGCTGCTTCCAGGCCGACAAAAGCCGCTCGCGGGCGGCTTCCCTCTCGGCCAGAAAGCCGTCATAGTTGGTGTTGTACTTCTTGAGCTTTTTCTCTTCGACCGCGACGATGGCCGAGCAGACGTTGTCGATGAAAGACCGGTCGTGCGAGATCATCAAGATCGCGCCCGGATACGACTGCAGATATTCCTGGAACCAAACGAGGGTGAGCAGGTCGAGATGGTTGGTGGGCTCGTCGAGCAGCATCAGCTCGGGCTCTTCGACGAGCAGGCGGGCGAGGGCCGCGCGCATGGCCCAGCCGCCGGACAGCTCGGAGAGGTGGCGGTCGAAGTCCTTGACCTGGAACCCGAGGCCCATCAGGATCTTCTTGGCCTTCGCGGTCTCCCGGCCGTCGGGATCGTTGCGGTGCGCGAGCGCGGTTTCGAGCACGGTCTCCGGGCCGACCGGCGCGTTTTCCTGGGGAAGGTAGCCGGCCTTGGCGCCGCGCTTCCACTCGATGGAGCCGCCCTCGAGCTCCTCCTCGCCGAGGAGCATCTTGAAAAGGGTCGTCTTGCCGGCCCCGTTGGGTCCCACCAAGGCGTAGCGGTCCCCGGCGTTGAGCTGAAGCTCGGCGCCGTCGTAGAGGACCTGGTCCCCGAAGGATTTCTTGATGCCGCGGACGGATATCACGGGGACATTTTACCTTCTATCGAGCCCGGTCCGCGCGGGCCTTTCGGCCTATTGCCTATTGAAGGAAGCGGCGCAGACGGCCCTTAGCCGCGTCGGACAAGGACGGGCCGGCCTCGCCCGCGCGCGCGGCACCGTGGCGGATCAGCGCGAACTGAGCGAGCACCCGGCGGCAGGCCTCGCACAAGGTCAGGTGCAGG
This sequence comes from Elusimicrobiota bacterium, assembly GCA_030696455.1. Taxonomy (GTDB): domain Bacteria; phylum Elusimicrobiota; class Elusimicrobia; order UBA1565; family UBA9628; genus GWA2-66-18. The sequence continues at coordinate 27,120 of JAUYSH010000144.1, forward strand.
CGCACGTGCATCCCCAGGGGACGGCCGGAGTCGAGCGCCGCCGACAGGTGCTTGGACACGTCCCGGCAGGAGGGCAGGAAGCTCACGCGGGCATCTCCCTCGACAGGGCGCGCGCTTGGTCTCGGCCAAAAGCGAACGAGCTCATGCGACCGACTCCGGCGCGAAGTGATTTTTCTCGAGGCAGCGGCGCAGGCGCATGCGCGCGCGATACAAAAGCACCGCCAGGTGCCCCGGCGAGACGCCCAGCGTCTCGGCGGCGTCCTCGGGTGCGACCCCCTCCATTTCGCGCAGGACGAAGGCCCGGGCGGGGCCGGAGGAAAGCGCCTCGAGGCACCGGCGCAGGGCGGCGGCGAACTCCGCCGACTCGGCCTTACGGGCGGGCTCCCCGCCCCAGTCCCGGGGCGCGAGAGCGGGCTTCCAGTGGCGGGCGTCGAAGAACTCGCTCCCGGGATTCGCGTCCTCAACCGCGGAGCCCAGCGGCGTCTCCTTGGCCTGGCGTCGGTACAGCTCGAAGAGCTTGTTGCGCAGTATGCCCGTCATCCAGGTCAGCTCCGAGGACTCCCCCTTGAAGCGCTCGCGGGATTTGAAGGCGGCGAGGAAGGTCTCCTGGAGCAGGTCCTCGGCCGCGCCCTCGTCGCGCACGCGGGAGAGGGCGTAGCGGAACAGGCGGTCGCCGTAGGCGTCGACCCAGGTTTCGGGCTCGGTCATCGTCATGAGTGAGCGATAACGCCCCGGGATGTCAGGGCGTGCGCAGGTCCTCGGAGCGGTCGGCGGGCACGCCGTAACGGGCGAGGATGGCGGGCATGACCTTCGCGGCCTGCTCCGCGTCGAGGACGACGCGCGTGCCCTTGTTCTCGCCGTAGCCGGAGTAATGCTCGCACTCGAGCTCATGGCGGCCCCCGCTGCGCGCGTCGAAGGCCGCCACGAGGTCCTTGAGATTTCCGACGAGACGGCCGTTGACGCGCGTGACGGGCGCCATCGACCAGTTGTGATAGCCGCGGTTGAAGTCGTGGGCGAGGACGTGGGAGATCACGACGACCTCGGTGCGTTCGGGCACGGGCATGCCGTCGGCCGACAGCGAGCGCACGCGAAAGCCCGCTCCGCGCGCGTTGATGAGCGCGTCGGTCAGGGGCATGAACACGAGGCCGCCGGCGATGAAGTAGGAGGGCTTGTCGTCGTAGCGCGGCCCCGGGACGAGGTCGGCGGAGGGCTTCATCGGGATCTTGACGACCCGCTCCTTGCCCTCGCGCACCACCACGGCGTCGACCTTCTCGCCGACCTGGCGCCGGCTGATCAGGTCGGAGAAGTCGATGCGCTCGTCGTCGCGGAAGGGGATGGTCCCGTCCTGCCCGATCTTGACGCCGTCGATGGAGAGCAAAGCGTCGCCCTCCTTCAGCGCGTCCCAGGCCGAGGCGCCGTAAGCGACCTTCGTGATCAGCACGCCGCTGTTGTCAATCGGCAGGCCCACGGCCTTGCGCAGGCCGTCGTTCTCCGCGCCCTGCCACCAGATCCCGAGGTCCGGGATGCCGTCGTAGCGTCCGTCCTTGATGTCCTTGAGGAAGCGCTCGATGATCGGCATCGGCACGACGTAGCCGATGTTCTGCGCGCCGGCGCTGTGCTGGAAGGCGATGCCGACGAGCTTGCCGTCGCGGAAGACGGGGCCGCCGGAGTTGCCGGGGTTGATCGCCGCGTCGGTCTGCACCGCGAGCAGGCCGCGGGAGGAGTGGGAGTAGTGCGTCACGCCCACGCGCGAAACGATGCCCTCGGTGACCGACAGGTCGCTGCCGCCGATCGGGTAGCCGTAGACCGCCACCTTGTCGCGCTGATAGGGCAGGCCGCCGAACCTGGCCGCGACCGTGCCCTCGAAGAAGGACTCGTCGTCGACGGTGATCACCGCGGTCTCGCCGTCGTGGCCCGCGAAGGCGACGCGCGCCGGGTACTTCTTGATGTCGCCCGACTTGCGTACCGACAGATAGGCCGCGTTGGCGACCACGTGGCCGTTGGTCAGGATGCGCTTGCCCTCGATGACCACGCCGGAGCCGGTGCCTCCGCCCTGGCGGCCGGGCTGCCAGGGCTGGGAGTAGTCGGGGTTGCTGGCGACGAAATGGATCTGCACCGTCGCGCGACGCATGTCGCGGTCGTTGGAGGCCGCCGGAGCGGCGGCCGACAGGAGCAGCAGGAGCGGCAGAAGGGGGCTGGTCATGCCCTGCATCGTAACAATTTTGGTCTTGCGGCTCGCCGCCGCGCCTGTTATATCCACGGGAGATGAAAACGATCGCCAGCGCCCTGTTCACCGCCGTCAACTTCGTGTACGCGGCGATCTTCGGCGGCCCGATCGACGGCTCCTCCTGGGACGTGAAGGTCAAGCAGGACGGCTTCTTCCATTGGGGCTCCAAGAAGGAGACGCTCGTGTTCCACGGCGGAAAGCTCGTCGTGGCCGGCGCGGTGAGCCAGGGCTACTCCCCCACCCTTTACCAGGCCCGCGACGAGGAGAACGGCACGGTGTTCGCCGCCGTCCTCAACGACCCCAGCCGCGAGGCCGTCGAGTGGACCGGCCGCGTCGTCGGCGACCGCATCGCGGGCGTGGTGATCGTGCGCGAGAGGGACGGACGTGTGGTACGCTATGCGTTCACCGGCGAAAGAAAGGCAGGTTAGGCCGGGTCGCGAGCGACCCGATACAGATGCCTAGAGGAGCGCCTTGAGCATCTAGTGGCCAAAACGCGCATCGTCGCTCTCAACAAGCCCTACGGGGTCTTGACCCAGTTCACCGACAAGGACGGCAAGCCGACTCTGTCGAAGTTCGGCCTGCCCTCCGGCGTCTATCCCGCCGGCCGGCTCGACTTCGACAGCGAGGGCCTGCTGCTGCTCACCGACGACGGCGGGCTCGTGCACCGGCTGACCGACCCCCGGCACGCGCACCCGCGCGTGTACTGGGCCCAGGTCGAGCGCGTGCCCGACGAGATCACCCTCAAGACTTTGCGCCGGGGCGTCGTCCTCAGCGACGGCAAGACTTTGACCTGCGGCGCGCGCCTGCTCGACTTCGAGCCGGAGCTGCCTGAGCGCAATCCCCCCATCCGCTTCCGCAAGAACGTCCCGACCTCGTGGATCGAGTTGAAGATGATCGAGGGCCGCAACCGCCAGGTGCGGCGCATGACCGCCGCGGTAGGCCACCCTTGCCTGCGCCTCGTGCGCGCCGCGATCGGCAACGTCACCCTCGCGGGCCTCGCGCCCGGCAAATGGCGCTGGGTCGACCGCCGCGAGCTCTAAGGCCGCCGGCCCCTGAACGGCAGGCTCGCGACGACGCGTCTCGCGAAGGAGGGCTCCTCCGGCGCGTCCGGCTCCGCCGCCCGGCGCGCCTCGAGCAAGGCCAGCAGCGCGAGACCGACTCCCGCCGAGAAGCCGCCCAGCACGCCGTGCCGCAGCGGATAGCGCCAGCCCCGCCGGGCGCCTTCGCGGATGAGCCCGGCGCCGCCGAGCAGCGCCGCAGCTCCGAGCACGTACCAACCCGCCCCGTTGCGGTGCGCGCCGCGCGCGGCCGTCCTGAAAGCGGGAACGCCGGGAGGTAACATATTCACGCCGGCTCGTAGATGATCGGCACGCTGGGCTCGTCGCCGGAGGGGTTGTCCCAGTCGCCATGGCGGCGGAACGCGGCGAAGTCCCGCTTGTCCGCGCCGGCATCGGCGGCCTGCGCGCCGTCCGCGTTCCCCTTCCCGTATTCATGGATCATGATCGCCACAGTGTATACGGCGGGCCGGAAAGGACCTATGACGGCCGCGAAACGGCGGTGTAAACGTCTTATGACGGCTTCCCGCTAAATTCCGGCCTCTCGCCGCCAATCTATCCCCTGGACTTTCAACGTTGGGAGCGCCGGGGATAACCTCGTCGTGGTCACGCACCACGCATCGGCGGCGATTCGAACTGTTTCCGGAAACAGTTCGGGGTGCGTCAGCGGCGCGGAATAGAGCGACGGCGCACGCGGAAGGAGGACATCAAGGAAGGGCGGTAGGTCTTCATGCGCGGCGGCACGCGGTACGGGAAGCCGGGAAGCGCCTTGCGCTCGATCTCCTGGCCGATGAAGGCCTCGATGATCGGAACCAATTTCTCTTCCTCGAGCGCGACGAGCGTCGCGGCGTCTCCCTCCGTCATCGCGCGGCCGGTGCGGCCGATGCGGTGGACGTAATCCTCGGGATGCTCGGGCACGTCGTAGTTGATGACGTGGGACACCTCGGGCACGTCGAGGCCGCGGGCGGCGAGGTCGGTCGCGACGAGCACGGTGTGGCGCCCTTCGCGGAAGTCGGCCATGCCGCGGTCTCGCTCGCTTTGCGACAGATCGGAGTGGAGCACTACGCAGCGGATGGCCTTGCGCTGCAGCCAGCCCGCGACGCGGTCGGCGCGCACCTTGGTGCGCGTGAAGATGATGACGGAGTCCACACCGTCCACCTTGAGCATCGCCTCGAGCAGGACCGCCTTCTGGTCCTCGGTGACGGGAAACAGCCACTGCTTGATCGTCGTCGCGGTCGCGTGGGGCTTGTCCACGGAGACGCGCACGGGCGAGCGCATGAATTCATTCACGACTCGTTCGACTTCTATCGGGATCGTGGCGGAGAACATCATCGTCTGCCGCTCGGCGGGAAGCATCTTCATGATGCGGCGCACGTCGGGCATGAAGCCCATGTCGAGCATGCGGTCGGCCTCGTCGAGGACGGCGACGCGCACGTTCTGCAGGTTGAAGGTCCCGGAGCGTATGTGGTCGAGCAGGCGGCCGGGGGTGGCGACGACCACCTCGGCGCCGCGCTTGAGCTCCTGGGTCTGGGCGTGGAAGCTGGCGCCGCCGATGATGACGACGCACTTGACGGGGGAGAACTTGGCGAGCTCGGCGATCATGCGCTCGACCTGGGTGGCGAGCTCGCGCGTCGGGGTCAGCACGAGGGCGCGCACGCGCAGGCCGGCCTTGGCGCCGCCCTCGGCCTCGCGGTCGGCGAGCAGGCGCGAGAGCAGGGGCAAGGTGAACGCGACGGTCTTGCCGCTGCCCGTTTGGGCCGAGCCGATGACGTCCTTGCCCTGCAGGGCCTCGGGAAGGGCGGCCGCCTGGACAGGGGTCGGAGCGGCGAAGCCGAGGGCCTGAATTCCTTGGAGAAGTTCGGGACGAAGATTGAAGGTGTTGAAAGGCATCTAAGGCGCTTATTGTAGCAAAGGCTGGGCTCTCCCCGCTGTGGGTCTAATGGCCCATGTGCAAAAGCCCGGCCTCGGGCATACTTGGAGGGATGAAACGCCCCCTCGCCGGAACCCTCGCGGCGCTGCTCCTCGCCCTCCCGCTCTCGGCCCAGAACGTGCGGGTCACCGGCGCCTTCGTCCCGACGACGGGCGTTCCCGTGGTGACCGGCTTCAACTCGCCGGTCTCGATCTCCCCCCTGGCGATGTCGCCTCTGTCCGCGGCGACGCTCGTCCCCTTGCTGGCCCCGCCCGCCCTGTCACCCACCTTCGTCCCGGCGTCCGCGATCACGCCGGTCCCCGTCGGCGCGCTCGCCGTCGCGCTCCCCTCCGCCGCGAAGGCCTCTCTCCCAGGCGGCGCTCCGGAGAGCGCCAAGACGCCCGTCCAGGCCGCCACGCCCGTCGACGGCTGGGCCAGCCGCTTCAATTTCCAGCCGTCCGGGCAGGTCTTCGACGGCTCGCGCGCGCTCAAGGACCAGACCGGCGCGACCTTCCAGGCCGTGCCCAAGGGCCGGGGCGCCGTCCGCGTCCACCTCGTCGAGCGCGCCCCGATCGCCGCGCCGAAGGCCGTCCCCGGCACCGAGGGGCTGACCGGCAAGGCGCTGCTCGACGCCCTCAACCAGATCTCCGGCCGCGGCCACAAGGAGCGCTCCTACTCCGAGGCCTCGGATTACATGTTCTCGAAGGCCGACCACGTGATCATCAACGGCGTCAGCGGCGTCGTCGACGCTTACTCCGGCATCTTCGTGCCCGGCACGAGCAAGGAAGGCGCCGACTATCCCGAGCGCGGCGACTCCAACGGCGACGGCCACAGCGACACCGGCATGAACGTCGAGCACACCTGGCCGCAGTCGCTGTTCAACAAGGCCCTGCCGATGCGCTCCGACCTCCACCATCTGATGGCGACCTTCATGCACCCCAACTCGGTGCGCGGCCACATGCCCTTCGGGATCGTCACGGGCCGAGGCGATTACGAGAACAAGGCCGGCGCCAAGCGCGGCAACGGCGTCTTCGAGCCCCCGGACGCGGTGAAGGGGCGCGTCGCGCGCGGCATGCTGTACTTCTATTCGCGCTACAAGGACTCGCGCATGTTCGGCCGCACCTCGGTCGTGTTCTGGAACCAGCAGATCGAGCTGTTCCTGGACTGGAACCGCCGCTTCCCGCCCGACGCCTTCGAGGCGAGGCGCAACGATCTCGTCGAACAGTGGCAGGGCAACCGCAACCCCTTCATCGACGACTACAAGCTCGCCGACCGCGTCGGCGCCGACGCCTTCCGCGCCGGCAACGGGCCTTCGCGCGGCGCGGACGCCGCGAGCTTCCGCTCCTCCGGCCGGCGCTCCTCGGGCCGCCGCTCCACCCGGCGCTGACCGCGCGAGCGCCCCGAATCGATGTGCTATCATGGTCTCTCTTTTTAGGAGAACCTCCATGAAAATAGCGCTGATTTCCCTGATTCTCTCCGCCGCGCCCGCGTTCGCCGCCGACGCGAGCGATTCGCCGAAGGCGAATCGGCCTGCCGCGAAGCCCGCGGCTCCCAAGGAGGCCTACAAGACCGACGACGAGCGCGCGATCTACACGATCGGCTTCCTGATGGGCCGCAACCTCAGCCCCTTCGACATGACCCCGGCCGAGGTGAAGGTCGTCCAGGCCGGCATCGCCGACTCGGTGCTCAACAAGGAGCCGAAGGTCGACGTCCGCTTCTACCAGCCGCGCGTCAACGAGATCCTCTCCACGCGCCTGGAGGCCGCCAACAAGCGCAAGGAGGCGGCGATGGCCTCCGCCGCGGCGCCGGAGAAGGAGAAGGGCCGCGTCTTCACCGAGAACTGGGTCAAGGAGCACAAGCCCCAGGCGATCTCCGGCGGCGGCTGGTACCTCGAGACGAAGGCGGGAAAGGGGCCCATCCCCGCGAAGACCGCGACGATCAAGGCGCACTACCGCGGCACCACGGTCGACGGCGAGGAATTCGACTCCTCCTACAAGCGCGGCGCGCCGACGGAGTTCTCCCTCGACGGCGTGATCAAGTGCTGGACCCACGGCATCTCGATGATGAAGGTCGGCGGCCAGGCGAAGCTCGTCTGCCCCTCCGACGTCGCCTACGGCGACCCGGGCCGCCCCGGCATCAAGCCCGGCGCGACCCTCGTCTTCGAGGTCGAGCTCGTCGAGATCGTCAAGCCCTAGCTCGGGAGTAGCGACGGTCGCGCCTCGTTCGAGGCTCGCGTAGGCCCCTTTCCCAACGGAAAATGGAAGGGGCACTTCCTCGCCTTATGGCTCGGTCGTCGCTCAGGATCATCCGCCCGGCCTACCTGGTGAGCTCGACGACGCGACCTTAGGCGATATTCACTTTACCGCCAGCGCTGGAGGTAATGGGGATGAGATTAAGCGCGACTAGCCGCGGCGGGCGTGGCGTCGCATCATGCAGTCGTTCGACACGACGAGCAGCCCCGCCGCGCGGGCCATACGCTCGCCCTCGTCGTGGTAGACGCCGTCCTGCAGCCAGACGGCCTTCGCCTTCTTCGCGATCGCCTCGAGGATGGGCGTCAGCGCCTCTTCAGGGCGGCGGAACACGCACACGACGTCGACGGGGAAGGGGATGTCCGCCACGCTCGGCCAGCACTTTTCCCCTAGGATTTCCTTATGGCCGGGATTGACGGGAACGATGGTGTAGCCCTGCTCCTTGAGGTACTCGGAGACGTAGTGCGAGGGACGCTCAGGCTTCGGGGACATGCCGACGACGGCGATCACGCGCATCCCCAGGATCTTTCCGACGGCGTCGTCGGGAGGGGCGCCCGAGGGAAGGCGGCAGGCCTCTTCGCTCAGGCGGCTTCCACAACGGAGTGGTCTACGTCGGCCATTTTTTAAGCCGCCTCGACACCCACGTGCGCCTCGCCGTCGTCGATCTCGATGTGCGCGACATAGGCGCGGCAGCAAACCGTGCAGTCCTGATCGATCGATTGACCGTCCATGTCGGCGATCACATGGAGCTCGGAGCCCTCGGCGCAATGCGGGCACTCGATGGTGATCCACTGGTCCAGCCGCTCGGTCGAGGCCTCGACGCTCTGCTCCTTGAGCACCGTCTCCATGATCCGCTCGGCGGTCTTATGCTCGGACGCGTCGGCGTGGGGAACGGACGCGCCCTTTTTCGCCTTCTTCGCCTTCGCGGGGGCCTTGGTCTTCGGCATGCTTTCAGTGTAGAGGGTGAACATTATCCCGTCAAGGGGGTTGCTATAAGTTTCCCGGCGAGACGACGATCACGATCCGGCGGTTGGCCGCGCGTCCTTCGGGCGTGTCGTTGGGCTTGGCCGGGCGGAACTCGCCGAAGCCCGCGGCCGCCAGGCGCGCGGGGTCCATGCCGGCGTGCTCGTGCAGCCAGCGGGCCGTCGCCGTCGCGCGCGCGGCGGTCAGCTCCCAGTGCCCGCCGTAGCCGCCGATGAGATTCTTCTTGAACGGGGCGTTGTCGGAGTGCGCCTCGACGCGCAGGACCTTCGACGGCATCGCCTTGAGCGCCGCGCCGACGCGTCCGAGCAGGGCCGCGCCCGGCTCGGTGAGCTTGGCGGCGCCGTCATCGAACAGCGCGGCGTCGTCGAGCGTGATCGCGAAGCTCTCCCCGTTCTGCTCGACGAGCGCCTTGCCCGCCTGCAATTCCTTGAGGACCGCGTCGGCCGCCGCGCCCATCTCCTCGCGGGTCTTGAGCAGCGCCGCCGCGCGCGCGTCGGAGGCCTGGCGGGACTCGGCGTCGGTCCGACGGAACGCGGCCTCGGCGCCGGCCAGCTTGGCGAGCAGCGCCTCGCGCTCCTCCTGGAGCTTGCCGAGCTCGCGCTGGGTCTTCGCGCGCGCCGACTGATAGACGGCCTTCAGCCTCTCGAGCGCGAGCTTCTCCTTCACGGCGTCGGAAAACTTTTTCGCCAGGTCGTCCTTTTCGGCGACGATCGCGTTGAGCCTTCCGCCGAGCTCGTCCTTGCTCGCGCCGATCGCCTCGGACAGGGCCTTATTGGACTTCGTCAGGGTCGTCACGCGCCCCTCCGCGGCGGCGGCGCGGCCCTCGACCTCGACGACCTTCGCCTCGAGCTCGGCCTTCGCCGCCTTGAGGGCCTCGATCTCGTCGGCCTTCTCCCGGAGCTCGGTGTAGAACGCGCCGGCCTTCGTCTGCAGGTCCTCGATCTCCTTCTTCTGCCGTTCCAGCTGGGCGCCGGCGCAGGCGGTCATCGTCAGGACAAGGAGCAGCGGGAGGAATCGGTTCATCCCCAGATGATAAAACATCCCCCGCCTCGACTAGAAGGCTTGGCCGGCGAGGATGGAGAGGGACCAGGAGGAGAAGCTCGTGCGGCGGCTGACGGGGAAGGCGAGGTCGACGCGCACCGGGCTGTTGCCGCCGGAGCGCGAGGGCGCGGCGCGCAGGCCCAGGCCCACGCTGCTGCGCAGGTCGGCCAGGTTTATCGAGGACCCCTCCGGCCAGACGTAGCCCGAATCGTAGAACGCCACCGCGCCGACGTCGAGCACCCGCAAGAGGTTGTCCCAGACGTAGACGCGGTCCTCGATGTTGTAAAGGAAGCGGCGGCTGCCCGTGAAGCGGTTGAGGCCGTAGCCGCGCAGGCCGTTGAGCTCCCCCAGCCCCAGCTGCTCGCCGTCGCGCAGCTGCCAGCCCAGGTCGAGCGCGGCGTGGAAGGCCCAGGTCTGATAGCGCAGGCCGCGCGCGAAATGCGAGGCCTCGAAGGAGGCGACGCGGCCGCCGTTGTTGCCGTTGACGTATTTCGAACGGTAGCCGGATCTCAGGAGCAGCAGTTGGCTCTCCCAGGCGACGCCCTTGGTCACGTCGACGCGCGGCAGGATCTGGGACGAGGCGGAGCCGAGCGCGGGGCTGCGCGGCGCCCAGGCCACCGAGGGGAAGACGCCGAGGCCGAGGTTGAAGTCCTCGTCGCGCGTGAAATTCTGGATGCGCCGCGCCGTGATGAAGTCGAGCTCCTGCCACTCCCCGCCGAGCCTGAAGAAGGTCAGCTGCTCTACGTCGGGCACCGGCCCGTCGGAGATCGAACGGCGCGTCGCCAGCCCCAACGTGACGCGCCGCGTGCGCTTCGTCGAGGTCGCCAACGCGACGCCGAAGCTGCCGCCCAGCTCGCCGGTGCGCCGCGTGACCTCCGCGAGGCGCCCTTCGGAGTAGGTGAAGCCGCCGCCGAAGGCGGTGCGCGCGATCGAGGCGTAGAACGGACGGTCCACGCCGATGGAGTAGGCGCGGCTTCCCGGCGCGGCGGCGGCGGCGAGCGCGAACTGCAGGCGCTTGCGGCGCAGGAACTGCCGGTCCTTGTAATCGAAGGCGCGCGAGACCGAGTCGCCGTCCTTGCTGTACACGGCGGAGGCCGACTTCCCTTGGCCGAGGATATTGTGCTCGGCGAAGCCCCCTTTGACGTTCGTCACCCCGCCGGCGCGCTTGTAGCCCGCGACGACCTCGAGGGTCCAGGCGTCGAAGGTCCGCACCGTCACGTCGACGGAGCCCTGCTTGTTGACGACGGCGGAGACCTCGGCCCGCCGGATGAAGGGCAGGGCGCGCAGGTTGCGCTCGGTCTCCTCGAGCAGGAGCGGATCGAAATGCTCTCCGACCGAGAAGAGCAGCTCGCGCTCGATGACGGCGTCGCGCGTGCGGATATGGGCGCGGTTGGCCGCCTTGTAGAGCAGCTTGTTCTCCGGCGGGACGTCCGTGTCGAAGACGTTGTGGGACTCGATCTTGATGGACGCGACGTAGAGCCCCGCCGGAAGGCGCGGCTTTTTCGGGGGCGCCGCGGCCAGCGGAGCCGTCAGAAGGCAGAGCAGAAGGGTCAAAAAGCGCATACACACCGCCAATTATGCCCCTTTCTCGGGTGGGTATTACTACGCCCTCCTCCGGGTATAACTTCGAATGGCCCGCGCCGGAGCGCCGAGGCATAATGGGGACCGAGGGCGGCGGCCGCCCCGATTCAAGGAGATTACAATGGCTAAGCGCGTGAAGTTTTCGACGGCGACGCTCGACGGCGTGAGCGGCAAGCATAATGAGATGCGGGCCGTTCCCAGCCGCCCCGGAGTGAGGGTGGAGTGCCCCGGGGAAGGCGAGGAGATCGCCGGAACGACCTACTCGTTTCATATCGCGGCGGCGCCCGGGACCTTGGGCGTGGAGATTTCGATCGACCAGGGCGAGTGGCTTCCCTGCCGCGAGGCGCTCGGGCTATGGTGGTACGATTGGACCGGCTTCTCGAAGGGCGGCCATCAGGCCGCGGCGCGCGCCTTCGTCGGCGAAGGCATCATGGCGAGCTCGTCGCCTCGCCTCTTCTCGGCGATCTGATGACCCCCGCCATCGTCGCCCATCAGCCCATCGTTTCGGAGCTCATCGCGTTCCTGGAATCCCGGCCCGACCTGGAGGCCGCCCTCAAGGAATCGATCCACGAGGCCGACCGTCCGGACGTCTCCACCTTGGCGGAATATCTCGCCTTCCTCGATGAGATGGTCGTCCTGATCCCGCGGGACCGCGAACTCAACGCCTACATCCTCAAATTCTACTATCTCATCAACCTCTCTCCCGGCGGCATCCTGCAGGCGGACAAAGGCTTCCTCGCCTGGACCCGCAAGTTCGCCAAGGACTGGGGAGCGTTCCTGGACACGCCCGAATCCGCCGCCGGCCTCGACAGCTTCCGGGCCAATCCCGCCTACCGCATCGGGGATTATCTGGAAGCTCCGGGCGGCTGGAAGACGTTCAACCGGTTTTTCGCCCGCGAGGTGCGCCCCGGCATGCGCCCCGTGGACGACGCGGGCGACGACAACGTGTTCGTCTCCCCCGCGGACAGCGTTTATCAGGGCCGTTGGCCGATCGCCGAGCATTCGACGATCACGGTCAAGGGCTGGAAGTGGTCCCTGCTCGAACTCCTCACCGGCAGCCCGTACCAGGACCGCTTCCGGGGCGGCACGTTCGTGCACGGTTTTCTCGACGTCAACGACTACCACCGCTTTCACGCTCCCGCCGCGGGGACGGTCCTGGAGGCCCGCAAGATTCCGGGCAACGTCGCGATGGACGTCGTCAAGAAGGCGGACGGAACGCTGGGCATGGTCGACGGAACCGGCCATCAGTTCACGCAGGATCGGGGGCTCGTCGTGATCGACTCGCCGCTGGGCCTCGTGGCCGTCCTGCCGGTCGGCATGGCGCAGGTCTCTTCGGTCAACCTGACGGTCAAGGCGGGCGCGACGCTCGCGAAAGGCGCGGAGCTGGGCTTCTTCGCCTTCGGCGGCTCGGATATCGTGCTGCTGTTCGAGGCCGGGAAGATCCGGATGGACGCGAAGATCGGAACGCACTACGACCAGGGCCGCAAGATCGGGCACGCCGTCAACGGCTAGAGGGCCGGCACCGCCATCGCCGTCCTGCCGTTGAGGAACCAGGTCGTCATCGGACCCTTGCCCTTGACGTCGATGAGGCCGCGCTTCTCGCAGGAGAACGGCTCCGTCAGCCGCCCGCGGGTCGCCTCGGTCATTTGGACGCGCCCGGGGACCCCGTTGGACTCCATGCGGCTGGCCGTGTTGACGGCGTCGCCCCACAGGTCGTAGAGGAACTTGCTGCGCCCGATGACGCCCGCCACGACCGGGCCGGTGTCGAGGCCGATGCGGATGTTCAGCCCGCGGCCGCCGGCGTTGAAGGCGGCCACGGCGTCGAGCATGTCCAGCGCCGCGTCCGCGGCCCGCGCCGCGTGGTCCGCGGCCGGGATGGGAAGCCCCGCCGCGGCCATGTAGCAGTCGCCGATCGTCTTGATCTTCTCGAGGCCGCGGCGATCGGCGATGCGGTCGAAGCGGCTGAAGAGGTCGTTGAGCACCCCCACGAGGACCTCCGCGCCGACGCTCTGCGAGAACTTCGTGAAGCCGACGATGTCCGCGAAGAGCACCGTCACCTCCGGGAAGCCGTCGGCGATGATATCCGTGAAGCCGTCGCCCGCGACCTCGGGCCGGCCCTTCAAGCGCACGGCGATGGAGTAGGGCAGGACGTTGCGCAGCAGCCGCTCCGACATCTTCTGCTCGACGACGACCTGCTCGTAGAGGGCCTTCGTCTTCAGATGCAGGAGGCGGACCTCGAGGAGGTTGTGGACGCGGAGCAGGACCTCCGTGAGGTCGAAGGGCTTGCTGACGAAGTCGCGCGCGCCGGCGTTCAGCGCCCGCAGCTTATGATCGGGCTGGGCCGTGAGCACCAGGACCGGGAGATAGCCGTCGGTCTCGAGCTCCTTGAGGTCCTCCATCACCGCGAAGCCGTCCATCCCGGGCATCTGAAGATCGAGGAGGATCAGGTCGTAGCGGTGCGCCCGGTGCAGAGCCTTGACCTCGGAGGGGTCCATGGTGGCCTTCACGCAGATGTAGCCGGCCGACAGGAGCATGCGCTGGAGCAGCTGGATGTTGGATTTCTTGTCGTCGACGATGAGGATCCGCGCGCTCAGGATCTCGGCGGCCGCGATCATCACGCGGCCACGCGCACGGCGTTCTTGCCCGCGCGCTTGGCCTCGTACAGGGCCGAGTCGGCCTTCTTCATCAGCGCCTCCGCGTCTTCGCCGTGGACCGGGAACAAGCCGACGCCCGCGCTGGCGGTCACCCCGACGGCCTTGCCGTCGATGAGGTACGGCTGCGCCACCATCTCGATGATCTTCGACGCGACGCCCGCGGCGTCCTCGGGGCCGCCGACGTGCCACAGCGCGACGGCGAACTCGTCGCCCCCCAGCCGGGCCGCGGTGTCCTCGGCGCGGATCGCGAGCTCGAGGCGCCGCGCGACCAGCTTCAGCAGGATATCCCCGGTCCCGTGGCCGAGCTCGTCGTTGATCATCTTGAAGCCGTCGAGGTCGAGATAGACGACCGCCATCGCGCTCTTGTTGCGCTTGGCGTGCTCGAGCCCCATCGCCATCTTCTCGGACAGCAGGCGCCGGTTGGCGAGGCCGGTCAGCGGATCGTTGAGGGCCAGCGCCTCGAGCAGCCGGCCGTGGTCGACGGCGGCCTTGTGCAGCAGGCGGACCTCCAGCATGTTGCGCACGCGCATGAGCACCTCGGAGAGGTCGAAGGGCTTGCTGATGAAGTCCCGCGCGCCGCCGTACAGCGCCCGCAGCTTGTGCCCGGGATGCGCGGTGACCGCCAGCACCGGCAGGTAGCCCTCGGGATCGAGCTCCTTGAGCGCGTCCATCACCTCGAAGCCGTTCATGCCCGGCATCTCGAGGTCGAGCAGGATCAGGTCGTAGGCGTTGGCGCGATGCAGGTCCCGGACCGCCCTCGGATCCGTCGTGGAGGCGACCCCGGAGTAGCCGGCGCCGGACAGCATCTTCTCGAGGAGGAGGACGTTGGTCTTGCTGTCGTCGACGATCAGCAGCTTCGCGTTCAGGATCGCGGAGGTGCTGATCACGGCTGCCCCTGCGCGTTCTTTCCGGGATGCCCGTCCGCGTAGCCCAGCGCCTCGCTCAAGGCCTCCATGAAGTCCGCGACCTTGATCGGCTTGGTGATGTAGCGGAAGAAGCCGGCTTTCATGCCCCGCTCGATGTCGAGCGGCATCGCGTTCGCGCTGATCGCGACGACAGGTATGTGCGCCGTCGCCGGATCCTCGCCCAGCAGCTTCAGGGCCTGGATGCCGCTGATGCCGGGCAGGTTGATGTCCATCAGGATGACGTCCGGCCGGCGCGCGCGCGCGAGCTCGATGCCGCTTTTCCCGTCCACCGCCGTGAGCAAGGTGATGTCGGGCTGGCGGGCGATGATCTGCTCGACGAGCTTCATGTTCGCGGGATTGTCCTCGACGTAAAGCAGCACGTGCCGGCGGCTCCCCGGCGCCGCGAACGTCCGGGACACGGCCGCCGCCTCGCCCTCCTCCGCCGTGAACTCCGGCTCGGCGACCGCCTTCAGCTCGAACCAGAACACGCTGCCGGTTCCGACGCCGCTTTCCACGCCGATGACGCCGGCCATCAGCTCGACGAGGCGCTTGGCCACCACGAGGCCGATGCCGGTGCCCTCCTCCCCGCTCGTCTCCCGGCCCAGGCGGTTGAACGGCTGGAAGAGCTGCGCCAGCTTTTCGGGGGAAAGGCCCGCGCCGGTGTCACGGACGCTGATGCGCGTGCGGTCGGAGGAGCCCGGGACGCAGGCGACGACGACCGTCCCTTCCGGGCGGTTGTACTTGATCGAGTTCGACAGGAGGTTGATGAGGACCTGCTTCAGCCGCGTCCGGTCGGCGCGGACGTAGCAGGGGCGTTCGAATTCCGGGAACTCCATTTTTACGCCGTGCTGCTGCGCCTGAGTCTCGACCATGCCCTGGCATTCGAGCATGACCTCGGCCAGCGACACCGGCTCGCGCGACATCGGGACCTGGCCGGACTCGACCTTCGCGAGGTCGAGGATCTCGTCGATGAGCTTGAGGAGATGCCAGCCCGCGCGCAGGATCTGGCCGATGCTCTCCTTCTGAGCGGGCGACGGCGGCGGAGAATCCGATTCCATCAGCTGGCCGAAGCCGAGGATGGCGTTGAGCGGGCTGCGCAGCTCGTGGCTCATGCTGGACAGGAAATCCGACTTGGCCAGGTTGGCTTTCTCCGCCAGGGCCCGGGCGCTCTCCAGCTCGACGTTCTTCTCCTGCAGGACCTGGTCCAGGCGCCGGCGCTCGGTGACGTCGCGCGCGGACGCGAACACCCCTTGAAGCCTCCGGTCCCGGTCGTAGAACGTCGTCGCGTTGTAGGACACCACGGTCTCCTTGCCGTCCCGGGCGCGCGCGGTGAGCTCGTAGTTGACGACCTTCTTCTCGCTGAGCACCTGCTTGATGCCCGCCTCGGCGGCCTCGGGGTCGGTGAAGTAGTTCTTGAACGGCGCGCCGATCAACTCGTCCCGGGTGCAGCCGGTGAGCGCCTCCATCTGCTTGTTGACGTCGGTGATGATGCCGGAGGGGGCGGTGGTGATGATCGCGTCGATGTTGGACTCGATGAGGGAGCGGGTGTAGAACTGCTGGTCGCGCAGGCGCTGGTCGAGCAGCTTCTGCTCCGCCTCGACCTGCTTGCGCGCGGTGTTGTCCGTGCCGATGAGCAGGTAGCCGATGATCGCGTTCTGGTCGTCGCGCAGGGCCGTGACCGATACGACGGCCGGAAAGCGGCTGCCGTCCTTGCGGATGTAGGTCAGCTCGTAGATGTCCTCGATGCCGCGCGACGCCTTGAAGACCAGCGCCTCGAAGCCCGGCGTGATCGCCGTCCCGAGCTCGGCGCTCAGGGTCTTGGCGCGCGTGATGACCTCCTGCGGGTCGGAGTTGTCGGCCGGGGTGATCTTGTTCATCACGTCGGCGGCCGCGTAGCCCAGCATCCGCTCCGCGCCGAAGTTGAAGATCTGGATGACGCCCTTCGCGTCGGTC
This sequence comes from Elusimicrobiota bacterium, assembly GCA_030696455.1. Taxonomy (GTDB): domain Bacteria; phylum Elusimicrobiota; class Elusimicrobia; order UBA1565; family UBA9628; genus GWA2-66-18. The sequence goes on from JAUYSH010000144.1 coordinate 43,678, forward strand.
GCGATGCTCGA
>JAUYSH010000086.1 GCA_030696455.1 Elusimicrobiota bacterium
TCAGGTTTTCGCGAAGCGAAAACCCTGGCGCCGCAGGCGCCATTCCGTTCGTGTCAGTGCTCGTTCCAGGACGTTTCAAAACCCCATGAACTGGGAGCCTCCGCCGGCCTAAGAGTCGAGGAAAAAGCGCAGCAGGCCGCGGGCGCTGACGATCGCGGCGGGCGATCGAGGGCGGTAGGCGCCGGCGCCCAGGCCGCGGTCGCCGGCCGTCTGCGACAGCCTCCTCCGCTCGAGCTCGAGCTTGCGCTTCTCCGTGGCCCGCGCCAGGTCCAGGCCGCCGCCGCGGATGAAGGCGGCGATGCGGCGGAGCTCGTCGGAGTCGAACCAAACCCCGTGCGGCTTGCACGCGTCAAGGATCACGCCCGAGCAGCCCGCGAAATTGAAGCGGTTCATCAGCTCTCCGCAGGCCGGGCAGGGCCGGTAAACGATGGGCGAGGACAAAGGGTCGGACGGCCGCGGCCCCCGCAGGAGCGACCCCTCGCCGAGGTAAGCGGACTGCGATTCCCGCTCCTCGCAGATCGCGCGGAACGAGGCCGGATCGGCCCACACCCCCTCGCAGCGCGCGCAGGCCGAAAGCCTGGCGCTTCCGAGAGAGCGGGAGGTCAGCGGCTCGGCGCAGGACGGGCAGGAGACCTTCACGGAGGGCTTCTCGGCGTGAGAACCGCAGCGCCCGCAGTCGCGCGCCTCGGTGAACGTCCAGCCGAAGCACCACGGGCAGCGGACCGGGTGCAGGGCGGCATGGCAGTGACCGCACGCGGACGCCTCCGCCGCGACCGGGGCTCCGCACGAGGGGCAGCGCAAAGTCGCGGCTTCTTTCACGCGTGCTTCCTGATCAGATGGGCCGCCCAGGCGCCCGCGGGCAGCAGAACGGCCAGGACGAGCACGGGATGGGAGCCGCCGAAGGTGATCGACGGGTAGTGGCCGCTGAGCATGAAAAAGAGCAGAGGCATCGACATCAAGGTATTGTGCTTCGAGCAGCGCTTGGCCTCGAGCGAGAGCTCCGGGCGGGGCTCGCCGTTCGCCTCGGAGATCGCCATGATCTTCCTCTGGTTGGGGATGATCGTCATCCAGACGTTGGTCATCATGACGGTGCCCATCATGGCGCCGACGTGCAGATACGCCGCGCGGTCGCTGAGGACGTTCAGCAGAGCCCACCCGGACGCGACCAGAAACAGGTACCAGACGATCCCGCCCGAGACCTCGCTTCGGCCGAACGGCGTCTTCCAGATCAGCCGGTAGGCCCCCACCGCGCCGGTCAGCGAGCCGGCCGAGAAGAGAATGCCCTGCCAGCGCGGCAGCTCCGAGCCGTAATCGAGCAAGGACGCCCCCGCCCAGTAGGTCAGAGACAGGAGAAGGAAGCCCGACAGCCAAGTCAGCATCGCCTCCCATTTGAACCAATGCAGCACGCGGGGCATGTCCTCCGGCCACTTCTGCTTCTCGACGAGATAGAAGCCGCCCCCGTGCACCATCCACAGCTCCCCCGAGATGTTGGGCTTGTTGGCCGATTGGGGCGGCGGGTCGAACGCCTTCTCCATCCAGTTGAACAGGTAGGTCTGCCCGATCCACATGATCCCGGTGATCGCGTGGATCCAGCGCAGGATCAGGCTCAGCCACTCTTGGAGGTCGCTCATGGTCTAGAAGTCGTCCTTGGGGTCGGTCTTCGCCAACGTCAAGAGATAGTCCGCCAGCGCGCCCAGCTCGGCTTCGTCGAAAACGCCGTCCCAGCGGGGCATGTCCACGTCCGCGGGCGGACCGCCGTGGGTCTCGGGCACGACGCCGCGCCGAAGCTTCCAGATCAGCTCGTCCTTCTTATAGGTGCCCATCAGCGGGGCCAGCGCCGGGATGACGTCCCCGTGCGCGCCCGGGTTGGGATGCCCCCCGCGTCCCGCCGGGCCGTGGCAGGCGACGCAGCCGGCCCGGATGTAGATCGTCCTCCCATCGCCCCCGGCCTCCCACGGGCGGGACTTGCCCCAGGCCTGGCCCTTCTGAGCGGATAGGAACTCGGCCAGCGCGACGCGGTCGGAGGCGTTCAAGCCCTGCTCCGGCATCTCGGTGTCGTGCTTGTAGGCGCGAGGGCTCGCGAGCCATTTTTCGAGCCAGGCCCTGGGTCGGCGATGTCCGACCAAGGTCAGGTCCGGTCCCGCGTTTCCGCCGGGAGCGCCGATCTTGTGACAGGCGCGGCAACCGTGAGCATCGAAAAGCAAGGCGGGGTTCGGCGAGGCCGCGGCGGACGAGGCGGCGAGGATAAGCGCGAGCGCCCCGAAAAGCATGGGCCATTCTATCATTCGAGAAGCCCCCCAAAATATTCATGAATTCCTCGCAATTTGAATCCATCGCTCGCGGACCAAATCGGTATACTCGGCTCAGCCGTCAAACGCGCGGAGGAGAGATGAAAACTTTCGTCGTCGTCGCCCTGGCCGCCCTGCTGTCCCCGTCGGCGCATGCCGCCCTCCCCGCCCCGGTCCCGGGACCCATCGATTGCTACGCCGCGGCCAAACCCCTGACGGCCTACCCGCCCCTGCTCTGCGCCGGCGCCGCGACCGCGGCCCCCGCGGCCTGCTTCCCCGAGGCCAAGGCGCTCACGGATTTCCCCGCCCTGCTCTGCTCGGGCGCCGAGTCGAACGCGCCGGTGGACTGCTGGAAGGCCGCGAGCCGGTTCACCCGGTTCCCCGCGCTGCTGTGCGCGCGCGCCTCGTCGCACGCTCCGGCGGTCTGCTTCGCCTCCGCGAAGAACGTCACCAACTACCCCGCGCTCCTCTGCTCGGGGGCGGAGTCGAACGCGCCGCTCGCCTGCTTCGCCGCGGCGAAGGCCGTGACCAATTTCCCCGCGATGCTCTGCGCCGGCGCCGCGTCGGACGCGCCGCTCGCCTGCTTCGCCGCGGCCAAGGGCCTCACCGATTATCCGGCCCTGCTGTGCGCCGGCGCGGTCTCGAACGCCCCCGTGGACTGCTTCAAGGCGGCGAAGGGGCTGACCCAGTACCCCGCGCTGCTTTGCTCCGGCGCCGTGGACGACGCCCCCATCGACTGCCTGAAGGCCTCGGCCGGCGTCACGGATAACCCCGCGGTGCTGTGCTCGCCCAACGGGGCGTTCAAGGCTCTCACCCGCGAGGACATCCATCCGTCCTGGAACCTGCCCTTCCCGATGCGCTTCCCCCATCCGTACCCGTTCCGCTACCCGTTCCCGGACGACCGCGACCCGAGCCAGGCGCCGCCGTCGAACCAGCCCAACCCCGCGACGCTTTTCTCCGGCCTCTAGACGGCTAGGGCTTCGCGAAGAAAAGCCAGTCGGTCTGCGTTTCACCGACAAAGCGGTTCTTGAACTCGACCGGCTCGACGCGGACCTCCCGGAAGATCCGGCGCAGCGCGCCGGCGAAAGGAGAGCTCTCGGCGTAGGACCACACGCCGAGGGTCCCGCCTGGCTTCAGATGCCTCTTAGCCTTCGCGAGGCCGTCTTCCGTATAGAAAAAGGCGTTGGCCGCGGTGAGGCGATCGTCGGGCGAATGGTCGACGTCGATGAGGATGAGGTCGTGGAGGCGGGCCGGCGGCTCGGACAGGCGGAGGTAGACGTCGCCCCTCGTCACGCGCAGCCGCGGGTCGGCCTTGAGCTCGCCCGCGAGAGGGATCAGCCCAGCCTCGAGCCAGCCGATCACCTGAGGCAGGAACTCGACGACCTCGACGCTCGCGACGCGCGGCGAGGCCAGCGCCTCGCGCGCGGTGTAGCCCAGTCCGAGCCCGCCCACGAGCGCGTCGAGCCCTTCGCCGGGCGTCAGCTCGAGGGCGACGGAGGACAGCGCGCGCTCCGAGGCGGTGTTGTAGCTGCTCATCAGGAACTCGTGGTTGAGCGACACCTCCGTGACGACGGTCCCGGGCTCCGCCAGCAACTCGCGCCGGCGCAGACACAGCGGACCCAACGGCGTGTCGTCGTAGGCGAGTATCTCGAAGTTGATCGCGCTCATCCCGCTAGCGGACGAGCAGGCGCAGGATCTCGGCCACGCTCCAGGCCTGGGAGCGCGTGCCGCCGGGATTCTGAGCGGGGCCGGCGGACTTGAAGATCGGAGCCAGGCCCTCGGGGTCGTCGAGCGAGAAGGCCTTCAGCGCGGGATCGTTCGCGCCGCCGTCGTAGACCTCGTGGAGGGAGCCCTCGGGCGCGCCGGCCAACGCCTCGACGAGCGGCGTGAGCAGCGCCCGGGTCTCAGCACCCGTGCGGGCCTCGTCCCAGCCCATGTCGCGGCGCACCTGGGCCAGCGCCTCGGCGAACGCGCCCATCAGCCAGGGCCAGACCGTGCCCTGGTGATACGCCTGATCTTTTTCGAGCGGGGGCTTAGAGGTGTCGTAGCGCTCGCGGTAGCCGCTGTCGCGGTCGGACAAGGTGCGCGGGCCCTTGCGGGTCAGCAGGTCGCGCGTGGCGGCCAGCACCACCGCCCGGCGGCGCTCAGGGCTCAGGAGGTCGCCGCCGCGGCTGACCGCGAAGAGCATGTTCGGCCGGATCGCGTCGCCGTGCGGGTCGCCGTCGACGACGTCGCGCAGCGCGCCGCCCGTCTCGCCCCAGGCGCGGCGGTTGTCTTCGGTCTCGAACCAGAACCTCTCGTTGAACGCTCCCTTGACCTTGTCGGCCAGCGCGTTGCGCGCGGCCGCGGCCTCGGGATCGCCGGCGCGCGCCTCGAGCGCCGCGAGGTAGCGCAGGTTCGCGTACCACAGCGCGTTGATCTCGACGGTCTTGCCGTTGCGCGGCGTGACGGGCTTGTCGCGGCCCTCGGGATCGGCGTCCATCCACGTGGCCTGCGCAGGGGTCGAGACCAGGCCGTCGGCGTCCATCTTGATCGTGTTCCGGCGGCCGTAGCGCTCGTAGCCGACGCCCTTCTCGTAGGCGTTCATGATCCGGCGCACGACCGGGGCCATCTCGTCGACGAAGGCCATGTCGCCCGAGGCCTCGCCGTACGACTTCAGCGCAACCACGTACCACATCGGCGCGTCGGCGGTGTTGTACTCGGAATGCGCGCCGGCGATGCGGTTGGGGATGAGGCCGTCCTTCTCGAACGCGGCGAAGCGGCGCAGCACCGACTTGGCGTCGTCGAAGCGGCCGGTGCTCAGCAGAAGGCCCGGCAGCGAGATGAACGTGTCGCGGCCCCACTCCTCGAGGAACCAGTCCATGCTCGCGGCCCAAATCTGCACGGAACCCCCGTCGCGCTTGACGAAGGCGCCCGCCGCCGCGGTGAACGCGGCGCGCACCGCCTCCGGCGCCTGCCACACGTCGCCGTCGCCGATCGCCTTCAGCGCGCGCAGCTGCGGCCGGGAGTCGGAGCGGGCGCGGGAGGCGTAGTCGGCGTCCTCGGGAAGCGGGATGCGGTAGCGCCACGTCGAAGCGCCGCCCTTCATCTCCTTGACCGAGAACGGGTCGCGCCATTCGTCGCCGAGGGTGTAGGCGATGAATTTCGCGGAGGCGCCGGAGGAGCCCTCGCGCCGGGCGGCGAAGTAGCGGGCGAGGAAGTCGGGGCTGCGCGGATCGTCGTGAGAGCTGACCTTCTTCCAGTCTCCGCCGACCGTCACGAAGCCCAGGCGCTTGGCGTCCGCATCCTTGCCGTCGAACGCCTCGGCGAGCGGGAACGCGCCGCGCGAGCTGAGGACCCCGCTCAGCGCCGCGAGGTACGGATCGCCGGGCTCATCGCCGCTGGCGAGCTGGCCGTTGCCGAACTTGTAGGCGAAGTGCAGGGCGTCGGCGCGCGCGCCGTCGAAGCCGAAATCGAGCCAATGACGGTAGGGATCGAGCGCCGCGGCGAAGCCGTTCTTTCCCAGCTCCGACCAGCGCCACAGCGCGAGGTCCTTCCAGTCCTCGTGCACCCAGGCGTTGATGATGCCGGGATTTCGAGTGCGCAGGTCGGCGAACAGCTCGGGCCGCTTCCACGCGTCGACGGAGTTCTTGGCGCGGAACATCGGGATGTCGAAGAGGACCTTGCCGCCCGCGGCGTGGACCTCGGCGACGGCGGCCTTCAGCTGGCCGCGCGCGAGCCACTGCGACCAGCGGCGGACCGCGACGAGGCCGGCGAAGGCGGGGTTCGCCCGGGCGGCGCGCTGCTCCGCCTCGCTCCAATCGAGCGCGGGCTTGCCGATGAGGGCGGCGAGCGCCATGAACTCGGCGTACTCCTCGAGCCAGGAGGCGTTCTCAGCGGCGAACCCGGCGAAGGCGCGGGCGCGGGGCGAGTCCCCCGCCTTCAGGAAACGGGCATAGGCCTCGCGCGCGATCCCGCCCTCCCGCGCGCGCAGGGCGGGATAGTCCACGCTCTGGGACGGAGCGACGACCTTGGCCGCCAGCGCGGGGTCGGAGCGGACCTCGTCGACCGAGGACCAGTCGACCTGATCCTCGTTGAGGGCGTACAGGCTCACCGGGGCGTAGGGACTCTCGTCGAGCGTCGCGAAATGAGGGAGGAGCAGGACGGCGTCCACCCCCTGGCCGGCGAGCTCCTCGCGGTAATAGCGGCCGAGATCGGAGTATTTGCCTGCTCCCGCGTCGGTTTTTCTCCCGGAGCGGAGGGCATAGAGCGGAACGGTCACGGCCGTGCGCGTCGCCGCCGGGTTCTTCCACCAGCTCGCCCCGCCGCCGGCCGACGGCGCGCTCTGAGATCGGACGGCATGCTCGGCCAGCGCCGCCGCGGAGCCGTGCGCGGGCGAGGCCGCGAGCGAAAGCCCCAGGACCCCGCTGACGACCCGGCGGACGATCCCGGGCACAGGCGCGGCGGACGCCGAGGGCGGCGCGGCGCGCTTGCGGGCGGCGTCGGCCAAGGCCTCGGCTTCGCGGACGATCGCCTCGGGGTCGTGCAGGCGCGTGCGCAGGGCGTCGAGCGCTCGCTCCTGGGAGTCGAACAGGCCCGAGCCGACCTCGTGTTCCCGGTAGGAGGACATCGGCGTCAACGTGCGCTTGACCATGGACGTCAGGTAGAGGAACCAGCCGTCGGGAAGGACGCGGCCCGACGCCGCCATGCCCTCGGCGAGAACGCGCGCGAGCTCGGACAGCTTGGCCGCGGTGCGCTCGGCCGCGGCGGCCGTGCCCAGCACCTTGGCGGCGGCGGCCGGCTCGCCGAGCGCGGCATCCGTCGCCGCGGCGGCCGCCGCGGCGATCAATTCACCCGGCTTGAGATCGTCCACGAGGTCGGTCCACGTGACGCGCGGCGCCTCCGGGATGCCGCGAGAGGAATAGAACTGCAGGCCCTCGCGGCTCGACGCGGCGACGACCACCGCGAGCCCCGAGTCTCCGGGCGCGGCGACGGTGCCCAACGCCGGACCGGCGTTGCCGGCCCCGACCACGACGCCTACGCCCGAGGCGACCAGGCGGTCGATCAGCATCGACAGCGGAGTGCGCCGCGTCACCGGCGCCGCCAAGGCCAGCGCGACGAGGACCGGCCGCCCGTCCTTCGCGGCCGCGGCGACGCTTTCGAGCGCCGCCATCACGCGCACCTCGGAGACGCCGGCGGACGCGCGCACGCGCACCAGGGAGAGATCCGCGTCCGCGGGAATGACGGGCGCCTTGTCTCCGTCGCCGAGGTCGAGGGTCAGGCCGCCGGGCTCGGCCGGAAAGTGGGACAGCGGGTAATAAGGGAGGGACCGCCGGACGGTCCAGCCTTGATGCTCGAGCGCTATCGTCAGGGCGTACAGCTTATGCGCCGGGACCGTAAGCCACTGCGCGCCGCTGAGCGGCAGGACGCCCCGAACCGTCGTTTCGAAGCGCCGCAGCATCCCCGCGTTGGTCAGGACGTGGCCGGTCGGAGACACCGCGATCAGATCCACCGCGCCCATCGCCTCGTCCACGCCCGTGACGCCGGAACCGGACGCGTCCATCGGCGAGGTCGGGGCGTCGAGCGGCACGCCGGCGGCGCGCGCGAGCAGCTGCACCAGCTCGCTGAGCGCGCCCGGCCGGCTGATGGCGTCCCGGTTCTTGACGACGAAATCCGTCACGATGGGCTTGAGCGGCTCGGAGCGCAGGCGCGCGACGAACGCCTTGCTGCGCGCCGCGACCGGGAAGACCTTCGCGATCGTGCGCGTCAGCGCGAGGTTCTCGGGCCCGGCCGCGTCGAGCAGGTCCGTGACCACCCGGTCGCTGAGGGACTCGGGCGCCGCGTCGGCCAGGTTCGACAGCGACGCCGAGGCGAGGTGGCGGATGTTGCCGCGCTCGCCGCGGTCGCGCACGCGTCCCGACAGGCCCTCGGCCTCCGCCGCCGTCGCGTAGGAGCCGGCCTGGCCGAGCAGCCACGTCGCCGAGAACCGCGCGCGCTTGTCCGAACTGCCCAGCTCCTTGACCACGCGGGCGATCGCGGAGCGGTCGCCGCGGCGGACCAAGGCGTAGGCCGCGTAGACGCCCACGTCCCAGGCCCCGTTGGAGGCGGCCTTCGCCAGCAGCGCGTCCACGGAGTGCGTCGGGATCTCGGCGAGCGCCAGGAAGGCCATCTGGCGCACGCGAGCGTCGGGATCGTTGAGGCCGGCCTCGGCGAGGGCGGCGGCCGACGCGGGCGACCTCATGTTCATCAGCGCGGCGGCGGCGCGCAGGCGCACGAGCCACACCTCGTCCTTGAGCGCCGCGAGCAGCGCCGGGACCTCGAGGTCGCGGGCGGCGGCGAAGCGGCGGGCGACCTCGGCCTGCACGACGTTGCCGGCGAGCGAGCGGTCCTGCGCGCCCTCCTCCGACCCGTCCTCCGAGCCGTCCCCCTCCGCATGCTCCTGCGCCTCGGACTTGGCGAGCTCCGCCTCGCGGAACGCGCGGTCCTCGGCGTCCTGCACCGCCTTCAGGCGCTCGAGCCAGCCCCATGCGTCGGGGACCGCAGCCGCCTCCGCGCCGGTCAGGCGGCGCCAAAGGTTGCGCGCTCCCGTGCCGAGCGTCCGCGTCCCCGCCCCGGCCACGAGCGACACGGCGGCGATGGCGTCCACGAAGCCCGCGCCCTGGAACCAGAGCGGCACGCTCATGTCCTTGGCGGTCCGCATCAGCACCGCCTTCACGGCGAACGCCATGTTCTCCGCGACGAAGGGAGTGATGGCGCCCGCGGAGCGCATCGCCAGCTTCACGAGCAAGGCGATGCCCGCCAAGGAGGGGTTCGACATCGAGGTGCCGGACATGCCGGTGTGCTTGCCGTCGTCGAGGTCCGAAGGCGACCGCGGCGAGTCCTTGGACTTGGCCGAATACACGCCGTCCTTGTAGACGTTGCTCGAACCGGGAGAGGTCGTCACGTCGCCGCCGATCGCGGTGATCTCGGGCTTGAAGCGGAAGCGCTTGATCGCGTAGCGGCGGTCGATGTCGGGGCCGACCGAGCTGTAGAAGGAGATCTCGGGAACGCCGTCGTCCTTGCTCTTGGCGGCGGCGGCGACCGCGATGACCTCGACGCCGGCGGCGGGCTGGCTCAAGGTGCGGTCGAAGGGCCCGGAGTTGCCGGCGCTCGCGGTCACGATCGGATACTCGCCCGCCGAGTTCTTCTGCTTCGTGAGCCGGGAGAAGAAGTCGGCGAGGTTGTCGGCGGAGGAGCCCCGGCTGCCGAGGCTGAGGCTGATGACGTCGACGCCCTTCCTCTGCGCGATGGCCGCCGAGCCCATGATCTCGCCGTCGGAGGCGCCGGGCTGGTCGCGGGAGAAGACCTTGGCCATCGTGCCCATCGCGGCCTTGGCCATGCCGAGGAAGCCCTCGTTGCCGGAGATCGAGGTCCCGGCGACGTGCGTGCCGTGGCCGAGCCAGTCCTCGGTGCCCTCGTCGACCATGTCGACGACGTCGAGCCGGCCGCCGAAGTCGGTGTGCGTCGAGTCCGCGCCGGTGTCGATCCAGAGGATCGAGCCGGCCGCGCCGGTGATCCCGAGCTTCCAGACCGGCTTGACGCCCTGGAGCTCGGCGGAGTCCATCAGGTGGGGCTCGAAGTTCGACTGGGAATCGAGGACCTCGGCGCTCGCGCTCACGTACTTGCGGATCGCGGTCGCGTTGCGGCGGGGCACGGTCACGTAGATCTCCTGGCGGCCCACGTCCGCGCCGAACACGTGGCGCACCGCGACCTCCATCTTGTCGAACAGTTCGAGCTGGCCGCCGAAGCCCGCGTCCTCCAGGGATTTACGGGCGGTGGCCCGCCCCTCCTCGGTGAAGGAGGCATTCGGCACCGACGAGACGATGCGCCCGCCCGAGATCGGACGCAGCCAGAGGCCGACGCGCGCCTCCACTTTTCTCAAGATGAGGAGGTGGCCGCCGTCCTCGAGGTCCACGCGCGTGACCTTGAACTGGCCGCCGTCGGCGGCCTCCCAATAGCGCAGCAGTTTTTCCCAGGACACCACGCCGGCGTCGTCGGGGCCGAAAGACAGAAAGGCGAAGCCGCGATCGCGCAGGCCGGCGTATAGCCCGTCCATCAGCCTCGCGACGCCCACGCCCTTCAGGCGCTGCGAGGCGATCTGCCGCCAGAGCTTGCGCACCTCCCCTTCGAAAGCCTTCAGCGCGCGAGGGGAGGCGTTCTCGCGCAGACGCTCGGCCCGCCCGACGAGGTCGAACCACGCGACGGACTCGGAGGTGCCTTCGAAAGCGGCGCCTCGCACGACGAGCCTCGTCGCCAGGACGTACAGGCTGTCGAGCTGCTTGAGCACTTCCTGCAGGCGCAGGTTATCCTTAGACTCGGGCTCGGGCAGGGCGCGCGTCGCGCGTCCCATGACGATCGCCCGGTAGCGGTTGGCCGCCCCACCGAGCGCCTTCTGCGGAACCTCATCGGTCAAGGTGGTGACGCGCGCCGCGCCGTCGGAAAGCCCGGCGTAGAGCGTCGGGTCCTCGAGCTCCTTCGAATCAGGGTTGAGGACGAGGACATCGTAGGGCCGGGAGAGGCGAAGGGAGGTCTGGGTCTGGGTCAGGGCGCGCTGCAGTCCGGAAACCTTGATCTGCTTGAGCGCGCGAGGGCCCTTGAACTCGCTCGCCCGGGCGCGCACCTCGGAGACGAGCGCCGACAGCAGGCCGCGGAGCGCCCCTCGCGGGGGGCCGCGCGGCGCGCTGGCCTTCATATGCGTCAATTCATGAAGAAGAATCTGCCGGAGCAGCCACGGCGTCGCGGCGAGCTCGGGCCGGACCCAGATCTGGCCGCGCGAGGCGAAGGCGAACGTGAAATCCTTGAAGCGGCTGTCGGGCCGGTACGGCTTCACGAGCGCCGCGGCGTTTCCATCGAGGCGCCCCTCGAGCACCTCGGCGCGAAGGAATGCACGCAACTCGTTGTCGGTGACTTTACGGCCTCGCCACATCGCCCCGATGAAAGAAACGGCGTCGACGGCCGCGTTCAAAACGAAGGCGCCGGTGAGGACCATGGCGCCGATGGCGCCGATCGCGAGGATCGTGCCTCCGATCGTGGGCTCGGCTTGGGCGGCGGCAAACGAGGCTGCGCCCCAGCGCGCGAATTCAACGACGCCCCAAGCCAACCCCGAGAGGCCGGCCAACGCGAGGGGAAAGCCGAGGCCGCGTTTTTCGCCTTCAGGTTTGGTCGGCGGGGCGGGCTCGGGGATGACGGGGGCGCCGTTCTGGCGATTCGGCGCGGAAAGCTGGGAGCGGAAGGGCTGAGGCACGGAGGCATCGACGTCGGCACCCGTATCCGCGACCATCCCGTTGCCGTTCAAAAGCCGTTCGCCGGTCATGCGCGCGGCGAAGTCCTGGGCGGCGGCGGCTCCGTAGGACTCGCCCGGGGCGGAGGGCTCCACGGCCTCGAGCGCGGACGGGACGACCACGCCGGGGAGGACGGGCTTGGCGGCGGCGATCTGGGGCTTCGCGATGAGGGCCGGCTTAACGCCGGCTTGAGCGGCCGCCGGAACGGCGGCGGCCGGCGCCGCGACGTGAAGGGCCGGGTTGAGGGACGGCGCCGCGAGCGACGGAGCCAGGGACAGAGACGGCGAAGGCATCAACGGCAAAACGGATGGGGAGCCCAACCCGGCGCCGGGAGTTACCGGGAGCAGCCCGAACTGGGGAACGGCGGAGATATTGACGGCACGACCGGCAACCTGCTGAGCGAAGGCCGAGGTAACGGCAGGACCCCATGAGGACAGGAGCATCGCCGCGCTGAGCGCGGCGGAGAGATAACGGCGGAACGGCGATACCTTTTTTTTCATCACTGCAAAAAGATCATGTCAGGGTGCGCCTGCTCGGTCTTTATCTTTTCCAGGGGCCGACGCTTGGGCTCGGGCGCGGACTTCCGCGCGGGCTCGTTGACCTCGGTTTTCGGCTCGTTCCGCGCAGCTTCGGTCCCGGCCGTCCGTTTCTTATAAATAATCTTGTATCCACGCCCGATCTCATACGGCAGCGCCACACCCAGCTGAGCGATCCAACTCCGGTACTGCAGGCGCCCCAGCGCTTTCACCTCCGCGTTGAAGAACGCGCTCCACTTGGGACGCGCGTACTGCACGCCCGCGATCCAGCGTCCTTGGCTCTGCTCGGGATGGTCGCTGCTCTCGCCCACCACGTCGGAGATGAGGAAGGTGTGGGACTTGAGCTCGAGCTTGGAGCGCACCGAGCCGGTCGCGTAGTTGTAGCCGAAACCCGCGAACGGCGTCCAGGCCTCGTAGCTCTTGTGGGCGACCGCGGTGAGGGCGAAGCTGTTGAGGTTCCAGTCGATTTCACCGTTGAGGTCGCTGTCGGCGCGGAAAAACTGGTCCACGTCCACGTTGAACTTCCCCTTCAGGCGCGTGCGCCCGCGGACGTGGTTGTAATGGGCGCCGAGCGCCACCTTCGGCAGGTCGTCCCGCCAGAGATCGAAGTGCTGGCGCATGCCGAAGCCGATGGAGTTCGTCTGAACTTGGGCGGTCATGGTCGGGGAAATCTTATAGCCGGGCGGAGTGGTCGCATCGGCGAGACGGATATAGGCATCCCCCCGCCACGGCAGGCCCATGCGCAAATGCAGCGCAAGGTTCGGGAAAAGGACGCTGTCGGGGAAGATCTTGGAACCACCTTGCTCCTCGAGGGCCGGCACGGTCAATGACGGAAAATTCGATTTATTGAACGGAATGCGGCCGATACCGAGGGACAGGTCCGGCTGCAGCGCCCAGCCCGTGACTTCGCGGGGAGGGTCGAACGTCGAGCCGGCGTTGAACGCGAGACCATTGGCCATTTCATGGCTCAGCCATTGCGTCATGCTCTTGAAGTCGTCCGACAGGCTCGGATTAGCCCCCCACGCTGGGGCCGCCGAACCGATGAAAAGCGCGGCCGCCAAGGCGGCCGAGCATAAATTCAATGCTTGATGACCACCCGCGCGCGGCTGCGGTCGGTGAACCAATGGTAGGCCTGGAACCCGGGCTTGAACGTCAAAGTCGTTTTCAGGCGATTCTCGCTCGAAACCTTCGCGCGGATGCCGTGCTTACGGCCGTTGGGATAAGCATTTTTCTTCATTGGGACCTCTTGATTGGATGGTAGCAGTCACCCCCAGTCTCGACATGGGCCTGAGGTCCCACCCCCCGAACGACAAAAGGCCCACTATGAGGAAATTGCGTTAATGACTAAAAGCCTGGCACTTTTAGGCCGAATGGAGGGGCAAAAAAAAAGCGGCGGATCCTTTCGGATCCGCCGTTCCCGCTCCTGGATCAGGGATTCTCGTATACCTTGAGCTTTCCATCCTTCCGCGAGAGGCCCACGCGGGCGTTGGCGAACATCTTGAACACGGCGATCTTGTCCGAGGGCACCAGCTCCGCGGGGATCAGGAACACGTGGATCTCGCCGCTCGCTTCGGTGTGGATGAAGGTGATGGTCTTGGCCGTCTTGTCCACCCGGCCGGCCTTGATATCGTCGGTGTAGAACACCTTGTAGGCCTTGCCGCCGGCCGTGACGGCCGCGCCGGTGGCGCCGACGCCCTCGAGCATCTTCTTGAGGGTGATGCGGACCATGTCGTCCTCGTCGGCCTTGTTCTCGAGGATGATCTCGCTCTTCATCTGGTTGATGACGTTCGGGGAGAGCCGCAAGGTGTACTTGTTCGTCCCGGCCGAGACCGTCTCCTCCTTGTCGAGCAGGCCCTTCACGTTGAAGAACACCGCCTCGGAGCCGTCGACGAGGATGGACACGTACGCGTTCTGCTGACGGTCGAAGGCGCCGCTGACCCAGACCTCTTTGCCGCCGAGGCTGTACTTGAGGGGACCCTTGAGCTGCTTGTTAAGGAGCGAAGCGAGGTCGATGTCGCCGACCTGGCCGGCCGCGCCGACCAACTCGCCGCCGAGTTGGGAGAGCACCGTGAGGCTGAACCAGCTCATCGAGGGCATGATCTGCGCGGTCGGGCGAGGCATCTGCACCGTCCACCGGGCGGCCGAGGGCGCCGGCAGGGGCGAGGAGAAGGCCGCGTTCATGAAGGCCATGTCGGCGCCGTGCGCGAGAGCCTCCGAGCCGGCGTACGCCCGCGACGGCGCGGCCGCGAGCGCCAAAGCCAGGACGAAGAGCGTGTTTACGCGAGTCATGAGGCCTCCAGGGACGATCCGGGTGTCAGGCATTAAATGCTTCGTTCCGGCCTTTCAACCGGTGCGGGATTCTAAAACATGGTCCTGGTGAATGCAAGCTCAAAGCGACGAGGAACGCCTGATAAAATAGCCCCCCTCCGCGTCAGGCTTCGTAGGGGTGCTTGGGATCGAAGGCGCGGGGCGCGAGGACGGGGATGTAGGAGATCCTCCCGCGAAACTCCCGAGTCTTCAGGCCCTCGGGCACGTCGGCGCCGCGCTTGTCCGCCTCGACAAGGACGAACACCCGGAAGCCCCTCGAGAGCAGGTCGCGCACGACTTCGGGGGTCGGAGCGTCCGGATAAGAAGGAGCTTGAGAGTAATACATCGCCTGCGGCGCTTTATTGTCCCCCACATTGAGAAGTATCCTGGGCCCCGGGATGCCCCGGAGCTTGAGCATCACCGAGCGGAAGGACGGATAATCGTAGATCGTGTTCCAGGGAGGCGTGGAATAATCGGCCGTCGCGCGCTCGTAGGCGACGGTCGCGGCCTGGGCTCCCGCGGCCAGAAGGAGCCCCGCGGCGGCCGGCCGGAAGCGTCCCGTCCGCGCGGCCCACAGCGCGGCGGCCGCGAAGCCCGCGAGCAGGCAGACGGCGGGCACGGCGATGGCGACGTAGGCGTAGAGTTTGGTGGCGATCAGCGAGAAGAAAACGTAGGGGATCAGCAGCCAGGCCAGGGCGGACGCGAGGCCGGGCTTGCCGCCGCGCCGGACCTCGAGCGCGGCGTAGGCCGCGGCGGCGAAGGTCGAGGCCCACGCGAACGCGGCGCTCCCCCCGTACTGCACCGCGAGGATCTCGAGATACCACCACCAGGCGTGCGCGTGGCCGTCGAGCGCGGAGAACAGGTGCGCCACGTGCAGGGCGGATTCGTGCCGCCAGAGCTCAGGCCAGCGGCTCAGGCAATAGAGCGGCCAGGGAAGGGCGGCGGCGAGGAACGCAACCAACGAAACAGCAAGGAGACGGGCGCTCCCGCGGGGGCCCCGCAGGGACAGCATCAACGGAAGGGGGGCGGCGAGGCCGAGCAACGCCACCGCCGACATGCACAGCGTCCCCAGGCCCAACGACAGACCGGCGGCGGCGGCATAGGCACGGCTGTTTTTGCGTGCCGCAACGGCGAAAAGATAAACGGTGAGGGTGATAAAAAACGCGTTGATCACGTGCGGCGAGTCGTCGGGGATGCGCCCGGAGACCAGACGGATCATCAACGGGTTCACGGAGTACAGCAAGGCGGCGGCCAGGCCCGCCGCGCGGGCCTGGGGTCCGAACAGCTCCAGGGCCAGCAGATAGACCAGCAAGATCGCCAGCGTGTCCAGAACGACCGAGGGGAGCCGGAACGACAGCTCGCCCTCGCCGAAGGCCGCGATGCCGGCCGCCATCAGCCACAGGGGAAGAGGCGGTTTATGCAGCCAGACGCCGGCCTTCGTCCAGTCCCGGTCGTCGGCGGGCAGGATCTTCTGCGCGTAGAGGACCGGCACGGGAGGATGGGCCGCGATGTTCTTCGCGACGAGCGCGTGGTAGGCCTCATCCCATTGGCTGATATAAGGATGGTTCGCGGCGCGCCAGCGCAGGCCGAATCCGACGGCGAGGATCACAGCGAGGCATGCGGCCGCGGCGCGGCGCGGCGGGATTCGGGCGGGCACGGCCATATTGTACGATGTGCGGATGAGCGCCAAGCGGAAGTTCATCATGGGCGTGGCCGGCGGCTCGGGCTCGGGCAAGACGACCTTCGCGCGCGCGGTCCTCGAGCAGAGCCGGGCCGCGGGGATCTCCGGCCGGATGTTCTCGTTGGACAATTACTACCGCCCGCTGGGACACCTGAGCCTGGAGGAGCGCACGGCGTACAACTTCGACCATCCCCACGCGATCGACTTCGAGCTGGCGCTCGAGCAGCTCGACCGCCTGCGGGCGGGTGAAGCGATCGAGCAGCCGATCTACGACTTCAAGGCCTACACGCGCAAGGCCGAGACCAAGCGCCTGGAGCCGGCGCAGATGATCGTCGTGGAGGGCCTCTATGCGCTGCACCCTCCGCAGCTGCTCGCGCTCTACGACTACAAGATCTTCGTTTCGACGGGCATCGCCACCGCCGCCCTGCGCCGCATCTCGCGCGACATCACCGAACGCGGCCGCGACGTCGAGGGCGCCAAGCACCAGATCCTGACGACGGTCCTGCCGATGTACGAGA
The DNA here is from genome assembly GCA_030696455.1 of Elusimicrobiota bacterium. Classification (GTDB taxonomy): domain Bacteria; phylum Elusimicrobiota; class Elusimicrobia; order UBA1565; family UBA9628; genus GWA2-66-18. The sequence continues at coordinate 16,630 of JAUYSH010000086.1, forward strand.
CCTACGTCAAGCCCACGCAGCGCAACGCGCACTTCTCCATCAACTGGGAGGGCGAGGAGATCCCCGGGAAGTCGACGGAGGGGCTGATCAGGATGGTGCGGGACTTTTTCCGTTGAGGCGGCGCGCCCGCTACTGACCGTAGGCGAGGCGCAGGGCGAGATACTCGGGAAGGCCCGCGGCGCGGATCTTGTTCTGGACGCCGATGACATCGTAGGGCACGCGGAAGATCCGGAAGGTCGCCTTCTCCGAGTCGTACAGCCCGCACGAGGCGCGGGGATCCTGATCGCGCGGCTGGCCCACCGAGCCCGGATTCAGCGCGACGGGAGCCATGACGCCGCCGTAGATGCGCGGCAGCGCCTCCTCCTTATCGTCGAGCGAGCGCCAGTCGATCTTCTCGGAGTCCCCGTCCGCGTAGCGGAACACGAGCGGCATATGGCTGTGGCCCACGAACAGCGGCCATTTTTTCACCAGCGACACGCTGTCGCGGAACTGCAGCGGGCTCAGCAGGTACTCCTCGACCGGGTTGCGCGGCGTGCCGTGCGCCAAGGTGAAGTCCGGCGTGTCGAGCCGGGCCGTCAGGCCCTCGAGGAAGACGCGGTTCTCATCGGAGAGGTTCTTGCGGGTCCATAGGACGGCCGCGCGAGCGTACTGGTTGAACCACTCGAGGTCGAGACGGTCGAGCACGGCCAGATCGTGGTTTCCACTGATGATCGAGAGGTTCTTGAGCGCGCGGATGCGGTCGAGGCAGGCGTCGGGCTCGGGCCCGTAGCCCACGAGGTCGCCGCAGCAGATCCAGCCCTCCACCCCGAGGTCCTCGAGGTAGTCGAGCACGGCGCTCAGCGCCTCGTAGTTCGAGTGGACGTCGGAGAAGACCCCGTATATCACAAGTCTTCGTTATACCAGACCCCAACCACCGGCGCAAGAGCGCCGGCCGCTAGGCTTCGGTCGTGCCGGCGTCGGGAAGAGCGAAGGGCCCCTGCTGCGCGACGACGTGGCTCGCCGCCTCGCGCTCGGTGCCGCCGACCTTCTTTCGGAAGTCGACGGAGATGAGCTGGCTGATGCCCTTCTCCTCCATCGTGACGCCGTAGATGACGTCGGCGGCTTCCATCGTGCGCTTGTTGTGGCTCACGATGAGGAACTGGGTCTTGTTCTGGAACTCGCGCAGGAGCGCGACGAACCGCTCGATGTTGGCGTCGTCGAGCGCGGCGTCGGCCTCGTCGAGCATGCAGAACGGGGAGGGCTTGACCATGAAGAAGGCGAACAGCAGCGCCACCGCGGTCAAGGTCTTCTCGCCGCCCGAGAGGAGCGTGATGCTCTGCAGCTTCTTGCCCGGGGGCTGGGCGACGATGTCCACGCCGGTCGTCAGGATGTCCTCGGGGTTCGTGAGGATCAGGTCGGCCTCGCCGCCTTCGAACAGCACGCCGTACAGGCGCCGGAAGTGCTCCCGCACCTCGGTGAAGGTCTGGCGGAAGTTCTCGCGCGTCGCGTTGTTGATCTTGGAGATCGCGGCCAGAAGGTCATCTTTAGCTTTGAGGAGATCGTTAATTTGACCGATCAGGAAGCGCTGCTTCTCGGCGAGCGCCTCGTACTCCTCGGGGGCCGCCATGTTGATGTTGCCCATCGCGGCGATGCGCCGGCGCAGGAACTCGATCTTGTCGACTTCGACGACGACGCCCTTGAACTTGTTCTTGGCCTCCTCGGCCGTGAGCTGCCACTCGTCCCAGAGGCGGGTCTTGAGCAGATCGTACTTGGACTTCATCGCCGAGGCGTGCACCTCGTGCTGGTGCAGGTCGGCCTGGGCCTGGTCGTGGCGGCCCTGGAGCTGCTTGATCGTCTCGCCGAGCAGCTCGATCTGGCCCTGCAGGTTCTGCAGGTTCTCGAACACGTTCTTCGCCGCGTTCTCGTGCCCGGCGAGCTCGGCCTGCAGGCCGGATATCTCGACGCGCATGCTCTCCTGGGAGGCGAGCGTCTCCTCCCTGCGGCGGGCGAGCTCGTCGGCCTCGGCGGCCAGACGGGCGATCGCGGCCTCGAGGGAGGCCTTCTCGTCGTCGAGGCGCTTGCGGCTCGAGGAATACGCCGACAGCTCCTGCTCGACGCCCCGGCGGCGCTCGTCCTGGCCCTGGAACGCGGCGCGCTTGCCCGACAGCTCCTCGCGCGCGAGCGCGAGCGTCTCGGCGGCGCCCGTCTCGGACAGGCGGACCTCGGCGACGCGAGCCTCGGCTTCGGCGCGGCGCGCCTTGCGCTCGTGGATCGTCTCCTTGGCGAGGGACGCGTCGGCGAGAGCGCGCGCGGACTCCTCGGTGGACAGGTCCACGTTGCGCCCATGATTCTCAAGCGACTGCTCGAGCTGGCTTACGCGCGCCTCGAGCGAGTGGCGGCGGCCGGACTCTTGAGAAAGCGCGGCGGCCATGAGCCGCGCCGCCTGCAGGGCTTCCATCAGCGCGCCTTCCGTCTGCGCGCGCTCCTCGGAGAGCGACGCGCCGCGCAGCTCCAGGGACGCGACCTTCTCCTTGAGCTCGCCGAGGTCGGCGAGCGTCGGCTGAACGCCGTCCTTCGCGACGGCGCCGCCGTAGACCCAATGCTCGCCGAACAGCTTGCCGTCGAGCTCGTAGGCCTCGGCGAAGAGATGGCGCAAGGCCTTCTCGTGGCGAGGGTCGTACTGCAGACGAGAGATCAGGGGCTTGGCCTCGGCGGGGTAGGCCTTTTCGGAAGCCTCAGGCAGCGAGGACAGCACGAGGAATCGCGCCCGGCCCGTTCCGGAGGACTGAAGGAGCTCCACGCCCAGCCGGGCGGCGGCGGAGTCCTCGACGACGACGGCGAACAGGCGCTCGCCGAGAAGGTCCTCGAGCTCGGGCCTGAAGGCGTCGTCGACGCGGAACAGGCCGCGCACGGTGCCGACCACGCCGGTGATGCCCGCGTTGAGCACGGCCTGGGCGCCGACCCAGTACGGGTTCTGGCCGCCCTGGCTTTCCAGGGACTCGGCGCGCGCGGACGCCTGCGCGAGCGAGGAATGAAGCGTCACCGTCTCCTCGGACAGCGCGTTCTGGCGGGCGCGCAGCTCCTCGGCGCGCTGGTCGGCGGCGGTCGCCGCGGCCTGGGCGGCCTCGAACGCGGTCTCGGCCAGCACGGACTCGGCGCGGGCCTCGTCCAGGCGTCCGCGGGCCTCCGCGGCGGAGGACAGGTCCCGCTCCAGGCTCTTCAGGGCCGAGCGCGCGCGCACCTCGGCGCGGGTGAACTCCGACTCCGCGCTCGACAGCTCGCGGCCGAGCTCGTAGGACTCCTGCGTTTTGGCCTGCGCCTCGCGGGCGAGGGAGTCTTTCAGGGATTGCGCCTCGGACACGGACGCCTCGATGGCGGACAGCTCGGCGCTGGCGACCTCGGCTCGGGCCTTGGCCTCGGCGAGCGTCGCCTCGGCGGCCGCGATGGACGCGGCGACGACGGCGATCTCGGGATCGATGGACGCGGTGCGGCCGCGGTTCAGCTCGGCCTCGGCGCGGCACGACTCCGCGCGGGCGTCCATGCCGGCGACTGATTCCGCCGAGCTCTGCAGGCGCTCCTCGAGCCGGCCCACGGCGGTCTTGACCTCGGCGACCTTCGCGTTCGCCTCGATGAGGCGGTTCTGCTCTCCGGTCTTCTCGAGGTTCAGCGCGGCGTGATTGGCGCCCTCGGCCGCGATCTGCGAGCGGCACAGGCCGAGCGTCTCCTCGACGGGCCCGATGCGCTCCTGCATCACGGCCAGCTCCGCCTCGATGGAGGCGGTCTGCTCGATGATGTGCGCGGCCTCCATCGCCGTCAGCTCTTCCTTGTACTTCGCGTACAGCTTGGCGCGGCGGGCGTCGGAATCGAGCTTCTTGACCTGTTCCTCGATCAGCGCCACGGAGTCCTGCAGGCGGCCCAGGTCCATGTCCACGCGGTCGAGCTTGCGCAGGGCTTCGGCGCGCTTGGCGTTGTACTTCGCGACGCCGGCGGCTTCTTCGAAAAACGCCCTCCGTTCCTCGGGCTTGCTGCGGATCATGGAGTCGACGCCGCCCTGGTCGATGATGGCGTAGCCGTCGCCGCCGAGGCCGGTGTCGAGGAACATCTCGCGGATGTCGCGCAGGCGGCACTGGGTCTTATTGAGGAAATACTGGGATTCGCCGGAGCGGAACAGGCGCCGGGTGATCATCACCTCGGAGTACTCGACCGGCAGCATCGAGCTGGCGTTGTCGAAGGTCAAGGTCACTTCGGCCAGGGACTGCGGAGACCGCTTGGCGGTTCCCGAAAAGATCACGTCGGTCATCGAGTCGGCGCGCAGCGACTTCCACGACATCTCGCCGAGGCACCAACGCACGGACTCCATGACGTTCGACTTGCCGCAGCCGTTGGGTCCGATGACGCCCGTGATGCCGGGCTCCAGGTCCACGTGGGTCTTATCCGCGAAGGACTTGTAGCCGACGATATCGATCGATTTCAGGTGCATGGAACCTCGGCGCGACGAAGTTTGTCCATCGAGTGCTATCTTTTACTGGTCAGTCGCGTTAACAGCACGACAGCATAGCATTTCTCGTCGAGAAACGCAAGGTTTATCGATGAGGCCCCGTCGGGGCCCTTGACGAAAAAGGCCGAACTCTTTACGCTAAGAGGGACGATGAAGCCCCTCATCCTCGCCGCCATGCTCGTCTGGGCCGCCCCGGCCGCCGCCGCGCCCGAGCCCGCGGCACCCGCCGTCCAGGCGGACTGGCGGCGCGACGGGGTCGACGAACGGATCAAGGCGGGGCTGACGAGCCTGGGCTGGCGCCTCGAGGACGACGGCCGGGCCCTGGACCCCAAGACCAAGTCCCCGGCCGCCAAGGCCGTCCTCGACAAGGCCGTGCTGGATCTGCGCCAGGACGCGCGCCGGGCGGCGCTCGAGTCCCTCAACCTGATGCTCGACCCGAACCGTCCCGCCGAGTTCGGCGACGACACGCGAAAGCAGCTGCTGGCCCAGGATCTTCCCCCCGGGCTCGCCGCCGCCGTGCTCGATCCGGATTCGGACCTCTCCAAGACCCGCGCCATGGCCGTCGCCGAGCTCGATAAGGTCGCCGCATACTTCGACGGGGGACGGACCATGGCCGACCGCCGGGCCGCGGCCCAGCCGGTCTCGGCCGGGACGCCGGGCCCTCGCGTGGATCTGCCTTATCACACCGTTCTGGAGAGATCGGTCGGCGAGAAGCTCCAGGCGTCGGCGCGGGCCGAGATCGGGCGGGACCCCTTCGGCCGAACCGTCCTGTCCCGGCTCGATGCGGCGGGCAAGCCCGACCTTCCCCCCATCCTGGTCGAGGATCAAGGCGGCGGGATCGTCGCCCGATACGACTATCGCCGCCGGGCCGTCGTGCTCGACCGCGAGGGCGTCCTGGCCTCCGTGACCGGGACCGTCCCGCCTCGTCAGGCCGCCGCCCTGCGCGCCTCCCTGTCCACCCGCGCCGCTTTGCTGGCGTACCTCGAGGCGCATCCCGAGGCGGTGGAGGCCGTCGTGAAGGACAACGACGTCCTGCTCGTCCATGAGCTCACCCACGCGTGGCAGGACCGCCGCGACCCGGTGTTCCGCGAGATGGCGCGCGGGAACATCCCCGACGTCCAGCCTCTCGAGTACGAGGAGGAGGCATACAAGACCAAAAACCTCTATATTCGGTCGAAGCTGAAGCACGATCCGGCGTCGGTGAAGATGAACGACGACTTCGACGACTACGTGATGATGACCCATGGCCTCGGCTCATGGAGGCGGAAGCTTTTCGATGACATCGAGACCGCGGCCCCGGCCCGCGCGCTCACGCTCAAGTCCACCACCTCCATCGAAGCCGCCCGGCTCGCGCGGGTCCGCGCCCGCTCGGTCGCGACGAGCGAAGAGCAGCAGGCAAAGGCCCTCGACCTCCTGGGATTGAACCGCGGCCAAAAAGAGCTCGCGAAGCTCGAAGCCGCCCACGCGAAACGCATGGCCGCGCTCGACCCCGAGATCGAGGGCGCGACGACGGCGAGCTTCAAGGACCTCGGAAGTTACTATCTTGTTCAGGCTTTGACCGCGACCAGGGCACCCGACCGCATGACCTTCCTCGAAAAAGCAGGCCGCTACGCCAGGGCCTCCGGCGATAATACCCTTATCGAGGAAGTCCGCAAGGCCAAGGAACAGACGCAATGAAGCCCGCGCTCGCTCTCGCCGTCCTCGTCGCCCTCGCCGCCTGCAAGCGCGCGCCCGAGGAGGGGCCTATCGTCGTTCCGACCCAGGAGGTCGTCGCTGGCGTCGGGATGATCGATTTCACCTCGGACGAAGCGAAGTTCACTGCCCGCGTCCCGGGTGAATGGGGCGTCCGCGAGAGCAGATATCTCGATCCGGCGAAGGGCCTTTCCATGTGGGACGGGAAACGAACGCACATCTCCATCACCAAGTTCCCCGAAATGGAGCCTCGGTACAAAGACGCCCGGGCCTACGCCGAGACGTTCTGGATGCTCTCCGACAAGGGGCAACCGGACATCACCGAAGAGAAGATCGGCGGCCGCACCGTGCTCCGATTCCACTACGAGCGCCCTTATTACAAGCCTCATTCCAAAAAGCTCGAGTACATGAACCGGTTCGACTACGCTCTCTTCCCCATCGAGGGCGGATTCTTCCAGATCGAGCACCGGGCGCCCGCCTCGGAATACAAGGCGACTCTCCCCGTCTTCGAAGCCGTCGTGCGCAGCTTCAAGCCCAAGATGTGACCCCGGCGTTTGATAGAATCGCGCCATGCGCGGCGCGCTCCTGCTCCTCCTCCTCGCCCTTCCGGCCTCCTCCGCCGGCCTCGACTACGCGACCTTCGCCCGTCTGCACGGCCGCCTGATGGCCGGGGAGCCGTCCAAGCGCCTCGAGGACGAGCTGCCCGGCCTGACGCGCAGCCTCAACATCGCCCGCGAGGTCTCCGCTCGGTACTGGACCTCCTGCACGGTGTTCGACGAGCTGGCGAAGGCCGAGATCCTGCCCGAGAAGGTGATGAAGGGGCTCGGTATCCGGCGCGCCGTCATCGGCGGCGTCGTCCACGCGCCGGCGGGCGTGATGCACACCTACGGCTATCTCTTCTCCCAGCTCCAGACCGCGTACGGGCTCAAGGGCAAGCGCTGGATCGAGTCCCGCCTCGACGAGCGGCTGGGCCTGCCCGCGCACTCCTTCAGCCCGGTCCCGCCGCAGGGAGAGTTCGCCGCGAACCTGACCGAGGTCCTGCTCCGGCTGGCCGGCGAACCGGCGGACGTCCCGCGCGCGGCGCGGCTCGAGCCGCGGGCGAAGCCGCTGGGGCTCGTCGAGCAGCGCGTGGCGTGGCGGACGCCGAAGGGGCGCGCGATCGAGGCGTCGGTGCTCACCTATCTGGTGCCGCTGGCGCCGCTGCCGGGACTCAAGACGACGGATGATTTTCTGCTGATCTACGCGGTGCGGCGCGATGGGCGCCTGCGCTTCACGACGGCGTTTCCCGTCGGGAAGGCGTTCGCGGACGGGATCATGGCCGCCCAGCCCGACGCGGAGACCCCCTTCAAACCGCGCTTCAACCTCTACGTGAACCCCACCTGGACACAGACGGCCCACCAGAACCTGGGCTGGCGACCCGCCGGAACGCCCTGATCCGTTTTTCTTGCGGCGCCACAAACCGCCGGGGCAGTTCACTGTCGTTGACGACAGTGCGGATGTGAACAGAGTGGATAAGTCCGCGGACGCCGCGGAGCGCGGCTAAAGCTCGTCGAGCTCGAAGGAGGCGGGGCAGTTCCCCTTGCCGCCGCCCGGCAGCAGCATTTTCCCCAGCTCCTTGGCCGGGCGCAGGGGATGGGCCAGCTTGAGGCGCACGTCGACGAGCAAGGACGCGCCGCGGGCTTTGACGCAGGTGAGCTTGACCAAGGACCGGCTTCCCGCCCCGAAGTCTCGCTCGAACGCGGCGAGCAAAGCGTCCGCCGTCACGGCGCGTCCCGCGTTCGCCGAAAGGAAGCGCCCGAACGCCGTCGAAGCGATGTGCTCGACGAGCTCGGAGGAGCGGACGAAGTACTCCTCGGCCCCGAACCCCGAGCAGGTGCCGTGCTTGATCCACTCGTGCTTGTCGAGGCAGGAAGCGGCGGCCGGCATGACGGAGGCCAGGCGGGCGCTCGTCGCCCACGTCAGGCCGAGCGCCGGCAGACGGCACCACGTCGGCGCGCGGTCGAGCGCCCGCGTCGCGTCGTCCACGCCGCAGTAGCCGTACGTGTGCGCGGTATCGGCGTCCTTCCCGGGCCACAGGCCGTGCAAGGTGAGGTTCTTCGCGGCGAATCTTCCCGGGTCGCGGTCGCCGCACTCGGGAAGGTTCGGCCGGGTCTCGCAGAACGCGGGCGACCATTGCAGCGCGAGGACGTAGGAGTCGAACCGGCCGGCCTGATTCTCCTTCGGCGACTCCAGCAGGATCGCGCGCGGCGCCGCGGGAGCGGCGGGAAGCGCGGAGCGCCAATGGGCGGCGGGATCGCCTTGATCCCAGGTGAAAGCCGCGGCGGGGAGCGCGGCGAGCAGCAGCAGGATCGCGAAGCCGAGGGGTTTTTTCATCCGTCACTCCTTGAGCCGAAGGACCTAGGAAGATTATAGGCACAAAGTCCCGCGTTTATGACGCGGGATTTCCGGCCGCGCCCGGTTTGATAGAATGGGGCATGCTCAGCGCGCTCCTCTTCCTGCTGCTCTCCTCCGCCGCCGCGCAATCCACGGCGCCGGCCCCGGGCTCGGCGCCGGCGTTCACCGGCCCCGCGCTGCGGCTCGTCGCCGATTCCGACCATCCGCGCTTCGAGGACTCCTTCCCCTCGAAGGCCGGCCTCGTCAAGGCCGGGCGCAAGGCGATCAAGTACCTCGAGTCGCTGCCGCCGGCGAGGACGATCCGCGTCGCCGACCGCGACTACGCCCCCGCCCAGCTCATCGACAGCGCCAAGGCCGTCATCGTCCTCGCCCAGACCGCCAAGACCCCGGAGGAGTTCGAAGCGGGCGTGAGGCGGGACTTCGACGTGTTCCAGTCGGCCGGCCTCGACGGGACGGGGCGCGTCGTGTTCTCTTCCTATTATCAGCCCGAGCTGCGCGCGAGCCTCAAGAGATCGGCGGCCTATCCGTATCCGCTGTATCGCCGCCCGAAGGACATGGTCGAGGTCGACCTCGCCGCGTTCGGCAAGCAAAACGGCGAATCCTCGCTTCTCGGCCGCCTCGACAAGGATGGGAAGGTCGTACCCTACTTCACGCGCGGGGACATCGACCGCCGCAAGGCGCTGGCGGGCAAGGGCCTCGAGCTCGTGTGGCTCAAGGACCGCTTCGACGCGCTCGACATCCACATCCAGGGCTCGGCCATCCTCAAGCTCCCCGACGGAAAGGAGAAGCTCCTGAAGTACGCCGCCACGAACGGCCTGGCCTACAACTCGGTCGGCCTGACCCTCGTGAAGGCGGGGGTGTTCGCGCGCGACGAGATCACGCACGACAAGCTGCGCGAGTATCTGCGCAAGAATCCCGACGCGGAGAGCTGGATCCTCGCGGCGAACCCGCGCTATGTCTTCTTCGAGCTCGCCCCCTTGCCCGAGGACGGCGAGCCCTTCGGCGCGGCCATGCAGTCCCTGGTCCCGGCGCGCGCCATCGCGATCGACCCCGCGTTCATGCCGCTCGGCGGGCTCTACTTCTTCTCGACGACCTCGCCTCAGGCCGACAAGGACGGGCGCCTGCTCGGGATGTCGCCGAACTCCCGCTTCGCCTTCGGCCTGGACACGGGCGGGGCGATCAAGAGCCCGGGGCGCGTGGACATCTACGCGGGGCACGGGCCGCAGGCCGCGGCGACGGCGCGCGGGCAGTGGGCCGACGGCAAGCTCTACCTGCTCGTCAAGAAGCTGCCGCCGCGAGAGCGGTGAGCGCCCTCCAGGCGGCGTTCGACCGGGCCGACGAGCTGGGCGCCGCGGGGCGCTTCTTCGAGGCTCACGAAGCGGTCGAGGCGTTCTGGATGAAGGCGGAGGGCGAGGAGAAGCTCCTGCTCCAGGGCCTGATCCAGATCGCCGCGGGCCTGCACCGTTTCAAGCTCGACCCCGCGAAGACGGACGGCGCGTTCTACCTGCTCCAACGCGGGCTGGCGAAGCTGCGGAAGGCCGAGAAGCTCCTCGCCCCCGGGAGCCTCGCCCCGCTCTCCGCCGCCGTCGGACGGATCCGCTCGACGCGCAAGGCCCCGGCCGCCCTCGTCTTCGGCCTCAAGGCCGCTTGACGAGACGCGGCGCCATGGCTATCATCCTCCCATGACCGAGCCCACCGATTACGAGAAGCAGGCGAAGGACGCCGTCGCGGCGATCATCGCCAAGGATCCGGCGGCCGGGAACGTCCTCACGGTTCCGGTCATGTGCCAGCACATCTCCTACGCCGCCAGGATGAACAAGGACCCCAAGGCGGCGATCGTCGCGGTGTGCCGCGGGTCGATGAACGCCGTGCTCCTCGGCGGCCAGAGCGTCCCCGACGCCGCCGTCGCGCTGCTCGAGGCGCTGCCCAACATGAGCCTCATGATGAGCACGGGCCCGGAGGACCTCATGTCCTGGGTGATGGAGGGCATCGCCGACGTCACTCCGCTCGCGGGCCCCGAGGTGCGCGACGCCCTGCGGGTGAAGATCGAGGAGAAGTTCATGGGCGCCTCGGTGATCTTCGACGCGCTCTGCGACGCCGCCGCCCGCGGCTAGCTCGTCCGGCCGGGGCAGCCGCTCAGCGGCAGCGACGGGTAGCGCGGGTACGACGGCTCCTTCTCCGCGCGCCCGCACAGGAAGATCACGCTCCCGGTCTTGGTTTTGAGCGTCTTGGAGCGAGCGCACCCCAGGCAGTCGCCGACCCGGCGCGCGATCTCCGCCTTCAGGCATTTCGGGCACAGGCAGCCCGCGCCCTCCACGGGCATCACGGCCGGCAGGTCCGCGCACCAGCACGAGGTCTTGCCCTCGACGTTGCCGCACCCGAACGTCTCGCCGCACGCGGCGCAGGTTTCCATGATGACTTATGCGAAGAACGACATGCCTGACACCGGTTAAAGCTTGCGGATCAGGGAGATGACCTTGCCGGCGATGCGGCCCTCGCCGATGGGGAAGGGCTCGTAGCGGGGGTTGTCGGGAATGAGCATGAGGCCCGCGGGCTTGACCTTGAGGCGCTTGACGGTGGCCTCGCCGTCGTCGTAGCGGACGACGACGACGTCGTTGGTCGAGGCGGTCTCCTGCCAGCGGACGACGACGGTGTCGCCGTCGTGCAAGGTGGCCTGCATGGAGTCGCCCTTGACCTTCAGCGCGAAGAGCTGGGCCGGGTCGCCGCGGTCGGCGACGACGGGCACGTGGCCCATCGGCTCGGCGTAGGCGCCGGCGGTGGGGCCGGCCGGCACGAGGCCGAGCAGCGGGATCATGGCGACGCGCTCCATGCTCGTGACCTGGGCGGCGCGGGAGCGGCCCTTGGCTTCCTCAAGTAGACCCTTCTCGCGCAGCTTGTCGAGATGGTACTGGATCGTGTCCGGGGAGCTGACCCCGGCGAGGCGGCACAGCTCGCGGACGGTGGGCGGGTAGCCGTGGTCCGTGGTGAAGCGGCCGAGGAGCTCGAGGATCTGCTGCTGACGCGGGGTCAAGCCATTGTTATCCATGGCCCTAAGCATAGTCGAACGGGCGTTCGATGTCAAGGGGTCGCATCTCCCAGTTCATGGGGTTTTGAACAACGGCCCTTGAACGGCATGGCGCCTTCGGCGCCAGGGTTTTCGCTTCGCGAAAACCTGAATGATAAGCGGTA
>JAUYSH010000008.1 GCA_030696455.1 Elusimicrobiota bacterium
CGCCGCCGCCGCGACCGCGGCGCACGCGTTCCCGTCCGCGGTGGGACGATTCAATCCCGCCATCGTCCTCGCCGAGCTGGCCGTGCGCCGCGCGGACGTCCTGCGCGGCGTCTTCGCGCTCGGGGCTCAGCTCCTCGGCGCGATGTGCGCGGGCCTGTTCCTGCGGGCGGTGCTCACCGGCGCCCGGCCCGACCTCCTGTCGGCGCCGGCCTACCTGGGCTCCTGCGTCCCCGTCGGCATCGGCTACCGCGCCGCGACCCTCGTCGAGGCGGTCGCCGCCTTCTTCCTCACCCTCGCCGTCTTCGCCGCCGACGCGCGCCGCGCGCGGCGGCTCGGTCCGCTCTACATCGGCGCCGCGACCCTGTTCGGAGCGCTCATCGCCGGTCCGTTGACCGGCGGCGCGATGAACCCCGCGCGCGCCTTCGGTCCGGCGCTGGCCGCCGGCTATTGGTCCATGCATTACGTGTACTGGGTCGGCCCGCTCGCCGGAGCGGTCGTCGCCGCCCTGGCCGCCCCTTTCTTAATCAACGCTGAGGAGAACCGCCCATGAACGTAGCACCCCTTCCGCTCAAGACCCTCGAGTCCGACCACCGTGACCTCGCCGTGTTCGTCTACGAAGACGCGGGCCTGGCCGGCGCCAAGAGCCTGACGAACGCCGCCAAGGTCGCGCTCAACGCCAAGCTGCACGAGGAGAGCTTCAAGGCCGGGGTCAAAGAGGTCTGCAGGGTCGATCTCGACATCCTCGGCAAGCACCGCCGCGTGTTCGCCGTCGGCCTCGGCAAGAAGAAAGGCTCCACGGCCGAGACCTTCCGCCGCGCCGCCGGCTCCCTGCTCGGCGCCGTCCGCTCCAAGCGCGAGAAGATCGCCGTGCTCTGCTCCGAGAACCCGCAGGCGATCGCCGAAGGCCTGCTGCTGGCCGCCTATAAGTTCGAGGAGTACAAGAAGGGCGACGCGGACAAGCTGCTCTCCGCGTCGATCGTCGTGCAGGACGCCGCGTTCCGCGGCGTTCTTGAGAAGGCCTGCGCGAAGGCCGCCACCTACGCGTCCGCCGTCTCCTTCGCGCGCGACCTCGTCAACCGGGGCCCGTCCGACAAGACGCCGCAGAGCGTGGCCGACCTCGCCATGACCCTCGAGGGCGCGGGGGTCAGCGTCACCGTCCTCGACAAGGTCGCCTGCACCGACATGGGCATGGGCTCCTTCCTCGGCGTGGCGCGCGGCTCGGAGCAGCCTCCCGTCATGATCCACCTCGTCTACAAGCCTAAGGCCGCGACCAAGAAGCGCGTCGCCATCGTGGGCAAGGGCGTGATGTTCGACTCCGGCGGGCTGTCGCTGAAGCCGGCGCAGTCCATGGAAGACATGAAGTGCGACATGGCCGGCGCGGCCTCCGTGCTGGCCGTCTTCAAGGTCATCGCCGAGCTCAAGCCGAAGGTCGAGGTGCACGGCATCATCGGCGCGACCTACAACATGCCCGGGCCCGACGCCTACAAGCCCGGCGACGTGCTCAAAGCCATGAACGGCAAGACGATCGAGGTCTGGAACACCGACGCCGAGGGCCGCCTGGTCCTCGCCGACGCCCTGTGTCTCGCCGTCAAGCAGGAGCCCCAGGCGATCGTCGACCTCGCGACCCTCACCGGCGCCGTCGTCGTCGCACTCGGCTCCAAGGTCGCGGGCATCATGGGCAACGACCCGAAGCTGATCGGCGCCCTCAAGGCGGCCGGCATGCGCGCCGACGAGGCGTTCTGCGAGCTGCCGCTCGTCGAGGACTACAAGGAGAACATCAAGGGCAACATCGCCGAGCTCCTCAACATCTCCAAGGCGCGCGGAGAGGCGGGCTCGATCATCGGCGGGCTGTTCCTGCAGGAGTTCGTCGACGGCAAACCCTGGGCGCATCTCGACATAGCCGGCACGGCCTTCACGGGCGGCGAGTCGGCGACCTACGCTCCGAAGGGAGCGACGGGCTCCCCGGTGCGCACCTTGCTCGAGTGGCTGGGGGCGTTGTGAGCCGTATAAAATCCCTGGCGCCCAGGAGGGGCGCCGAGCCGGATATCGCCCGCATCGAGCGGCATTATAAGGATATTCTCGCCGACCTCGGCGAAGATCCCAAGCGCGAGGGCCTGGCCAAGACCCCGCACCGCGTCGCGAAGGCCCTGCGCGAGCTGACGAGCGGCTACCGGGTGGATCTCGACGCCCTGATCAACGAGGCTCTCTTCACCGAGTGCTACGACGAGATGGTCATCGTGCGCGACATCGCGTTCTACTCGATGTGCGAGCACCACATGCTGCCCTTCTTCGGCCGGGCGCATGTGGCGTATCTCCCGAACAAGAAGATCATCGGGCTCTCGAAGATCCCGAAGATCGTCGAGGTCTTCGCCCGGCGCCTGCAGGTGCAGGAGCGCCTGACGATGGACATCGCCTACACGCTCGCCGACAAGCTCAAGCCGATCGGCGTCGGCGTCATCATGGAGGCGCGCCACCTGTGCATGGAGATGCGCGGCGCGGAGAGCCATCACTCGCCGACGACGACCTCGTGCATGCTCGGCGTGTTCAAGAAGGACGCCCGCACCCGCAAGGAGTTCCTCGAGCTCGTGCAGTCGCGCCCCGTCTAGCCCGAGCTGTTTCCGGAAACAGTAAAAAAAGAAGCCCCGACTCCCGCGAGTCGGGGCTTCTTTTCTTTATAACTTCGTCTTAAGGCAGCGGCGGCAAGGTCCGGTGCGTCCCGTCGCAGAACGGCTTGTTCTTCGACTCGCGGCAGCCGCACCAGGCGACCTTCTTGGCCTCGGTGATCTCCACGATGACGGGGGACTTCCCGGTGTTCTTGCGCGCGTGCGAGCCGTCGCAGTAGGGCTGCTTCTCGGACTCGCCGCACGCGCACCAGGCCTTGCGGCCCGGCTGCTCGTCGATGACGTACGGCTTATGCTGGATGCCGGACATCGCGTTAAACCGTCTGCCCGACGAAGGTCGAGTGCACGTACGCCGCCTTGACCAGCGCGAGGCCGAGCAGCGCCGCGGTCAGCAGCGCGCCGTAGCTGAAGCTCATGCCCGCGTGGCCGGCGCCGAGCATGCCGACGAGCATCGGAGCCGAGAGGTAGGTGTTGATCCGCGAGGCGAGCGCCGCCCGGGTGCGCAGCGCCGGCGCCGCGTCCCCGGCCGTGCCGCCGAGCAGCTTCTTCTGCGCGGGCCAGATGATGAACCAGACGTTGAACCACATGATCGAGCCGAACGTCATGCCCCACATGATCCAGCGCGCGCGGTCGGTCAGGCCGTCGGAGCCCTTGAGGAGCATGTTCGAGCCCCAACCGATCTCGGGGGTGTACATGAAGATCTGGGCGAACAGGATCAGGCCCGAGAGGAAGGTGACCATCGCGCCCCAGCGGAACCACCACAGCGCCCGCGGCATGAGGTGGGGGTTGACCAGCTTCTTGGTCGGGTCGTCCATCTTGCCCTGGAGCTGGAGGTTGACGAAATTGAAGAAGTAGAGATGGCCGATCCAGATGATCCCCATGAACACATGCGTCCACCGAACTGCGAACTCGAGCTTGCTCATCACGCCTCCTAGTTGAATCCTGACTAAATATATCGGATTTAACGGGATTGCGTCAATCCCGCTCGACCTAGGCGGCCTCGCTCATGGCCGCGAACAGCTCGCGCTCCACCTCCGCCGCCACCGGCGCGAGCCGGGCCTGCTTGAACATCTCGAGCAGCGCCGTCGGGCTGATCGTGGCCAGCTTCGTACGGCCGTTTTCGGGGTAGATCGATACGCGGCAGGGCAGCGCCGTGGAGATCGTCATGTCGGCGCTCAAGACCTCCCGCGCCTGGCCGGGATTGCAGACCTCGACGACGATGCAGTCGCGCTCGAAAGGCACCCCTTTGTCGTTCATCTTCTGGCGCAGGTCGTACGTCCCGAGCACGCCGAACTTGTGGCGCTGCGCGGCGAGAGAAA
>JAUYSH010000031.1 GCA_030696455.1 Elusimicrobiota bacterium
GCAAAAGAAGAAATTCTCAGACACGCTGAGGCGCAGAAAGCGTACGGCGCCCGCCCGCTCAAGCAGATCGTCGAGCGCCAGCTCTCCGACGCCATCGTGTCGGCCGAGCTCGAGGGCCGCATCGGCGAGGGCGACGCGGTCTTGATCGACTGGGCCGGCGGCGTCTTCACCGCGGACAAAACAAAGTAATCCGTTTTCCGAGCGTTATCCCCATTCAGATGGCCGACTGTTGTTGACAACAGCTGGAGCGCCGGTTGGGGACGATTCGCCAAGCATGGCCTCATAAGGGGTAAAATCTCCCTGTGACCAGCAAGAAGGCCGGAGCGGTTCATCTGCGCGACTGGGGCGGCCCCGGCGTCCCCCTTCTCCTGACGCACGGCATGGCCGCGCACACGCATTGGTGGGACGCCGTCGTGCCCCGCTGGAAAGGCGTGTTTCACGCCGCCGCGCTCGACTTCCGCGGCCACGGCGACAGCGACTGGCTCTCCGGCGAGGAGACCTACGTCTCATCGCGCTGGGTCGAGGACATCGAGACCGCTCGAGCGGCCCTGGGCTGGGAGCGCTTCATCCTCGTCGGCCACTCGATGGGCGCGCGCATCGCGCTCGACTACGCCGAGCGCCACGGCGAGCGCCTGCGCGGGGTCTGCGCCATCGATTTCCTGCCCGAGTTCTACTCGTCGCGCACGCGCACCCACGAGAAGGTCCGCTCCCGCTCTCAGCCGGTGTACGCCGACGAAGAGACGATGCTCGCCAAGTTCCGCCTCCAGCCGCCCGGCACCTTGCTCGACGAGCGGGGCCTGCGGGAGCTGGGCCGCCACGGGGTCAAGAAAACCGAGGCGGGCTGGTCCTGGAAGTTCGACTGGCGCTCCTTCCTCTTCCCGTACGGGCCGGTCTGGGAGCAGCTGCCCAAGGTCGCCGCGCAGGCCTTGATCGTGCGCGGCGAGCACAGCACGATCATGACCCGCGAGTCGATGGAGAAGATGCTGGCTCTGCTGCCGCGCGGCCGCGGCGCGGAGATCGCCGGCGCCCATCATCACATCCCGCTCGACAAGCCCGCCGAGCTCGCCGCCGCCGTGTCGGCCTGGGCCGCTTCCTTGCCCGCGTGATGAAGATCGTCTCGCTCTGCGTCGGGCCCGCCCGCGACCTCGTCTGGCGCGGCGAGGCCGTATCCACGGCGATCTTCAAGACCCCGGTGGAGTCAGCCGCCGTGGGCAAGCTCGGGCTGGAGGGCGATCAGCAGGCCGACCTCGCCGTGCACGGCGGGCCCGACAAGGCGGTTTACGTCTACTCGGGCGAGCACTATCCGTGGTGGAAGGGCGAGCTTCCCGGCAGGGAGCTCGCCTACGGCGCCTTCGGCGAGAACCTCACGGTCGCCGGCTTCGACGACGAGGACGCCGGACTCGGCGACGTTTACCTCGCGGGCTCCGCGCTGCTGGCGGCGGCGCAGCCCCGCCTTCCCTGCGCCAAGCTCGGCCTGCGCTTCGACGACCCGGGCATGGTCAAGCGCTTCGCGCGCAGCCTCCGCCTCGGCGTTTATTTTCGCGTCACGAAGCCGGGGCACGTCCGCCGCGGCGACGCGTTCGAGAAGGTTTCGAGGCACGAGCTCAGATTTCCCGTGCCGGACCTCGCTCGCCTGTATTTCGACGCCGAGCTCACCGCCGAGAAGGCCCGGCCCGCGCTCGAGCATCCCGCGCTCAACGACAATTGGCGCGAGATGCTGGGCAAACGCCTGAGAGCCGCCTAAATTTGGATAATACCGCCATGGACCCCGACGAGCAGCGGCGCCTGAAGTCGCTTCGCGCGCTCAAGATACTGGACACCCCGCCCGAGGAGCGCTTCGACCGCATCGCGCGCCTGGCCCAGCGCACCCTGGGCGTGCCGATCGTCCTGATCGCCTTCATCGACGACAAGCGCGTGTGGTTCAAGTCCCGCGTCGGCCTCGAGGAAAGCGAGGTCCCCCTCAACGGCTCCTTCTGCGAGGCGACCCTGAGCTGCGACGGCCTGCTGATCGTCCCGGACGCGGCCGCCGACCCCCGCTTCGCCGCGCATCCTCTGGTCGCGGCCGGCCCGCGGGTGCGCTTCTACGCCGGGCAGCCCATTTCGGCGCCGGACGGAAGCGTCGTCGGCACCTTGTCCTTGCTCGACCGCGCGCCGCGCGACCTCGACCTCGAGCAGCGCCGGACCTTGCGCGACCTGGCCGGCATGGTCCAGGAGCAGCTCGCGCTCTCCGGCGGCGGCGTGGAGACCGACGAGCACTCCCGCCTGCTCGCCCGCCTGCGCTCGACGCCGGAGCACGCGGCCGCGCGGCGCAACGTCCGGGCGGCCTTCCTCGCGATCGCGACCCTCCTGATCCTCGCGACCGTGTATTCGCTGCGCCTGGCCCACCGGCTCGTGGACGACGCGGCGGTCGTCGAATCGGTCCTCGGCGCCGCCGGGAAACCGGCGGCGCTCGAGACCGCCCAGGCCCATTTCGAGCGCCTGCGTTCGACCGCGCGCTTTTTCAGCGTCGGCGTCGGCGTGCGCGGGCTCATGGGGCTGACCTTGCTGCTCGTCGTCCTCGTCATCTTCGACCGCCACCTGGACTCGCGCCTCTCGGCCCTGGCCGCCGTGGAGCTCGAACGCGCCCGGCTGAAGGCGGTCATCGACGCCCTCGGCGACGGCGTCGTCGTCGCCGACGCCCGCGGACGCTTCACCCTGTTCAACCCGGCGGCCGAGCGCATCCTCGGGCTGGGCATGGTCGACGATCACGAGACGAGCCGCTTTTACGGGTCCTTCTTCACGGACGCCGGCGAGGCCTGCCCCCGCGAAAAGCACCCCCTGGCGCGCGCGATCGCCGGCGAGACCGCGCACGGCGAGCGCCTGATCGTGCGCAACGACCGCCGCCCCGGCGGCGTCGCCGTCGTCGTCACCGCCACGCCCGTGCGTTCGTCCGACGGGGGACCCGCGGGCGGCGTCATCATCTTCCGTGACGTGCTGTAAGCCGCCGGCCAAGAGGATGTGGGCGCTGGCGGCGGCCCTCCTCTCCGCCGCGCCGCCGCTGCGCGCGGAGCCCGCTGCGGTCCTCGGACCGCTCGACGTCTTCGTGATCACCGCCTCTCGCCGCGCGCAGTCGCTGAGCCGGATCACGGCGCACGCGAGCGTCCTGACGGCGTCCGACGTGAAGGCCTCGCCCGCGCGCGCCCTCGACGACGTCGTGCGGCACGCCGCCGGGGTCCACATGAAGGCCGGCGGCTCCGCCGTCATCCCCCCCGCGACGCAGACGGTCTCGATGCTCGGCGTCGGCGGCGGCGCGCGCGCCCTCGTGCTGATGGACGGTCTGCCCCTGACGGACGGGTTCGGGGGCTGGGTCAATTGGGGCAAGGCGCCGACGCCGCTCATCGCACGCGTCGAGATCCTGCGGGGCGGCAGCTCGAGCCTGTACGGCACGTCGGCGATGAGCGGCGTGATCAACATCCTCACGCGCGATCCGATCGAGCGGGCCGCCGACCTCGACGTCTCCTACGGCTCGCGCCGCACCAGGCGTCTGAACCTCTACGCCAGCGATACCTTCCGCCGCAAGTTCGGGGTGAGCGCCGCCTTCGACCGCTACGAGACCGGAGGCTATCAGTGGCTGCAGCCGCCCGTCCGCGGCCCCATCGAGCGCGACGTCTGGGCGCGGGGATGGTCGACGCACCTCAAGGCGGCCTCCCTCGAGGGCGGCGCGGACGGCCCGTTGTGGTTCGCGCGCGCGATCGCCTTCAGCGAGCGCCGCGGCCACGGGCTCGACCACTTCTTCAGCTCGCGCGACTCTCTCGAGGCCGGCGGCGGCTTCCGGGTCGTGACGGACGCCTCGGGCGATCTCCGCGGCACCGCCTTCGCCGGCCGGCATCTGCTCGACGCCTCCAACGCCGCGGTGAACGCGGCGCGCACGACCGAGGCCCTTTTCGTGCGCAGCTACATGCCCTCGCTCGACTCCGGCGGCGGCCTGCAATGGTCGCGGCCGTTCGACGCGCTCGCCTCGTCGGTCACCCTTGGCGTCGACGTCCGCCATGTCTACGCCCGCAATAACCAGGATGAGTTCAGCGCGGCGGGGACCTACCAGCGCAGCCTGAGCTCCGGCGGACAGCAGACGAACGTCGGGACCTACGCGTTGGCGAGCGTCGAGCCGCTCCCCGGGGTCGTGGTCACGCCGAGCGCGCGCGTCGATCACTGGCGCAATCACCACGCGATCCAGCAGACCTCCGCGGGGGCGGCGGCGCTCCCTTCCAAGGAGTTCACCTTCCTCAGCCCGCGCCTCGGCGCGCGCTGGCAGCTCACGGAGCCTTTCGCCGCGCGCGCGGCGGTTTACCGCGCGTTCACGGCGCCGACCCTCCAAAGCCTGTATCGCGGCGCCCGCGCCCAGGGCGCGACCTTGCTGCCCAACGCCGGCCTCGGACCCGAGGTTACGCGCGTCGGCGCCGAGCTCGGCGGGGACTGGATCATCGGGACCGGCCTCGTGCGCGCGACCTTGTTCTGGCAGGAGCTCACCGACGCGATCGCCGCGGTCACGATCGCCCCCGGCACGCAGCAGGCGAGGAACATCGGCTCCATCCGCTCGCGCGGCTTCCTGCTCGAGGCCCCGTGGCGCCTCGGCGAGCGCTGGTCGGCCAAGCCCGCGTATACCTACACCAACGCGACCATCCGAGGCAACGTCGCCGCGCCCGCCACCGTCGGCAACACCTTGCCGGAGATCCCGGTCCATTTCGCGTCCCTCTCGCTCGGCTTCGACGACCCGCGCCTCGCGACCGCCCGGCTCACGGGCCGCTGGCTCTCGCGCCGCTGGGGCAACGACGCGCACACCCAGCCGCTTGACGAGCACCTCGTCCTGGACCTCCGCGTCTCTCGCCGCCTCACCCCGGCGCTCGAGGTCTATTTCGACGCCGAGAACCTCCTCGACCGGCGCTACACCGCCTGGCAGCTCGGGGGCCAGCCCGTTCTGGGAGAGCCGCTCTATCTCGGCGTCGGCGCGCGTCTGCGCTATCGATAGCACCGGAAAATAGCGTAAAGTTACTGCCCATGAAGAAAATCGAGCTGGGCGCCTCGGAACTGGGATTGCTCTCGCGCATGCTGCGCAAGATCGAGTTCTTCACGCCGCTCACGGTCGGCCAGCTCGAGCGGGTCCTCCCCGCGGTCATGCTCTACTCATACGAGAAGGGCGAGATCGCGCTGATCTCCGATGAGCCGCGCACGGCCTCCGTCGCCGCCGCCGAGCCGACCATGCTGTTCACCCTCGTCGCCGACGACTTCAAGTTCGTCCTGCACGAGAACCCCGCCGCGGCCGAGGAGATGAAGCGCATCGGCGCGCGCCGCAAGTTCGCCTCCGACCACGAAGCCGCGTCCTGATGATCTCCCGGAAATACTGCTTCGTCGCCACGGGCTATCTGGTCCGCGACGGCAAGACCCTCCTCCTCAAACACAAGAAGCTGGGCCTGTGGCTTCCGCCGGGCGGCCACATCGAAGAAGGCGAGACGACGGACGAAGGCGTCCTGCGCGAGGTTCTCGAGGAAACCGGTCTGACGGCCGAGTTCATCACCCCGCCGCGCGCGCCGGTGATGCGCGGCGGCCGCGTCGAGTCCCTCCATGAGCCCCACCGCGTGCAGATCGAGGAGATTCCCGGCCACAACCACCACATCGACTTCATTTACTACCTTCGCGCGCGGCCCGGGGAGCACGCGCATCGCCCGGACGAAAGCGACGACATCCGCTGGCACACCCACGAGGAATTAGGGCTGCCGCATGTGCCCGACGAGGTCCGCGAGTCGGGCCGCGACGCGATAAAAGTCGTCGGCGGCTAGGGCCGCCGCTTCTTTAGCCAAGCCGCCGCGAGCAGGCCGCCCGCGGCGGCGGCCAGCACGAGGAGCAGCGTCATCAACCCCCGCTTCTTGGGCAAGGCCCGCCAGCCGCGAAATCCGTCGGGCGCCGAGCCGGCGGCCGCGTCCGTATTCGAGCCGTCGGCCTGCGCGCCCGCGGAGGAGGAGGCGAGCCGGGTCGAGAGCGCCTTGTAGGCCTGCGTGAAACGGGCGTCCAGACCGGACGCGGTTTCATAGTCCGAGAGGAGCTCGGCCTCGGCGCGCCCGAGAGCGCGCATGGCCTCCGCCCGGGCGGCGTACGCCTCGCCGAGGCGCGGCTCCATGCGTACGGCGTCTTCGGCGTCGCCGAGCGCGCCGGGCGCGTCGCCGGCCGTCAGGCGGGCCTTGGAGCGCTGGACTCTCACCGCCGCGCTCAGCGGATCGGCGGTGATCGCCGCCTCGAAGCTCTTGAGGGCCGCCGCCGGGTCGAGCGCGAGGCGGCTCCAGCCGAGCGCGAGCTGCTTCCGGGCTTCGAGGGAAGCGGGGCTCGTCATCGCCACGGGTTGGGCGGGCGTCGCCGCGGCCGCCTCTCCGGAATTCGTGGCGGGAGCAGGGGCGGCGCGGCCGCCCACGGGCGGCGGCGCGGTTCCCGGCGATGACTTGCCGCGGCCCGAGGTCATGTGGAGGAGCGCGAGGGCGTTCTTGTCTCCCGGTCGGATTTTGAGCGCGTATTCCGCGTCGGCACGGGCGCGATCGTACTCGCCGGACTTTACCAGCAGGGCCCCGCGCGTGTTCAGCGCGTTGACCAGTTTTTCCGTCTTCCGTGGATCCTTTTTTGCCCGCTCCGCGGCGTCGACGGCGCGGTCGGCGAGCCCCCGGGCCTTCTCCGGATTTCTCTCCGACATGGCCATTCCCACGGCCGCGGTCAAGGTGGCGGGGCAATTGAGGCAGGAATTAACGACATCGTCGACCTGACCGGAGCGGACCTGGTTTTCACGCTCGAGCGCCTCCCGTTGCGGGCCGGCCGGCGTCGCGGCGATCTGCTCTTCCGTTTGCTCGTGCTGCTCGGTCACTTCGCCGACTTGGCGGGCAAACCCATCATCGTCCGGGTTCTCGTCAATACCGAATTCCGAATCATCTGCTCTGGCTGGCGAGGAAATTAGAGAGAGGAGCGCCGGAAAGGAAAACAGAATCAGCCCGGCCATCAGCAACCGACAGGCCGGTCGATTCTTTGGAGACATTCTCATTAGTTCAGTCGTGATACAATAACGCCGATGAAAGACAAGAGGCCGTTTTTTTCCGTCGGAGGCCGCATGAACTGGCTGATCGGTCCTATGCTTTTCATTATCAGTATTGTGGTATTTCCCCAGGCTGTCAAGGCGCTGCCCTCCGATCCGCCAAGCGTCAGCTCGGGCACACCAAAGGCAGGCCAGAAAAGCCCGGCTGAGGATAATGAATTCATACAGATCGTCGATTTGATGATGCAGAACGGTTTGGATAGCCGTTATGGCGACAACCTAGCGCCAAACATCGGCCTGCCGGGGGCGAGATCGGTGAAGGGCAGAAACATACGGTCAAAGAAGGTTGACCCGAAGCGCGGATCCCTCAATTGCGCCGTCGCCTATGAGCGGATGGAAAATGGAGACAGGCGTCCCCTCTATATTTTTCTGCAAGTCGCAAAGCATTCAGGTCAAGACGCCGAAACCCGCTACTACCGGCTCAATCTCGACGGCCAACTTGAAAAGGTCACCCTCATACGCACCAAAAGAGATAAGGATGGAAAAGGCGTCCGCGGCAGCGGAACCGCAACGGATGAAAAATTGAACTCGCCCGAAGTCAAAAAGAACTTCGCCGCCGAAATGGCCGATGTCCGCCAGTGGCTTAAGCGAGAGACGGAGCCGGCCCCTGAAGAGGCGACCGCCGGCGCAGCCAAGCCCGGCAATACGGATTCGAAGACCGCCAAACCCGCCAAGACGGCTCCTTAGCGGCCCCGACGGGCGACCCGGCTATGGGCTGCTCCATCCGGACCGCGGCCTCAGCTTCATTTCGTGAGCTGGCTAAGCTCGATATCCCGCAAGAATAACTTCCTTTCGATCTCCAGAAGCCCCTTAACTTCAGCCGATTCAACAGAAAGCGCCTGCTGTTTTACTTTTCCGACGATGCCCTCGGCACGCATGGCCGATATCGAATGACCGTCTAAATTCAAACGAAGTCGGCAGCTCTTGATCGCCTTGACCGAGTTCGCCTCTTTAATCCGAATGCTTCCGAGCACAATTTCACGCGGATGCGGGATTCCCCCCGTCCCCGTTGAATCGTAGACGATAAATACGGAATGTTCCCGTCCATCCTTCGAGTCCGACGATTTAATACGCAGCACTTTGGCGGCGACAGAATCCAAACTGTATCCAAGGGTCCGGGAGGCAGGTGCTTTGATGGCCCACTCGAAGCCATTTTGCATGACGTGATCCGTCAACGCCTGCCATGTTCTTTCGGAGATCGGCTTCGCCGGATCGGAAACAGCAGCTGCCGTGGCCACCGAGAGAGCGGCGCAGAACAGAAGCCCGAGGGCGAATCGGAGGGTCATCGCCTAAGGATATCGGGAACGGATGCCGGGAGCAAGGAGCGCCATAAAATCCCTGTGGTTTTATTTTACGAGCTTCGCCAGATCGACTTCCGTCAGCCAAAACTTACTCTCCGCGGCGAGGAACTCCTTTGCTTGAGCGGAATCGCCGGGGACGGACCTGTGTTTTACTTTCCCCGCGACGCCGGCCGCATGCATGCCTTTGATGGGTTTCCCGTCGAGCGACAGCCGAAGCCGCATGGTGTCGATCTCTTTAACGGAGTTCTGATCTTTGACTCGAATTCGGCCCAGCAAGATTTCCCGAGGAAGCATGTCCTTCTTATCCGTCAGCTCATAGACGACGAACGAATGCTCCCGTCCGTCCTTGGCATCAGCCGCTTTTAAATACAACCCCCGTGTGTCGACAAGGTGTGAATCGAAGCCCATTGTTCGTGACGACGGAGCTTTGGTGGTGTAATGAGCTCCGTTTGCAACCATATGTTCGACCAAGGTTTTCCAATTTCGAGCCGGAACCTCTTTGGCCTTTGTTGGTTGAGTGTCCTTCTCTTGGGATGGTTCCGCGGCCGAAAGGCCTTGAGACAGGGCGCCGCTGAGCGCGAGGCCGATGGCGAACCGATTGGTCATCGCCCAAGGATAGCGGGAACGGATGGCGAGGGCAAGGGTTATAGGGGGTTGGGGATGCTCCCCGACCCTATCACAGGAGAGGGTCCTCGACGTCATCCCCCGACTTCCAACGTTGGAAGTCGGGGGAAACCCCCCTCATACCGGCATGTCGCCGAAGGTCGCGCCGTCGGCCTCCCGGAGGTCGTCCCCATCACCTCCAGCGCTGGCGGTAATGGGGATAGCCGTGCCTCCGGCGGACATTTCCCCCCATCTCCCGACGAGGATTCCTTGACCTCCGAGGGGAAATCATGTTGAATAAGGCCTTAACGCCGGGAAAGCCCTTCGAGGCGCCGGCTTCCAGGAGATATAACAACATGGCGAAGAAGGCGAACGCGGCGTTCATGAAGCCCCTCACCCCGAGCGACAAGCTCGCGGAAGTCGTCGGCAGCAAGCCCCTCCCCCGCACCGAAGTCGTCAAGAAGCTCTGGGCGTACATCAAGAAGAACAACCTGCAGGACAAGAAGAACAAGCGCAACATCAACGCCGACGCGGCGCTGAAGGCCGTGTTCGGCGGCAAGGCGACGGTCAACATGTTCGAGATGACCAAGCTCGTCTCCAAGCACCTGTCTTAATCAACGACCTTCGGGGTTTCGACGACCCGAAAGTCAGAAGGCCCCCGCGCGAGCGGGGGCCTTCTTCATTTTACGGATTTGATAAACTGGCGCGGTGGGAGAAAAGGTCTCGGGGGTCTGGTGGCGCGTACGGGATTTGAACCCGTGATCTCTTCCTTGAGAGGGAAGCGTCCTAGGCCGCTAGACGAACGCGCCACCAGAACCCCGAGAACGGAAGGAGCCAGCATCTTACCAATTCCGAGGATGTTGAGGCAACTGTGCGTCATCGCGGCCCTGGCGGCGATGACGGGGGCGTGTTCGACCCTCGAGAGCGCCTTCGCCCCCGCCCCCAACCCCTGGCCCATCCCGAAAGAAAGCCGCGTGCGCCGGGACGGGCGGCTGCTGCGCATCTACGGCGCCTCCCTCAAGAGCAAGGATGAGGCGGAGGCGGACGCGGCCCGTTCTCTCGAGGCCTGGCTGTGGAGCCTCGATCTCGGCGACGACTTCCCCGTGCGCAAGGCGGAGATCGACGCCATCCTGGCCTCGCCCGCGGCCAAGCCCGTGCCGTCGCCGGTGCCGGAGAAATCCGGCTTCACCTCGATCATCGAAATCGACCTGCCCACCCTCCAAAAAAGGCTCGGAACCCATTATGAGTGAACGCGTCCCCCGGGAACTGCTGTTCGGCAATCCGGAAAAAGCCTCGCCCAAGATCTCCCCGAACGGCAAGCTGTGGGCCTATCTGGCCCCGGACGAGGGCGTGCTCAACATCTGGGTCGGGCCCGAGGGCGGCCTCGCCAAGCCGCTGACCAAGGACCGCGGCCGCGGCGTGCGCGTGTTCCTGTGGGCGGAGGATGAACGCTCGATCCTCTATCTGCAGGACGAGAACGGCGATGAGAACTGGCACCTGCACCAGACCGACCTCGAGACCGGCGTCACGCGCGACCTCACGCCCTATCCCGGCGCGCAGGCGCAGATCGTCGCGACCGAGCCCCGCTTTCCGGACCAGATCCTGGTCGCGCTCAACGACCGCGACCCCAAGGTCCACGATGTTTGGCGCATCGACCTCAGGGACGGCTCGCGGACCCTCGAGGCGAAGAACCCCGGCGACGCGATCGGCTGGCTGCCCGACCATGAATTCAAGATCGGTCTGCACAAAGCCATGGCGCCCGACGGCGGCACGATCCTGCGCCTGCGCGACGGCGACGGCTGGCGCGATTTCCTGAGCTGCGGGCCCGACGATCAGCTCGGCGCTCACGGGTTTTCGCCGGACGGCAAAAGCGTCTACGTCGAATCGAGCGTCGGCCGAGACACCACCGCCTTGCTCGAGGCCGCCCTCGACGGCTCCGGGCAGAAGGTCCTCGCCGAGCATCCCGAGTCGGATCTCGGGGCCGTCCTCATCCATCCGCGCGATTATAAGGTGGAAGCCGCCGCGTTCGAGGTCGACCGGATCTCCTGGCGCGTGCTCGCGCCGGAGCTCAAGGCCGACTTCGCGGCGATGGCCGCGCTCAACGGCGAGGTTTCCGTCGTCAGCCGCAACGACGCGGACACCGTCTGGTACATCCTCGTCAACAAGCCCGACCGCTCTCCCGCCTTCCTGCGCTGGGACCGGATCACGCGCATCGCCGCGCCGCTGTTCGTCACGCGCCCGGGGCTCGAGGCGTATACCTTGGCGCCGATGACGCCGATCAAGTACGCCGCGCGCGACGGCCTGACCGTGAGGGGCTGCCTGACCACGCCGGCGGGCCGGGAGGCCAAGGGCCTGCCCCTCGTGCTCCTCGTCCACGGCGGTCCGTGGGTGCGCGATCATTGGGGCTTCCACCCCGAGGCGCAATGGCTCGCGAGCCTCGGCTTCGCCGCGCTGCAGCTCAACTATCGGGGCTCGGCCGGCTTCGGCAAGCGCCACCTGCACGCCGGGGACCGCGAGTGGGGCGCCAAGATGCAGGACGACCTCACGGACGGCGTGCGCTGGGCGATCGCGGAGGGCATCGCGGATCCCGCGCGCGTCGCCATCTACGGCGGTTCTTATGGAGGATACGCCGCGCTGGCCGGCGCCGCGTTCACGCCCGGCGTTTACCGCTGCGCCATCGACGTCGTCGGGCCTTCGAACCTGATCACCTTGATCAAGTCGATCCCTCCCTATTGGGAGCCGCTGAAGCGGATCTTCGATCTGCGGGTCGGGTCGGTGGAGACGGAAGAGGACTTCTTGAGGTCCCGCTCGCCGTTGTTCCATGTCGACAAGATCGACATCCCCCTCTTGATCGCCCAGGGCGCGCACGACCCGCGGGTCAAGCAGGCCGAGTCGGAGCAGATCGTGGAGGCCTTGCGGGCGAAGGGCAAGCCCGTCGAGTACCTGCTCTATCCCGACGAGGGTCACGGCTTCGCCAAGCCCGCCAACCGGCTCGACTTCTACGCCAAGGCCGAGGCGTTCCTCGCCAAGCACCTGGCCTGATATGAGCGCGGCTATAGGCCTTTAGCACTTTATAATTACAGGTCTTATAACCGACGCCCGCCGGGCCTTATGGCCGCCGTGTCGCGCCCGCGGAATTCGTAGCATGCGAGCATGAACAACGCGCCCCTTCGCCTCGCCGCTCTCGCCGCCGCCGTCGCCGTGCTGGCCTGCCCCGCCGCCGCCAGGAGCGACGCCGCCTTCGCCGCCGCGCTGGGCAAGCCCCTCCCCGGGCTCGCGACGATGGCCGAGCTCAAGACCCTGCCGCAGGTCCCCCCCGTCCCGGTCCAGGCTCAGGGCCCGGTCGCGTCCACCGCCGCCTGGAGGTCGGTGCTCCAGGTCGCGATCCGCGAAGGCAAGGTTGAGATCGACCCAAAGTCGAAGATCCACACCTTCACCGTCGAGGACTCGTTCGATCACCCGAACGGGAACTTCTATAAACTCAATATCATCCTTCTCGCCACCAAGAACGCCGACGGGAGCTTCAAGGCGCACGCCGCTCAGCTGTACATCCTGGAGATACAAGCCGCCGTCGGCGGCGCGGTCAGAGCCGAACACTGGTTTTTCAACGTGTCGGGCGCGGGCCGGCTCAGGGAGGTCAGGCTCATCTCATCGGTCACGCGAGGGAACTCCACCGTGCGCGGACCGGAAGAGGTCAAGGACCTGGCGGCGCCCGAGGTCAAGGAGCGCTTCGACGAGACGGTCGATTACTGGCATTGGACCATGCAACGCTAGCCGGGACGCCCGGGCCTTTAGCCCGGGAATGACCCGGGCCTTACGCCCGGGCCCTCCTGGGCCTTCCGGTGCTGAATTCCTTCCCGAGAACAACCTACCATGA
The DNA here is from genome assembly GCA_030696455.1 of Elusimicrobiota bacterium. GTDB lineage: Bacteria > Elusimicrobiota > Elusimicrobia > UBA1565 > UBA9628 > GWA2-66-18. The sequence continues at coordinate 12,887 of JAUYSH010000031.1, forward strand.
GGGCATGATCCCCTCATACCTGCGCCGGGCCCTCCTCGTTCTCGCCGTCATCGCCTTAGCGATCGCCCGGGCCTCCGCCCGGACGGGGAGCGACGCCGCCTTCTCCTCGGCCCTCGCCGAAGGCGCCCCCGTGCCCGCCCAGTTCGCGGCGCTCAAGGCCAAGCCCCGGAAGCCGGCCGCGCCGCCCGCGGCCCCCAGCGCGCCCGAGGCCGTGTGGCAAAAGGTGCTCGAAACGGTGAAGAGGGACGCGGAGTACGCGCCCGGCGCCGGACCGATGCCGAGCGTGTTCTCCATCGAGGATTCCACGGGCGACCCGAAGGGCGAGCACGTCAAGCAGGGCATCACCGTCCTCGGCATGATCAACGACGAAGATCAGTTCGTGGCGGTGGGCGTGATCCTGATCTTCGGCGAATCCAAGCTCAACGCGAAGGACGGCAACTATCACGTCGAGCAGTGGATGTTCCAGACCGACGTCTACGGCGACGTCGGCGAGGCCGCCCACGGCGTGGTCATCATGTCGCCGGATGGCAAGCCGCTGGGCTCTAAGCGCAGCCCGCTCGACCCCGCCGACCCCAAGATCCAGAAGCAGTACGACGCGATGCTCAAGCACTGGGCCGAGCGGACGCCCAAAGGAGCCTGACCATGAAGATCCTCCCCTTCGCCCTCGCGCTGACTTTCGCGGTCTCCGCCGAGGGCGCCGATTTCGAATCGCTCGGCAGCATCGGCGAGAGCCTCATCGGCCGCGCCAAGGCCCACCAGGGCTTCTACAAGAAGACGACCCAGGAGTCGGGCCCGAACGACCCCATCCTGCTCGCCCAGAAGCCCCTGCTCGACATGATCAAGAAGGTCGAGCCCTCGGTCGTGTTCCTCGTGATGCCGGACGCGGATAAGAAAAAGCCCGGCGGCGGGATCTGCACCGGCTTCTTCGCCGACGCGCTCAAGGAGCTCGGGCGTCCGAGCATCATCACGACCAACGCGCACTGCGTCGAGAAGCTGGCGATCGGGGCCGAGCTCCAGGTCGGGCTTTATACCGGCAACGACAACCGGCCCCAGATGGTAAAGGGCAAGGTCCTCGCGTACGGCAGCAGCAGCGCCGCCAAGGACATCGCCTTCGTCGAGCTCGTCGACCAGTCCCTCGACCGCCGCCCGCTGCCGCTGTGGTCCAAGCTCGACCGCGGCGAGCAGGTCGTCGCCATCGGCAACCCGCTGGGCATGACCTTCTCCGTTTCGCGCGGCATCGTCAGCGCGCTCGAGCGCGACCGGCTGAGCTCCTCGTTCGTGCTCGAGATGAACCAGTCCGACGTCGCGGTCAACCCCGGCAACTCCGGCGGCCCGCTGTTCAACATGTGGGGCAGCGTCGTCGGCATCAACACGATGATCGCCTCTCAGTCCGGCGGCTTCGACGGCATCAGCCTATCCGTGCCCTCGTCCTACATCACGCTCGCGATGAAGCAATTCAAGCGGACCGGAGACCTGAAGCCCGGCGCGCTCCAGGTGGAGATCTCGCCTTCGACGGAGACGCTCAAGCTGACGGTGCGCAAGGTCGTCCCCGGCGGCCCGGCCGCCGCGGCCAAGATGCAGGCCGACGACCAGCTGATCGCGGTGGACGCGATCGCCCTCGGCGGCGAGGACGTCGAGGCCGCGATGAAGGCCTTCCTCACTTACGTGAAATACCGCTCCCCCGGCGAGACCGTCGCCGTGACCGTGCGCCGCGGCGGGAAGGACGTCGTGCTGAGCGTGACCCTCGGCGAGGCGAAGCCGCCGGAGCCGCCCCGCCCCGAGTGGGCCCCGATCCCGCCCAAGGAAAAGGGCGACAAGTCCGGGCCGACCAGCTTCTCGATCTGACGTCCTCTTGACGGCCCGGGGAACCGGGGGCATAATCGGGGCATGGCCTCCTCGCTCCTGCTCGCAGCGCTCCTGGCGGCCCCCGCTTCGGCCCAAAAGGTCCCGGACTGCATCCACGTCTCGACGACGGCGGTCAAGCTCCGCTATAAGCCCGACCTCGAATCGGTGCGCGATTGCCAGGAGAAGGCGCGCCAAAAGCTGATCGACGACGCCGTGAGCAAGGGGAAGCCGCTGTCGTATCGGACGATCGAGCGCATCGACGACGAGCAGCGCGCGCAGGTCCGCGACTTCCTGGCCAACAGCGGCACGGTCATCGAGGGGGCCACGAAGAGCGACCGCGCGCTCGGCGGCGTCACCGAGGAGGACCGCTCCCGGGTGTCTTCCGAGGAGGGCGCCGCGCTCGGCGCGCTCGAGGAGCGCCTGCACGCGGCCGCGGGGGACGGCAAGGACGGGATCACGCCGGCGATGGGCCGCGACCTCATCGATTCCCTGACGAAACAGCAGGGTTTCGTCAGCGGGGAGATGAAGGACCTGATCGACGCCGTCGTCCGCGACGGCGGCAAGCTCACGCCCGAGACGATGAAAAGGCTGCAGAAGGCCGGGCGCGCGGCGAAGGGCGCGGGGCTCGACCTCAACATCGACAAGGGCACAGAGAAGAACCTGCTCGAGCACGACTTCGACTCGGACAAGGAGGCCAAGCCGGAGGCGCACGCCGACCCCGGCAATCTGTAAGATAGCCGGATGAGAACAAAACCCGGCGCGCTGCCCCTTTTCCGTCACCTGACCTCCGTGCCCACGGCCCCCTTCCGCGAGGCCGCCGTCTCGAAGAAAGCCTTGGAGTGGATCCGCGAGCACCTCGGCGCCCGCGCCCGGGTCCGCCGCCTGCGCGGCGGGATCATCGTCTCCTACCGCGGCGCGGGCGCGGGCCCGGCGCTGTGCCTCGCGGCCCACCTCGACCACCCCGCCTTCGACCTGCTCAAGGTCACGCGGACCGGCGCCTCCGCCCGCCTGCGCGGCGGCCTGCCGCCGCACCTGCTCGCCGGGGCGGCCGTCGAGGCCTTCCCGAGGATTCCCAAGGACAACCGGCCGCTCGCGCGCGGCGTGATCGGGCCGCGGCCGAAGAAGGACGGCGGCGCGTGGACGATCGGATGGGACGAGCCCCTGAAGAAGGGCGCCAAGCCCGACTTCGCCGTGCTGTCCCTCGTCGCCTGCGAGGCCAAGGACGGCTGGCTGCGGTCGCGCTCGGTCGACGACCTCCTCGGCTGCGCGATCAGCCTCGAGGCGATGCGCCGCCTGGCGAAGGCGCGCGCCAAGGTCAACCTCACCGTCCTGCTCAATCGCGCCGAGGAGGTCGGCTTCGTGGGCGCGCTCGACATGCTCCGCTCCGGCGCGCTGTCGCCCCGCGACTCGTACCTGTCCATCGAGTCCTCACGCGAGCTTCCGGGCTCCAAGCCCGGCAAGGGACCCACGATCCGCCTCGGCGACAAGGCGACGGCCTTCGACCCCAACCTCACCGCCTTGCTCGACGACGCGGGGGACGCCGTGCGCAAGCGCGGCGGCAAGGTCCAGCGCCTGCGCCTGACCGGCGGCACCTGCGAGGCGACCGCCTACCTCGCCTTCGGCTTCGAGGCCGGCGGCGTGGCCGTCCCCCTCGTCAACTACCATAACGGCTGGGGCGCCGCGGCGGTCGCTCCGGAAATGGTGCGGCTGGCGGACGTGGAGGGCGGCGTCAAGCTCCTCGTCGAGGCGTCGAAGCGCTTCGGCGCCAAGACCCTGCGCGGGACCCTGCGCGCCCGCCTCGAGAAGCGGCACGACGCGGAGAAGCGCGCGCTGTAAAAGCGTGACACCGCCGCGATGGACCGGCGCGCGGACGGGAGCTACCATGACCTCGATGCGGAGGAGACCATGGCGAACGAACTGCACGGCTTCACGGTCGCGATCCTGGTGACGGGCGGCTTCGAGGAGATCGAGCTCGTCGACCCGAAGAAGGCTCTCGAGGCGGCGGGCGCCGCCACGAAGATCGTCTCGCCGGTCATCGGCGAGGTCCTCTCGTCGCGCCACGGCGCGGAGGGCGGCTTGTTCCCCGTCGACGCGCTGCTGGGCGAGACCCACGCGGGCGAATACGACGCGCTGCTCCTGCCGGGCGGCGTGCTCAGCCCCGACCGCCTTCGCATCATGCCCAAGGCCGTCGCCTTCGTCCGGCATTTCGTCGAGACCGCCAAGCCGATCGCCGCGATCTGCCACGGGCCGTGGACCTTGATCGAGGCCGGCGGCGCGCGCGGGCGGCGCATGACCTCCTGGCCCTCGCTGAAGACGGATCTGACCAACGCCGGCGCGGCCTGGGTCGATCAGGATGTCGTCGTCGACGGCAGCCTCGTGACCAGCCGGCGCCCCGACGACCTGCCCGCCTTCATCCCCAAGATGCTCGAGTTGTTCAACGCGAGCCGGCTCGCGCACGCGGGGGTCATCCGGAGCAACGGCAAGAAGAAGCATTAGCTACAATGTCGGGCGCGCATGAAGCTGGAACGATTCATCGGCCTCAACGACCCGATCTCGAGCCTGAGCCATCTCACGGCCGCCGTCGGCGCTTTGGGCGGGGCCTTCTTCCTGTACAAGAAAGGCCGCGGCGACCGCCTGCGCACCTCGTCGCTGATGATCTTCAGCGCCTCGCTGCTGTTCCTGTTCGCGATGAGCGGCGTTTATCACGGCCTGCCGCCCGGCCCCTCGCGCACCTTCTTCCGCCGTCTCGACTACGCCGGCATCTGGCTCGTCATCGCCGGCTCGGCCACGCCGGTGCACATCCTCCTTTTCAAGGGCCATTGGCGCTGGGGCCTGACCGCGCTGTTCTGGGGAGCGGCGCTCACCTGCCTGGTGCTCATCGACGTGTACTTCAAAAGCCTTCCGTACTGGTCGATCGTCCTCGCCTACGTCGGCGTCGCCTCGCTCGGCATCATCTCCTTCGCGCGCATCACCGCGCGCTACGGCTGGAAGGAGTCGGCGCTGCTGTTCCTCGGCGGCATCGCCTACATCGCCGGCGCGCTGATCGACTGGCTTGATGGGCCCGTGATCTTCACGGGCTGGCTCGGCGCGCACGAGCTGTTCCACTTCCTGGTGATCGTCGGCGCCTCCCTGCACTGGAGCTTCATCTACAACTGGGCCGGGCGGCAGGACCTCGACTGACCCGCTCGTAATCGCCGGGCGGCGGTCGAATCAGCGGGCGGCTTTTTCGGCGCGCTCGATGTCGGCGAGCGCGGCGCGGGCGCCGGAGCTCTCGGTCAGCGCGAGGACTCGCTGGTAGGCGGCCCGCGCGGCGGGGTAGTCCTTCTCCTGGAAGCAGATCATGCCGAGGAGGAACTGCGCGCGGGCGTTGCGCGGGGCGCACGAGGCGGTCTGCTCGAAAAGGGCGCGCGTGGAGCGGTAGGTCATGTTGCGAGAAACGGAGATGCCGGACCAAAGCACGGCGAGGCAAACGAGGACGGGGACGGGCACGGGAAGGCGCGCCAGCAGGAGGCAGAGGCCGGCGGCGGGGAGGTACAGATACCGGTCGGCGACGGGGCTGACGTTGGAGAAGGGGATGAGGTGCAGGAAGGGGAGCAAGGCGACGGGGATCCACGCCAGGGCGAAGAGGCTTTCCTTGGAGCGGCGCAGGAGGACGGCGAGGCCGGCGAAGAGGGCGAGCCAAACGATCCACCAGGGACCCAGGGGCATGGTGCGTTCCAGGCACAACGGATACGGAACGGCGAGGGTGCGGAGATAGAAGGCGAAGGACTCCAAGGCGGAATAGTCGAAGGTGCGGGGGAAGGCGCGCGGGGGCGAGAGGACGGCGAAGCGGAAAACAAAATAGGCGGCGCAGATCAGGGCGACGGGGGCGGCGAGGCGGCGCAGGCGCGGGAGGTCGGGGCGGGCGAACAACGCGATGTAGGTCAACGACAGGGGAACGGCGACGAGGGCGGATTCCTTGGAGAACAGGCCGAGGATCAGGAAGATGAACAAATTCAACGGCAACGTCGTCTTTTTCGTGTCGGCGCAATATCGGATCACCGAGAGAAGAACGGCGAGAATGCATGTAGCGGCGAAGAGATGGCCTTTGAACGACGAGAAGTTGAGCAGCTCGGTGGAGGCGGGAAAGACGGCGAAGAGGATCGCCGCGAAGATCGCCGGCCTGCGGCCGGCGTTTAATGCCAGGGCGACCCGATATAAAAGAACGGCGTTCAGGAAGTGGAGGCTGAGGCCGAAAGCACGGTAGAGCAGCGGCTGGTCGTGGGTCGCGTAGTGGAACAGCGTGACCAGCGGCTGGTAGGTCCGCTCGTTGGCGAACGAAAAATAATCTCGGGAAAACAAACCGGACAGGAATTCACCGAAGGGAAGGCGGAAAGCGGGGTTGTCCCGGACATGCGAGGCGTCGTCGTATATGACCGGGGATCTGAGCGCCGGCGCGTAGATGAGGGCTATGGCGCCGGCGAGCGCGGCGGAGCCGCGCTGCTCGAGAGACAATTTCATGAAGACAAACGGCGGTGGGTGACCTTGCCGGCCCATAGACAAACTAGCGCCAAGAAAATACCGGCCGGAACGTCCACGAGGTAGTGCCAGCCGAGAAGGACCGTGGATGCGATCACCATTACGTTTAAAACGACGAGAGCGGCGAAAACGTTTTTTCGCGGCTGCGCCGCGTAGGTCACCAAAACCGACCAAGCGACGTGGAACGACGGGAAGGCGACCAAGCCGCCCAAAAGCGTGGTCACGGGCTGGAAATTGTGGACCTGTTCATACTTCAAATGCGTCAAACGCTGCACGTTCATAAAGTGCGGGCTCTCAAAAACCCCGGCGGGACCCGAGCTCGGGAAGAAATAATAAAAGAGACTTCCAAAAAACGAGGAATAGACGACGGCGTAAAGATATGTACGCAATCGCGCGCGATCATGAGCGAACGCGGCGATGAAAGGCGCCAGGACCAGCTGGAGCTCCGTCGTGTTGTAACAGAAGATCATGAAGGACCTTAAGCGCGGCCGTTCGGCGAGCCATTGCAAAGTCCCGACGGTATCCCACCCGATCGCGGCGTCCCACCGCGCCAGGGCGGCGTCGATCCGGGGGAAGGGCGTGTATTGGATGCCGGTCGTGAGCACGCCCATGACGGCGGCGGTCAGGGCGTAGAAGGCGAGGTTGACCGCGACGAAGGAGGCGTAAGGCGAGCGGGTGCGGACCCAATGGCCGAACACGGCGAAATCCAGTGCGACGAAGGCCAGCCACCAGGTCTCGCGCGGGAAGTAGCTGATGCCGGTGTAACGGAAGAACGAGGCGTTGACGGCGAGCAGGACGGCGGCCGTGAGCAGGGCCGCGAGCAGCCAGCCCGTCAGCCAGCGGTCCTCGCGCGAAAGTGTCACACCCGAAGTGTACCGCAATCGCTTCGAATTTGGCAAAATCCCCCCATGAAGACCACCATCGGCCTCCTGGCCCTGCTCGCCGCGCTCACCCCCTCCGCCCACGCGGACCCTTTCGACGACTTCAACAGCCGCGTGCGGACCGAGTACATCAAGCCCTTCGCTCTCGACCTCGGCGGCGTCTTGGGCGGCGCCTCGGCTCATACCGGCCGCACTCTGGGCATGCCCGGCTTCTGGGTGGGCGCCGTCGGCGCCGTGCAGCTGCGGCCGGACCGCGACAACCGCATCCTGCGCGATTCCGGCGTGAAGGCCTTCGGCCTGCCCTTGATCGAGGCCGGCGTCGGGCTGCCCTTGAAGATCGACGTCATCGTCCACGGCATCGGCGCGAACGGCGCCTCGATCTACGGCGGCGGCGTGCGTTACGGCCTGTACCGCACCGACCTCGTGGACTCCTTCATGCCCAACGTCTCGATCTCGGCCTTCGGCGACAAGGTCAACCACAAGCACTTCAGCGCCTCCCACGGCGCGCTCAACGCCGCGGCGACCTGGAACCTCCCGATCGTCAAGCCGTTCTTCGTCGCGGGCTATGACGTCACCGAGGTGAAGGTCGGCGCGGCGACGACGGCGGGCGTGTCCGGGGCGAAGGCCACCGCGCGCGGCTCGCGGTTCTCCGCGGGCGTGGACCTGCATCCCCTCCCCTTCATCAGCCTGCGCGGCGCCTACACCTTGCGCCACGGCATCCCCGGCTTCGACATCGGCCTCGGCGCCCAGTTCTAGGATGGCGATCTACACGCGGGCCGGCGACAAGGGCGACACCGGCCTGTACGGCGGCGGCCGCGTGCCCAAGTGCCACCCGCGCGTGACGTCCTACGGCGAGGTCGACGAGCTCAACAGCGCGCTCGGCCTCGCGCGGGCGGCGTTCCGCGATGACCCGGCGCTGGCGTCCGTCGACCAGGGCCTCGCGCGCATACAGGCCGAGTGCTTCATCATCGGGGCTTTGCTCGCCACGCCGGGCGATAAATCAGGGAAACTGGCGCCCCCTTTCGACACGGGCCTTCCCGCGGACGCGCCCAAGCGCCTGGAGTCGGAGATCGACGCCTGGGAACTCAACCTCACGCCGCTGACGACGTTCATCCTTCCCGGGGGCGGGCGCGCGGGCGCGGCTATGCATATGGCGCGCGCGGTCGCGCGCAGAGCCGAGCGCGCCGCCGTCGAACTATCGGCCCTCGAATCGGTGCCCGACGGGGTCATCGTGTATTTGAATCGATTATCGACATGGCTTTTCGTCGCCGCAAGATTCGTCAATAAAGAAACGGGCCACTCTGAAACCCCGTGGACAGGTCTAAAATAATGGATGCAGTCGTCGTAAGGGGTATCGTTCACGATTACCCCGCCAAACGAAAGTCGGTCGCCCGTCGAGCCCTCAACGACGTGTCGTTCTCCGTCGCCGAAGGCGAACTTTTCGGCCTGCTGGGTCCTAACGGGGGCGGCAAAAGCACCCTCTTCCGAATCCTCTCCACCTCATTCCCCCCCACGAGCGGATCGGCGGCGATCCTCGGTCGTGATTTGATCGCCGATCCGGCTTCGGTGAGGCCGTTCCTGGGCGTCGTTTTCCAGTACCCGTCTCTCGACAACAAGCTGACCGTTCGTGAGAACCTGATCCACGGCGGCCGTCTCTACGGCCTGGGCGGCGCGGATTTAAAGTCCCGCATCGATGAGATGCTGACGCACTACCGCCTGACCCAGCGCGAAGGCGACCTGTGCGGGACTTTGTCCGGCGGCCTGCGCCGCCGCGCCGAGCTCGCCAAGAGCCTCCTGCATCGACCTTCGGTCGTGCTGCTTGATGAACCCTCGACCGGCCTCGACCCCGCCGCCCGCCAGGACCTCTGGGAGCACCTCATGAAGCTCAAGTCCGAAGGCGCCACTATTTTGACCACCACCCACCTCATGGACGAGGGCGACCGCTGCGACCGCGTCGCCATCCTCGACCAGGGGAAGATCGTGGCCCTCGGAACCCCGGCCGCGCTGAAGGCCGAGATCGGCGGCGACGTCATCACCATCGAGGCCGACGACGCCTCGGGCCTGCGTGACGAGATCACCAAGAAATTCGGCGTCACGCCCCAGGCCTTCGGCGCCCAGCTCCGCCTCGAGCGCCCCGCCGGCCACGCTTTCATCCCCCAGCTCGTCGAGGCCTTCCCCGGGCGCCTGCGCACGGTCAGCCTCTCGCGACCGAGCCTCGAGGACGCCTTCCTGCACCACGCCGGCCGGCGCTTTTCCGACTCCGACGAGGCCTCCAAATGAGCGCAATCCTCACCCTCTGGGAACGCGACATCGTGCGCTTCTTCCGCGACAAGCCGCGCGTGATCGGCGGCCTCGTGCCCCCGATCGTGTTCTGGCTGCTCATCGGCGCCGGCCTGGGCACGGCCGTGCGCGTGCCGGGCGCCCCCGACGGGATGACCTTCCTCCAATACTTCTACGCGGGGACCTTGGTGCTGATCGTCCTGTTCACGTCGATCTTCGCCACCATCTCCATCATCGAGGACCGCCACGAGGGCTTCCTCCAGGCCGTGCTCGTCTCCCCCGTCTCGCGCCTGTCCATCGTGCTCGGCAAGGTGCTCGGCGCCTCGACGGTCGGCCTGGCCCAGGGCCTGGCCTTCCTCTTGCTGGCCGGGGCCGCGGGGCTTCAGCCCGGCCTTCACGGCTACGCGCTCGCCTTCGCCGTCCTGACGCTCGCCTCGGTGGGCCTGACGGCGCTGGGGTTCTGCATCGCCTGGGTGCTCGACTCCTCGCAGGGCTTCCACGCCGTCATGAACCTCTTCCTCATCCCGATGTGGATGCTCTCCGGGGCGCTGTTCCCCGCCGCCACCGCGCCGCGCTTCCTGCAGTGGGTCATCGCGGCCAACCCGGTGTCCTACGCGGTCACGGGGCTGCAGCGGGCCCTGCTGCCGTCGGTCGTGCCGGCGGGCGCGGCCTCGATGGCCTGCTGCCTGGCCGTGCTGGCCGGGTTCGCGGCCGTCATGATCGGCACCAGCGTGTTCGTCGCCTCGCGCCGCGACTCGCGCTGATCACTCCTGCTTGAGGCCGGGCTCGCAGCCCCGCCCGACGAGCACGATGCCCGTGGACGTCGCCTTGCAGCGCTCGACGAGGCCGCTGGGGCAGCAGCGCTCCTTGATCTCGTCGTAGTTCGCCGAGCCCGAGCATTTCCCGTCGGGCGAGGCCGACAGGATGCGGCACTTGATCTCGACGCGGTCCACCACCCCGTCCACCCGGCGCCGGATGATGGTCGCGATCGGCAGCGCGCGCGCGCGCCGCGCCGCCGGCGACAGCGGAATGACGGGCGCGGAGATCGTCGCGGTGGATTTCGCGGTCTCGGTCGACCGCTTCCGCTGATATTCCTCGGGCACGCGTCCCTTTTTATCCTGGGTGATCAGCTGCGCCGCGCCGGAGGAGCCGCCCGCGCTGCGCGACGAGCCGCCGGCGCCCTGCTGGGGCTCCTCCGCCTTCTTCTCCGGGGCGGGGCCGCAGCCTCCCTCCTCGTCGCCGCAGCCGAGCGCGCCGAGAACGAGGACCGCGTGGAGCACGGCCAGGAGGCGGAGGCTCGAGTTCATCGCCCTCAGTTTAAGGCTTCGTCACGTTTTCGTCAACCCTTGTAAACGTCGATTACATGGTTTCCAGCGGTCGCGCCTCGTTTGAGCTCGCGTAGTCGCGTCCGGCGGGATGATCCTCCGGGCCCGGCGACCGCGCGCCGGCTCCCTCCGGATCATCCCCCCGGCCTACCTGGATAGCTCGGCGGCGCGACCTTGGGAGATATCCCCTTTACCGCCGGCGCTGGCGGTAAAACTCGCACCGGTGCGAGTTAGAATCTTGCGCCGAAGCTGAAGCGGTGCGAGCGTCCGAGCTCGCCCGAGGGAAGGACTGCGTAGTCGAGGCTCCACTTCGCGTTGCGGAAGCCGAGCCCCAAGGTCAGGCCGCGGGCCGCGTCGAAGCCCGACCCGCCGGTGATCGACGTCTGGGTCGTGTAGCCCGCGCGCAGGAACACATTCGAGACCGCCTGGAACTCGCCGCCGAAGGAGGCGTCGGTCCCCGCCCCGCGCGGCCCGTTGACGGCCTCGGCCGCCGCCGCGTGGCCGCCCTCGAACTTGTACGCCGCGCCCAGGGCCAGCCGCAGCGGCAGGTCGTTGCGTTGGTCCTGGTATTTTAGGCCGGGACCGAGATTGCGCAGAGCCGCTCCCACGCTGACGCGCTCGAAGGCCCGCTTTGCGCCGACATCGACGGCGACGCCCTGGGCCTCGGTCCCGGCGATGTGGCTGCGCAGGTACTTGATCGCGGCCCCCAGGTCGATGAACTCCATTTTGCGGGCATAGCCGAAAGCCACCGCCGCGTCCGAGGCGTCATAGCCAGCCGTTTGGCGGCCCAGGCTGTCGCGCCCGTCGATCTTTCCCTGACTAAGGTAGGTCAGTCCCGCCGCGAACGTCCCCTGGCTGGTGGGGTGCGCGTAGGCCAGGAAGTCGTGCCGGGTGCTCTCGAACATCTCGGCGTGGCTCGCCGTGACCTCCCGCTTCTCGAGCTTGCTCAGCCCCGCCGGATTCCAGTACAGCGAGCTCGCGTCATCGGCCAGGGCCGTGTAGGCCCCGCCCATGCCCAAGCCCCGCGCGCCCACGCCGATGTCGAGGAACGAAGCCGTCTCGGCCCCGAAGGCCGGCGCGGCCAGCAAAACGGCGGCGAGAAGGCCGGTCCTCATCGGATGACTCCGACCTTGCCGTTCTTCGTGATCGGCTTATGGCCGCGCTGGCTAGCCTTGATCACGAAGTTGTACACCCCGCTGCCCACGCCGCTCACGTTCCAAACATGGTCGTACGTGTTCTGAGCGCCCTTCCCGTTGCCGTCGTCGATCGCCCCGCGGAAGGTGAAGTCCGAGGAAGAATGGATCCTGCGGCCCGACAGGTCGTAGACGCGCAGCTCGACGGTCTCGGCCAGTCCGGGCTGTATCCTGAACGTCACCAGCGCCCCGCCGCGTGAGGGGTTGGGGAAAGCGTACGCGTCGCGGAAGTAGAACTCATCCTGCGCCACCGTCGTAGGCGCCAGGCCCAGCGGCTGATAGATCGAGAAGTGATCCGTCTTGGCCGTCACCACCTTGCGCGCGCGGTCGACGACGCTCGGCAGCGCCTCCCACTCGCGCCGCAAGGGGTTGTAGTAGTGAACGGCGATCTTGGTCTCGTCGCCCGTGAGCGCAGGGTCGTAGGGCAGTTCGATGGTCACCGGGGTGGCGAAGCGCGTGCCCGGCGGACCGAACTCGATGGGCTCACCGGCCGGACGCATCTTGATCTCCTCGGCGGCGGAGGCGCGCAGGCCGTCGCTTCGGATGCGCTTGAGCGTGATCGCGGTGTCCTGCTCCATCGCGTTGGGCGGAATCTCCACGGCGGCCTTGGCGGGCGTGTCGATGCGCCCTCCCGCCGCCGACGAAAGGCTCATGTCGCCCTCGAAATGGGTGTCGGGCGTGGCCGCGAGCGAAAGCGTCTCGGTGAATCCGAACGACGCGCCGCTGTAGCCCGTGCCTACCGTAAAGGTCGCCGAGGCGCTGACCACGGTGCCGCCGGCCGGGGAGCGCTCGACGACGACCGGATACTCGCCGTCGCCCAGCGAGGCGGGCACGGTCCAGCGGATCGTCGTGTCGTTCCAGACCGAGAGCGGCACCGTGGCTCCGCCGACAAGAAGTTTGGTCAAGGTCCCCGAGTAGGGCCCGAAGCCCGAGCCGTTGACCGTCACCACCGTTCCCACCGGGCCGTAGGAAGGCGATATGGTCGAGATGGACGGTGCCAGCACGAAGAAGGCCTGGGTGGCACTCGCGGAGAGCCCCGTCCCAAACGCGCGCTCCACGACAAGCACCGCCTCGCCGGGCTCAAGCGATCCCGGCACCGTGCCGGTGATCTGGATATCGTTCCACACCGACAACGGCGCGATCACGCCGTTGAAAGTCACCCGCGTGTTGGCCCCAGCGTATGCGCCAAAGCTCGTCCCCGTGATCGTAAACGGCGCGCCGATGGGTGCCGAAGAAGGCGTCAACGTCGCCACCTCGGGCGTGGTCACGTTGAAATAAGACGTGGCGCTCGACGAGACCCCGCTGCCCGCGCTGCGCTCGAGCCAGACCGGGACAACGCCGGGTGGAAGGGCCGGGATCGTGCCCTTGATCGTCGTGTCGTTCCACAACGACAGCGCCGCCGTCGTCCCGCCGATGAGCACGCGCGTGTTGGCCCCCGCATACGGCCCGAAGCCGTTGCCCGTGATCGTGAAGATCGTGCCGATGGGCCCCGAGCCCGGGGAGACGCCGCCGACCGCCGGGTCGAGAACCGTAAAGGGCACGGCGACGCTGGCCGAGACATCAGCGCCCTGCTGGCGCTCGACGATGATATCCACTATCCCGGCGGGCACGGCCGGGACCGTTCCGGTAATGGTCGTGTCGTTCCACAGCGACAAGGCGGCGATGACGCCATTAAAGGTCACTCGCGTGTTCGCCCCGCCGAAGACGCCGAAGTTGGTCCCGGTGATCGTAAACGGCGCGCCGATCGGCGCCGAGGAAGGGATTATTCCCGCGACCGCGGGAACCGTGACCTCGAAATACACGGGTGGCGAGATGCTCTCGCCCGTTCCCGAGGTCCGGCGCAATACCACCGGGCGCGTGCCGGTCGACACCGAGCCGGGGATGGTCCCCACGATCGACGCGTCGTTCCACACAGACAACGCCGCCGTCGCCCCGTCGATGAGAACGACCGAGGCGGCACCCGCGTAAGGACCGAAGCCCGGCCCCGTGAGCGTGAACGCGGTGCCGATAGGGCCGGAGGAAGGCGAGATCGCGTTGACGCTCAGCGCCGTCGCCGTGAACGTCGTCGTGAGGCTGGCCGAGACGGCGCTTCCCTGCTGGCGCTCGACGACGACCGGCCACTCTCCCGGCTCGAGCGCCGGTATGGTCCCGGTGATCGTCGTGTCGTTCCACAGCGACACAGCCGCCGTGCTCACGCCGAACTTGACCCGCGTGTTGGCGCCGTCGAAGACCCCGAACCCGGACCCGCTGATCGTGAACGGCACGCCGATCGGGGCCGACGAGGGAACGATGCCCGCGAGGGCCAAGCCCGCGACCTGGAAGTAGGCCGTGCCCGACTGCACGAGGCCGCCGCCCGCGGTGAGGCGCTCGACGATGACGGTCTGCACGCCGGGCGAAAGCGCGCCCGGCACCGTCCCCTTGATGACGCGGTCGCTCCACAGCGACAGCGCCGTGGACGCCCCTCCGAAGAGCACGCGTGAATTGGACCCCGCGTATGGCCCACAGGAGAACCCCGTCAAGGTGTAGACCGCGCCGATGGGGGCCGACGAGGGGCTCACCGACGTCACCGAGGGCACAGTCACCTCGAAGGCGAAGCCTTCGCTCGTCGACAAGCCGCCGTCCGCCGTCGCGCGCTGAATCAGGATCGTCGTCTCGCCCGGTGGCACGGCGGGCAGCGTCCCTGAAATCGTCGTGTCGTTCCACACCGAGAGCGGCGCGGTCGCCCCGCCCAGAAGCACGCGCGACAAAGCCCCCGCGTAAGGCCCGAAGCCCGTGCCCGCGATGCTGAAGGGCACGCCGATAGGTCCGGAAGAAATGTTCAGGACCGCGGTATTAAGATCGGTCACCGTGAAAAGTCCCGCCGAGGTCACGGTCAGGCTCGAGACGTTCTGGCGCTCGATGGCGACCGCATAGACGCCGGTAGACAGGCCGGGGATGGTCCCTTTGATGGTCGTGTCGTTCCAGACCGACACCGGCGCGGCGAGGGTACCGAACTTGATCCGCGTATTGCTTCCACCATACGGCCCGAACCCCGCGCCCGCGACGGTGAACGGGATTCCGATCGGGCCGGTGGACGGTGCCACCGCGACGCCGCCGGCCGCCGGGGTGCTGACGTCGATAAAAGAGCCTACGACGGGTGTCTCACTCGTCACTCGATACGGGGAGGTCGAACCGTCAACGGACAGCCACAGTTCGCTCCCCTTGAACACCGCGCCCTGTGCTCCGCCCGCGTCCGCGGTCGTCGCGCCCAGGAAGGCGCCGTCATAGCCGAAACGCCACAGCGCGGCGTCGGTCATGTCCTCGCCGATGGCGCCCGCGATGAGGAGCCCGCCCGCCTCGGGCAGTATGGCGACCGGATAGGAACGCGTCCCGCCGGGGGCGCGCCAGACCTTCTCGACGAGCGTCTGCCCCGTGGCCTTGTCGAATTTAAGGAATGCCGTGTCCGAGCCGTCCGAGTCCACCGAGGCGTTGAGCCTCGGGGCCGCCACGAAGACGGCGTCATTGGTCACGTGGACCTTGGCTGTGATCCCGCCATCGAGATGGCTCAGGTAGCCGGGCTTGAAGAAAGGCCCGCCGAGCAAGGTCTGGCCGTCGGAGGCGTAATGACGCAAGGCAAGGTCGAGGCCGCCCTCGTCGGGCGCGTCGGGCTGCGCCGAGTAGCCCACGATCCAAAGGCTGCCGTCCGCGTCGACCGCCAGGCCCGTGCCGAAGTCGAAGCCCGCCCGGGACACGCTCGTCGAGAGCTCGACCGCGCCCGACACGGGATCGAAACGCCAGAGCGCCAATGAAAAGCTGCGATCGCCGTCTTCATCGAGGTCGGGAGGGCCGGCCGTCTGAGCTCCGCCGACGATCCAGCCCGGCGCCTTCGCGTCGAAGACGAGTTCGTTGTTGGCGTAGCCGCTGTCGAATAAGGTCCGCGTTTCGATCGCGTCGCCTGACGGGGAGGCCTTATAGATCGCCAGGTCCAGGACCTCGCTTTCGGGCTCGGGATGGGCCATGCCGATGGCGTAGGCCCGGCCGGAGGCGTCGAAGAACACGGACCAGGGCATGTCGTCGACGCCGTCCTCCAGGGGCGAGGAGGCGAGCGGGGCGCCCGAGGAGTCGCTGCGGGTGAAAGCGATCGCGTCGGGCTCCGCGTTGACGGTCCAGAACGCATCGAAGGGGTCCCGGCCGATGCCCAGGCCGCCCGGGTCGTCTTCGTCATCGGAGAATCCCACGTTCGGGAATACCGTCTGAGCTTGCTCCGCGTTGCCGACATTATCAAACGCCCGGAAGCGGACCACATGCCCGCCGTTCGAGAGCATGAACGGGCCGGCGTACCAGGGGTTCTCGCAGGTCCCCCGCGCGGCGGCGGTATCCTCGGCGACGTTGTTGCAAACGTCGGGGTCGAGGTAATCGACGAGATAATGGATTCGGAAAACGCCCGCGCCGTTAGAATCGGACGCCTCCAAAGTGATCTCGGCTCCGTTTTGGCTCAGCTGGGTAACGGGCGGCTCCGGATCCACGATCACGGTGCGCGAAGAGATGGACCCCGGATTATCCGCCGCGTCCATGGCATAGAAATCAATCAGGTGCGCGGTTCCGGCCGCGACGCTGAACGAGCTCGAAAATGCAGTGAACGATCCCGTCGAGTCGACGCGGTAATACGCCGACGGCGCGCCGCCTCCCAGGCCGTCGCCGAAGGCGAGCTTGTCGTCGGTCACAACGAAGGCCAGTTCGCTCGTCGGACCCACGAACACCTCGCCGCCGGCCACGAACATGGGTCCTGCGGCGCTAAGTTCGACGCGCGGCGGCTGGACGTCCGCGAGCGACCCTGAAAGGGCGTTCTCGTTCGTCACCTTATATGGGGACGTTGCGTCATCCACCGCCAACCACAACTCCGAGCCGCGAAATGCCGCTCCACGCGCCCCGCCCGCGGCCGCCAAAGACGCCGAAGTCAGACCGCCGTCCGCGCCGTAGCGCCACAGCGCCGCCCTCGTCGTCCCGCTATCGAGGCCGCCCGCCGCCAGAAAGCCCTCTCCATCGGGGAGCGCCGCCGCGGGATAGGCGCTCGACCCGTCGGTCGCTCGCCAAGCATGTTCCGCGAGCACCGCCCCGCTCGCCTTGTCGAAGCGCACCGAGCCCAGGTCCGTTCCCCCTCCCGTCCGACCGCGAGGGACCGTGACCGTGACGGCGGCGCTCGCGATGGAGATCGCGGCGGCGAACGTCGATGAAAAGCCCGAGGCGTAAGCCTCGCGCCGGAAGGGGCCGGCAAGAAGGGTCTGTCCATCCGCGGCGAAATGCCAGAGACCGAGATCGAAGCCGCGGCTTGAGCGCGGAGCCGGGTTCGTCAAATATCCGGCCACCCATGCCGAGCCGTCCGCGTCAACCGCCACGCCTAGGGCGACGCCCGAGGAGAAGGTCGTGCTGAGGGCCACGGTCATATCCTCCGGATTAAATCTCCAGAGAGCGGCTTTGGAGTCGCCCAAGACCTGAACGGAGCCAACGATCCAACCCGGGGCGGCCGCGGCGAAAACCTGGTCGTCGCCGCCGAAGCCGCTGTCGAAGATTCTCGTGGATATGATCGCGTCCCCGTCCACGGAGGCTTTGTAGACGGCAAGGTCAGCGCCTATGCCCTCCGCGGTGCCCACCGCGTATGCCCCGCCCGAGCCGTCGAAGAGGACGTTCCACCGCGCATTCACGCTGGCCTGCGCCAGCGAAGCCGAGGCGAGCACGACGGCGTTGACGTCCGCTTTCGCGAGCGCCAATTCCGTGCCATTCACCACCACCGTCCACAGCCTGTCCGCCGAGTCCCGGCCGATGCCGAGAGTCCCTGTTCGCGGGAGCGGCTCATCGACGAGTACGGACACGCCACGGGCGGTCTCGACGTTGCCCGCGATGTCGCGGCTGTAATACACGAGAGTATGGGAACCTGCGCTCAGGATGAACGGCCCAGCGTAGGGCTGCCCCGGCGTCGAGACGGTGTCCACGAAAGGCGCGTCCAATAACACCAAGGTATCCACCACGCCCGACACTGGCGCGCCGGGAAATGAGGGATCCGAGGCCGCCAGCGACAAGGTCGAAGTCGTGCTCAGGACCAGATACTCAGTTGATGACGGTGTGAGGCCGTCCACGAAGAGGGTCGTGATCGGGCGCAGGTAATCGGCGGCTGGGACCGCTGGCGTGACGCCAAAAACCCCGAATATAGATGAAAGCTCGCTGACCCGCGCAGAGATCTTGCGGCATTGCCTATCGACAAGCACCGATGTGGGGGGATGCGGCTGGGAACCGTCTGAACTCTTAAGCTGTAGCAGCTTGCTCGCTATTGTACCCGCGGTCAATTCATCCTCTTCGCTATAGCTCGTCTCGATCAATAGAGGCGGATCAAAAATTCGACCGGATGGACCCACATCGTAGGCCTCGCCCAG
The DNA here is from genome assembly GCA_030696455.1 of Elusimicrobiota bacterium. Classification (GTDB taxonomy): domain Bacteria; phylum Elusimicrobiota; class Elusimicrobia; order UBA1565; family UBA9628; genus GWA2-66-18. Next base: position 31,336 of record JAUYSH010000031.1, read on the forward strand.
CATAGCGGCTCCCAGGGACCGCTGAACGGAAATCAACTGCTCCAAATTCGGATTGCTCGACGCGGAGGCGATCGTCGGCGCGGGCGCGTTTGAGGTCAGACGAAAGGCCGGGCCGCCCACGCTGACTTCGTTTTCGAACTCGCTGCTGGCCAGCAGGTAGCTTCCGAAGCCGGTCGCCGAAATCACCGCTTCGTTGGCCCCCGCGTTGATCGCGACCACCCGTGATTGGCGCGTGCATTGGTCCGGAAACTCAAACGACTGCGCCCGTTGCTCTTGCGTCTCAGTCAACCCCGACTCCCCATAGGCGACCTTAATTTGAAATGGGCCTCCGATTTCCGCAATATTGCCGGCCAGGGTCAGAGCTGTTCCGGCCAACAAGTTGTTGTAACCCTGGATGCCGGGCGTTTCCCCAATTATCGCGGACACTCTGCCCTGGATCTCGGGGTTCATTCCCGCCAAGGATAGACCGGTACCGAGCTTCAAAGTCGACTGCCCCGGAAAGAACCGTCCCAACTCGGCAGGGAAGGAAGTCGAACTAAAGAGTACGCCGTAAATATTCACGCCGGGCTTTACGACAAGCGCATGCCGTCTTCCCAAGTCGCAGGTCACCTCGTCGGGATTCGGCACTATGCAATCGGCGAAAGCAGTTTGCGGAGCGTGGGTCAGGGTCGCGACGTATTTGTAGAACTTTTTATAAACGCACATCGTATTAATCGTAGGCGAGCTGATCTGGATCGAGATGCCAAAGCCCGCATTTTTCACTGCGCTAGCGCTTCCTGAACCTAACGAACAGGAGGTCTCAGATTCGCCCTCGTTCCACGTCACTAGTGCGGTGGAATAAGTCCCGATCGGCTGAACGCTCGTCAAGGGAAAAGAACCTGCAACCGTTCCAATCGACACGACTTGCACGCCGGAAGCATCGACATACGCACCGTTCCCGGTGAAAAGGTCGACATAATGGCCTACCGGCTCAACTGCGCCCTCAAGAAACATAGACGTGGAGATAGCCGATTCAAAGAATTCCGACTGTTGCGTCGTCGTCCAAGGCCCCCCCCCCGAGCGACGGGAAAGCGCTGAGAGAATAGCTGACGTCGAGCTGCGTCGTGGCATCGTTGTTGTCGGCCAGCACAAATGAACGGGCGGACGAGGAATGTTGCCAAGACACGCTGGCCCCGACCGACAAGGCGAGATCCGGGAATTCGCTTGACGAGAAATGCGTCGTGGGCTGAGCCTCGGTCGTTGAGTTCGGCTCGCCCGTCTTGTAGGTATACAGGGTCTTCTCGCCCGCCGGGGCGGTGAAGTCCGCGTCGAATTCAATCTCGAATTTTCGGGAGGCGGGATCATAGGTACCGAGTGCCCTCGGTACGGTTTGTGCGGATAAATCTACGGGTTCAACCTGCCACTCCAACGCTGTAGGCGTGGGGTTGGAATTTTGGGCGGAAAGTTTGTAGGTGCCGCCGCCCATTGTGCCGCCTATCGAACCGGAGTAGGTGGTCTGGCCGGCGGTAAAACTCGGCGACAGGAGTGCATTCTGGATAATGCCGTCTATTTGCAGGGTTACGGACTCGAGCGGAGAGCCCTCGCCGGATAGCGTGAAGGTACCCCCACTGTTGCGTGTGGAAATAGGATACCGCAACGTCCCGCTATTGGCCGTAACGGTGATATTACCTGCAGACACTGATATTTTTGGTGGTGAATGCTGCATTGTGAAAATCACACAAGTGTCCTGGCCTGGGGCGTTGCCGTCTCTGTCTATCGCGCGCAGGCAAAGGGTGTGTTCGCCATCGGCAAGTGGCGCGCCGCTAGCGACCGCGCCTTTCCAGTTCAGATTGATTTCGCCCTCAAACGGGAGGATGTATTGATTGGTCCCAGCCACAATCGGCTGGCTAGTCGTCGTGCGCAGTTGGACGGGCTGGGCGAGCCACGTCTGCGGGCCCGGCAGGATTTGTGATTCGGTGCTGCCCGACGCGCTCCTAAAGCCGGTCAGGGACACCGTCGCGCTTTCGGAGACGATCCGTTGGCCGGTGTCTTGGACCCAAATGTCGATGTCGACGATGTCCGTCCGATTTTCGGCGACCACAAAACGGATTGGCGTGCCAGTCAAATTATTGATAATCGGAGACGCGCCCCCGCTGTCGATGACAAACTCGGAGGATCGAGGCGGCAACAGTCGGGACATTTTGCTCAGGAAGAAATAGGCGTAATCTGTCGCTTGCTTTCCTTGCTGAAGATACAAGCCCGGCTGCTCGGGGTCATGGAATATGTCGTTATAGCCGACGCCGCCGTATGCTCCGAATAGCGCGTCGCCAGGAGTTGCCTCGCCGTCGTATGGCGTTGAAATCTTTCTCGGAGCGAACGTGTCATCCCAGGTCAGCTCTTCATTTCTCCACCAATAGCGCAAACCTGTTGATGTTGCATAATTCCCAACAATCGCTCGCGTTTGTCGAAGGCTCGACAAGTAGGCCTGGTCGGGTGCAACGTTGCCCTGATTTGCCGTCAGTGATACATTAACCTTGGAGGGAATGAGCGGCTCGTTCTCAAAATTATCGGGATCGAAGCCCTCAGTAAACGAAGGGCAAGCCCCGTGTCGGACGTTGGCCCCATGCGGCATCGATGCCTGATCCTCAATTAGGTGCAACGCAGAGCCCATATAAACATACGCGCCCTCGGCCCCCGCCGCCTCGTCGGAATAATTTCCGGCCTCGTAACGAGTGAAAATGCGATTGAAAATTGTCTCATACTGCCCGCCGTTCCACGGCACCACACAAATGTCAGTGTTCTGATTCAGAACATGCGCAAGCTGCTCTCCAGGAGTCACATTGTTCGGGATAGGTTTTCCAATCCCAGCCACCCAATTGACGATGACGTTTTTGAACCGAGCGATATCAGGGTTTTGATTCGTCGCATTCAAACTATCTGCGGCAAGATTTGTGGCAGCGCGGTGTTGTTCGGTGTTGAATGACCATGCCGACCCCGCAAGAGAGGCCAAAACAAGACCAAAGACGGCTCGCGCGGCGGACTTTTTCATCACTTGTTGCGGCGACTATCCTCAACACTCTTATCGATCTGTCGCGGGTACTCGCCTGAGAGCCACTTGAGCGCGCCTTCGGCCGCCATTTGGACGCGGCTGGAACGATCAGTCAAAGCGGCTTTGAGCTCAGGCTCAGCGCTCTTTACATTCTTGCGTCCCAATATGGATGCAGCCTGCGAACGGACACCTGCATCAGGATCGTTCTTCAGCAGGTTGATGACTATCGGCGCTTTGTCTTCGCTCCAGGTTTTTTCAACCAGGGCAACAAGCCCCTGAAATCTCACCTCGGCATCAGCGTCCTTCAGCATGTCCATTATTGGCCCAGAATCATCCTTGGTCATGCTTTGGGAAAGCGCAACTGATACCGTTTCAACTACACGGCGATCTTTGTGTTTCAGAAGGGTTTTGAGTCGTTGCGGTGCCCCGGGTCCCTGCATGCGGGCGAGTCTCACGATCAGCGCGCCACTGACTTGCGCATTAAGTTTTTCAGAATCGACCTCGCGCATTATTCGGTCGATTCCCGCGACACCAAAGCCCGAAAAGTCCAACTGGGCTTTAGGGTCTTTTTTGACGCGTTGAACAAAATCGTCAAGGTCCTGTGGGTCGCCAATTTGGCTGATAGCTCCAGAGGCGCGATCACCCGCCAGCCCACCTTTATTGAGAATTTTTCGAAGCCCGGGCAGGGCATCGCGATTTTTTCCCTTGCCTGCTACTTCCATCAGCAACGAAACGCGGGCGAACTGGATCGTTTCCTTCTCGTTCTTCTGTCCGCCCCCATGTCCTAATACGGGGGTGAAATTTCTGGGGAGATTGCGGGATTCATCCTCAAGCAGCTCGGCGACAACTGCGTGGTGCTTGGGTTCCGTGCACTTTTGAAGCGGCCGCGCGAGTTTGAATGCCCTCGCTAGGGCTTTCTTATCGCCCTTTGCGTCAGCTTTCTTTTCGACATCTTTTATTGCGTCATAAATGGCAATAACATCCTCTCGTCCTGCCGGCTCCGAGTCCGCCACCGCATCAAGGGCAGCATCTTCAGTCCCCGCGTCCTTCGCGTTTCTCGCGGCTTCCAACGCCGCGCGCAGATTGGCATATTTCCTGGGCTTTTTTTCTGAATAGGCTGCCCTTGGAAACAGAACCGCAAGGCCAAGAACGACTAATCCGAGCTGAACAATGCGCTTCATCAAATTTTTAGTCTTCGATTTGCTGAGGACCAATCGTTTCATTGCTATTCCTCTCGCTGCCATGCGGATTCAAAATAGACGGAACGGGCGCTCGCGGAGTTTTCATCGAAGTGTAAAAATTTGTCGGGGACGGCTGCGCCTGGTCGGGAAGGTTGCGGCTTCGACGATCGTTGCTCGCTGTTCGTTGTGTCCTTCTCGCGGTCTTCGAGCGCGCCCTGAGGTTGTGGTTTTGTGACCGCTGGACCACTTTAACCCCGGTCATTAATTTCGTCAAGACCTACGATAAAATAAGCGCTTTGATGTTCCTTTGACATTGGTTTTCCTCGACGAGAACATTCTGTCAGTCGCCATGGCTAGCTGCCAGACCACCTCACCTTACCCGCTCGGTAAGACCGCCGACGGCGTCGCGGCCGCCTTTTAGGGGACCGTCGGCGTCGGTTTGCTCGGGCACCGCTTTCTTCGTGGGCCTGAACACGCCGAGCAACGTGGCGTGTCCGCGGCCAAGACGACGCCCAGGGCCTCAGCTCGAACTATTTTGCAGGTAAATGCCACCTCGCAGAGTGGAAGCGATGGTGGTTCTGTCCGGCTTGTCTTTCATTCCCGCACCTTGGGCGATGGCCTTCACGTCCCGAATCCATCAGGGTCCCAATTTCAGCCGCCGCCGCCTGTGCGCTACGCTCATTGATGGGCAGAAACGTGGGGAACAGCGTCTCATCCTTGCCGTTGATGAAGTCGACCAGCGATGCCATCGCACGTACACGGTCCGACGAGGGTAGAGGTCATCTCCATATCCGATATAGAGGGTGTGTGATACAATCTTGACTGGAAGGCGTCCCTTAGGACGCAGGTGATGCGATAGCGTTCACGCGCCACTGCTTCTGTCAAGGACTAGAGACTATGCCAGTTCGCAGAAAAACGAAAGCACTCATGCGGCCACGTGCCACGTGAGCGTCTACCTGCCGCCGCAATTATTCGAGCAAATCGTGGAGAACCCCAAGACTGCGCGCCGTTCGCTTAGCGCCGAGATCGTAATGGTCAACGGGCTCGCGACTCGCAAGAGCAAGACGACTAAGGGAGGATAGGTGAAGCTCAACACGAATCGCGCCAAACAGGTCGAGGCATGCCTCAAGGATCAGAAAGAACTGCCCAATACGGCCGTCCGCGTGGAGCTTGCCGGTCAGCTCCACGTGCTGCTCGTCTACCGCGTCCCCACGAAGCTTCTTCTTTTTAATATCCGGAACGGACGTTTCGCTGCGGAACTGCTTGAAAAAGAAGAGCAACTCAAGCGCAAACTTGACCCGTCGGTTGAAACTGATGCCAAGATCATCCAGAAATTGCTGCTTGAGCAGGATGAGACAGAGACCAAGGTGCTGAAGGACGACCTCCTAGCACATGGCCAACTTGAACCTGGCATCATCACCTTCGACGGCGCTGTGATCAACGCCAACCGGAGAATGGCCATCATCAAGACCCTCTTTGATGAAACCCGCGAACCCCGATTTGAGCATCTCAATGTCGCGCGGTTGCCCGAAAATGTTGACGAACGCGATCTCTGGCGAATCGAGGCGGGTCTTCAGTTTGCCCGCGATTTCCGACTTGAGTACGGCCCCATCAACGAGTTGCTCAAGCTGAAAGAAGGCCGCGAAAGAGGATTGGAGCCCGAAGATATCTCGAAGTCTTTGCTCGGCCGGTACAATCCCAAAAAGGTTTTAGAAAAGATCGAAATCTTAAAGCTAATCGACACTTATCTGCGCTCGAACAAGAGGGCGGGCGAGTATCATCATGTCGCCCGTAACGTCGAAAAGTTCAATAGCTTACAGGCCAACGTGGTCGCACCATTAAGGCGGAAAGGCAAGAATGAGGCTGAGATCGCCAAAACCATCGCAGTCGCTTTTGCCCTGATTCACAAGACCGATGTCAGCCATTGGGATATCCGAGATCTGCAGAAAATAGCTCTGAATGCAAAAGCCGAGAAAGAGCTCGGGCCGATCCTTAAAGACAAGCCCTCGAAAGAGGCAATCACAGAATCTTTTACCGCGGCTCAAGAAATCATCGAGGACGAGAAGCAGAAGGATAAGCCTGAGCGTCTCTTGAAGCGCGCGCTATCCGCAGTCCGTAGCATCAGTCCCCAAAATAGCCGGCTAGGTACCGCGAAGATTAAAACGATGCTCAGAGAATTGGCGAGCCAAGTCAACCAATTGCTGAAGGGTCACTGATTCTAAATGGCTCAGCAAGCACGTTTGATTGTCGAGAATGGAACGCTAAAAATCACAGCGCCGGCTCGTTCGCCCATTCATCAGGGGACCCACTACATCTTCCTGGTCAATGTCCTGGGGCTGGAGCCGATCCTTAAACCCGAGCCTGGATTCCAAATTCAACTCGGCCCTTCGAAACAAGCGCTGATCCGTCAACTTGTCGATTACTTCCATGAGGCGGGAATCAAGCTTAGTCTGGAAGGAACGGCGGGCGAGATTTCTCGCCGACTCGAGAGTGATGAGCAGGCCCTGGAAGCAGCTCGCAAAGCGGGCGATGGCTTGAAGCGAGCCCCGCCGCGAACAGAACGCTTTCAGATTCCCGGGTTTAAGCGCGAACTCAAAACGTATCAGATACCGGCGGTTCAACATGCTGTCAGCGTCGCGAATGCGGCCAATTTCTCAGTCCCTGGGAGCGGGAAGACGACCATCACGCTTGCAGCCTACGCGATCATGAAGGCGCAGGGCGCAGTCGACAAATTGGCCGTAATTGGTCCCCGGGCCTGCTTCATGCCGTGGGAAGATGAATATGAGGGCTGCTTCGGTGAACAACCGGAATCCATCCGCATTTCGGGAAGCCGCGCTCGCCGAAAGGGCCTATTCAGAAAGGCCGATAGCGCAGAGTTGGTTCTTCTTACTTATCAGATGGCAAGCAACGATGCTGATGATGTGGCTGCGTTTCTTCAGCGCAATCGCTGCCTCCTCGTGCTGGACGAGTCACACTACATCAAACGCCTCGAAGGCGGAACCTGGGCGTCCGCGTTGCTTGATCTGGCCCCGTTCGCGTCGCGGCGGCTGATATTGTCCGGCACCCCCGCGCCGAACTCACTTCTCGACCTCTGGTCTCAGTTCGCGTTTTTGTGGCCCAACCCCCCATTGCTCGGGCGGCGCGATCACTTTCGCTTCAAAGTGGACCAACACGGATCAGAGGCGGAACAGATCAAGCGCACTCTTAGACCGTTCTTTTGGCGTGTACGGAAAGCCGACCTCAAGCTGCCCTTGCCGACATTCCACAGAGTAGACGTTCCCATGCGGCCGTACCAAAGGCGAATCTATGACGCGATCGGCGCCAAAGTTCTTAGGGACGTAGTCAAGGCGCCCAGCGATCGCTCCAAACTGCGTTTATGGCGGAAGGCGAAGATAGTGCGCCTTCTCCAGGCTGCGTCCAATCCTTCGCTTTTGACGGAGTATTCGACCGAGTTTCGGATTCCGCCTTTGGATGCGACCGGGCTGCCGATTGATCAACTCGTCGAACAATATTCGAAATTTGAAGTTCCGGCCAAGTTGGATTACGCGGAAAAACTTGTGCGGCGCCTAGTTAAGAAGGGCGAGAAGGTGCTTCTGTGGAGCACCTTCGTCCATAACATCAAGACGCTGGAAGCTCGGCTTAGGGACCTCAAACCCCTTTCGATCTTCGGTGAAGTGCCCAAGGACGATGATGAGAACGAGGAATACAATCGCGAGCTCATCATACGGCAGTTCAAGACGCCCGACGGCCCTCCGATCCTAATCGCTAACCCCGGCGCCTGCGCTGAATCTGTCTCACTCCATAAGATCTGCAAACATGCCGTGTATTTGGACCGGACGTTCAACGGCGCTCAATACCTCCAATCGTTGGATAGGATTCATCGTGTCGGCCTCGGCCCGAAAGAACACGTGCACTACTACATCATCCAGGCTACCGACAGCGTCGACAGCGTGGTCGACCAACGTCTCGAGGAAAAGAAACTCCGAATGCTGCATCTACTCGAAGACGAACTCCCAGTGATGTCACTCGATGTTTCAGAGGACGAGGTGTCGGACGAGGACGACGAGGGCGCCGATTTTGCGGCGATGGTCGTTGAACTGAAAAAGGAATTTTCTCGTGCACACTCATGATTGAACACATCGGCGAGTTGAATCGAGTACTCATAGCGACTCGCACCGTCGCCGATGCGGCGCGCTCAGCCACCGTTGGGGCAGTGATTGAACAGTGTCAGACCACCGTAATAGAAGGCCGAATGCCGGACCATGCGGTCAGCATCAGATTTGCGGCGTCTCTCGGACTTGTAACCGACGACAGCGGGCGGGTCGCGATCACCGACAAGGGGGTCGCATTTCTTGAGCGCAACGAAGGCGACAGCTATGATTTGGCCGACGAACAGAAGAGGCTCCTTCTTCGAGGATGTTTTCTCCAAGGGCCGATGCGGGACCGAACTCGCCGGCTACTCAAGGGCTTCTCGCCTGTTTTTAAGACGGGCACATTTCGCTGGTCGGAAATCGACAGCGCTCCTCTCGAAGCGGAAGATTGGCTCATCGAACAACTCCGCCAGCTTGGACTCCTTAAGCGAGACGGTGCCGCGCTCGAGGTCGAGCAACTCTATGTGAAGACCGTCGCCGCCTTTCTGGAAGAGAGCGCGGGCTTTACCGAGGAACAGGCTGCGGAGTATTACCGGGAGAAAATCGAAATTGGAGCCTTAGCCGAGGATCTCATCGTTAAACATGAGATGGGTCGCCTCCGCGGAGCAGGCCATCCTGTAGAGGCCGAATGCGTTCGAAGGATCAGCGCAGTCAGGGTAAACGCTGGCTACGATGTTGAGTCGTATGACGCGGGGGCGCACGACATGGATTTCGATCGCTTCATCGAGGTGAAGGGGTCCCGCGGCTCCGACCTCCGCTTCATCTGGACCGATAACGAAATGAGGATCGCGAAGAAGCTCAAAGATAAGTACTGGATATATTTCCAAGGCGGCATCGACCTCAAGAACCGCGCCGCAAAGAATGAGCCCATGCTATTCAAGAATCCGATCGACACCTTACACAAAGACGCACGCATAAAAATGACTCCCTATGGCCTGGTAGTCGAAGGAAAGTTGCGGGGAGCGGCGCGATGAACTTGGCTGATCTTGCGCCGAATATTATCGATCCTTTGGCTCCGAAGAAACGAAGCCATTACGTCGATGCTCCTTTCGGCTATTACGGCTCCAAACAGCGTCTGGCGTCGCGGATCGTGGAGCAACTTCCGCCGCACAATGCTTGGGTCGAGGTCTTTTGCGGGTCCGCCGCGGTAACGCTCGCAAAAAAGCCCGCGCCCATCGAGATCATCAATGACATCGACAGCGAAGTCTTCAATTTTTTCAAGCAACTCCGAGAAAATGGCGATGAGCTTTGCAGGCAGATCGCGCTGACGCCCTACGCGCGCGAGGAATTCGAGCTGGCGCGAAAACGTCAGCTAGCGAAAAACGGAATTGAGCGCGCTCGGCGATTCCTTGTTTCATCCATGATGACCGTAAATGGAACCGTCGGCGCCGCGGCACACTCTGGTTTCTCCTACTCTCAGTCCTATGTCCGAAATGGGAAAGAGGCGCGGGTCAACCGATGGTATACGCTGCCGGATAAGCTGGCCAAAGTCGCGGAGCGCCTTAGAGGCGTTCGAGTTGAAAACAGAGACGCGCGCGAACTGCTGGCGATGTTCATCCACAGACCGGCAACCCTCGCTTATCTGGATCCGCCATATCTGATGGATCGAGAGCACGGATACAGGACAGACGCGCGCGATCAAGAGTTCCATGTGGAGCTCTTGAGAATCGCATGCAAAGCCCACTGCATGATCTTGATCAGCGGATACAACAATCACGTCTATAATTCAATCCTGACGAAAGAGCATGGGTGGACAAAGAAGCTGATCTTCACGACGACGAGAGATACCCGGGGACACGATCACAAGCGCACCGAAGTGCTCTGGAAAAACAAGGCTTTCGAGAAAGCCCGCAAATCGAGACAAATCCCCATTCATCTTTCAAAGATGGAACGTGAACAGAACAAGGTAAACCCCGCTAGAAAAGGATAGAGACCAATGGGCGCAGCGGTATTGCCACGCATTCAACTTATCACGACGCTTAGCGAGGTCGCAGGGTACAAGTCTGGCCTTGCTCTGACCACAAAGCAGATCATCGAGCACCTTCCAGATCACGCCGGGTATTTGGCGGGCCCGGAAAACCAGATCATCAGGATACGATCCGAGGACTACGAAGATATTTTCGTCGATCTTCTTCATAAGCTGGGAGTAATTGAATCGCCCCGCCAGACTCTCCTTGGAAAGGGCTTCCGGGACCGCTACAAGGCCGACACGAAGAAGTTCGACTTGGCCGATAAGATCATTAAGATTTTTCTCGTTGAGATGCCCAAGGCAACTGCAAAGGCCGGCAAGGACAAGATCGACTTGACGCCATTCGTCGAAGAATGCGCCCGGCAACACGGCAAGGATGGCCTCGACCTCGGCTTGGCATTTGTCGATGACGTCATGGGCTCGCTCCAGAGCAGTCCTTGGAGCAATTTCCGGCGGGTAGATTGGACTGATACCGCTCAGCTCAAAGACCTCTTCGAGAGCGAGGGATTGACGACGCTCTACGGCAGGTTCTTCGATCAGAGATATATAGATTATCTCGGTCAAAACTTCGACGAGATCGACAAAATCAATTGGCGGAAATTCGAAGGCTTGACGGCAGAATTTTTTGAGCGCGAGGGCTTTCGGGCGGAGATAGGACCCGGGCGCGACGATGGCAATATCGATGTCCGCGTCTGGCCAAAAGACGCAGCCGATGGCCGACCCCCGACGATCATTATTCAGTGCAAGCGGGAAGCGAGCAAAATCGGAAAGGTCGTCGTAAAGGCTCTATACGCCGACCTGCTTCACGAGCGCGCCGAGTCAGGCCTCATCGTCACGACAAGAAGCCTGGCGCCGGGCGCCGCGGAAGTTTGTACCGCCCGCGGATATCCGATCACGCAGGCGGACAGGGCCGCCGTGAAAAAGTGGGTCGAGAACATGAGAACCCCCCTCACCGGTGTCTTTCTTGGCGCGTAGCCGTTAGCCGTTTAAAACGAAAGCCCGCCGCGAGCGATTCCCGCGAGGCTAGGCCGGTGTGTAGGATGGCGAGCATCAAGCGCGAGGGACGGACGCCCGGCACACCCTTGTCCCGCTTCCCCACCCTTGCTAGACTCTCGTCATGATCCAAGACCTGCTCGGCTCCATCGCCTCGACGCAAGCTTACCGCCGCTTCGCCGCGGAGAAGACGAGCCGCACCGTCCTCTATCTCTTCTTCATCTCCCTGCTCTTCACCGTCGGCGGCTCGATCGCGATGCAGCTGCGCATCGGCCCCGTCGTCGACCAGACCTTCTCCTGGCTCGCCGCCGAGGTCCCCACCTTGACCTTCTCCGCCGGCAAGGTCACGAGCAGCCAACTCGAGCCCAAGCGCCTCGTCCACCCCCAGGCCCCCGAGGTCGCCGTCATGATCGACACCGGCCGCGTCGAGCCGGTGACCTTGCAGGCGATGCAGGAGGCCAAGGTCCTCGCCTATCTCACGAACAACGCGCTGTACATCGAGCAGCAGCAGGGCAAGATCGAGATCTACGACCTGTCCAAGGCCGCCGTCGAGCGCCCGATGGTCGTCGACGCCAAGTTCTTCCGCGACGCGTCCAGCGCGCTCAAGAAGGTCGTCTACCCCCTCGCCATCCTCACCGTCTTCGTGTTCGCCGCGGCGTGGACCGCGTTCGCCGGGCTGATCTACGCTTTGGTCGCCATGCTCCTGCAGGCGGTCGGCGGCGGCACCCTCGGCTTCGGCTCCCTCTACCAGATCGCCATCCATGCCCAGACGACGGCGCTGCTGGCCCGCATCGTCATGTCCTTCCTGCCCTTCGTCGTCCCCCTGTCGGGCGTGCTGACCATCGTCATCACCTCGGTCTATCTCTGGCTGGCCGTGAAGGCCAACGCGGCCGCGGTGTCCGCGGAGACCTCCCCGATTTGAGAGCCGGCGCGGCGCTGCTGATCATCGCCGCACTGGCGGGCGGCTGCGAGTGGCTGACGGGCGACTTCCGCCTTTCCGGCGTCGTCGAGATCTCCCCCGAGCTCGCGGCGCGGGCGCCGAAGACGAACTCCGTGCTGTTCGTGATCGCCAAGAACGCCGGAGGCGTGCCCGTCGCCGTGCACCGCATCGTCAACCCCGATTTCCCCGCCGAGTTCTCCATGACCCCCAAGGACCTGCTCGTCCCCGGCATCCGCCGCAACGAGCCGCTCTTCGTCGTCGCCCGCCTCAACGCCCACGGCAACCTCGGCGCCCCGAAGCCGGGAGACCTCGAGGGAAGGGGCAAGGCCGCGGCGCGCCCCGGCGACCGGGGCGTGAAGGTCCGCCTCGACACCGCCCTATGACCAACCAGAGAATCATCGTCCTGACGCTCGCCGCCCTGCTCTGCGCCTGCGGGGGGGGCGGCACCCGCCGCGCGCCGTCCTCCGGCACCATGTCCGGGCTCGACGTGCTCGTCGCCGACGGCTTCGCCCCGCTGCGCGGCAAGCGCGTCGGCGTGCTCACCAACAGCACCGCCGTCGACCGCCGCGGGCGCGGAATCGTCGACCTGCTCGCCTCCGCTCCCGGCGTGGAGCTCGCCGCGATCTTCTCGCCGGAGCACGGCTACGCCGCCGCCAGCGAGTCGGAGAATATCGCGTCGGGCCTCACGCGCGTCAACGGCAAGGACATTCCTCTGTACAGCCTCTATTCCGGAGGCATCCGCGGCATGCGCCCCAAGTCCGAGCAACTGCAGGGCCTCGACGTCCTCATCTTCGACATCCAGGACATCGGCGCCCGCTTCTACACCTACCTCGCCACGATGGCCATGGCGCTCGAGGAGGCCAAGACCGCGGGTGTCGATTTCATGGTCCTCGACCGCCCTAACCCCATCCGGGGCGACATCGTCGAGGGACCCATACTCGCCGATCCGAACCTGCGCTTCCTCACGCCGACCGCCTATTTCCAGGTCCCCGTCCGCCACGGCCTCACGGCCGGCGAGATGGCGCTGCGCCACAATCTCTCCGTCGGCCACCGGCGCCTGAAGGTGATCAAGCTGCGCGGCTGGAAGCGCGACCAATGGCACGACCAGACCGGCCTGCCCTGGGTGCCGCCGTCGCCGAACATGCCCGACGTCGAAGCGGCCGCCCTGTACCCTGGCATCGGTATTTTCGAGGCGTCGAACCTCGCCGTCGGGCGCGGCACGCCCCTCCCCTTCCGCTGGATCGGCGCGCCGTGGATGCGGGCCGACGAGATCGTCGCCCGCCTGCACGGGCTCGTCGAGGGTGTCGAGTTCTCGGCCCAGGACTACACGCCGAGCAAGAGCGTCTTCTCCGGCAAGGCCTGCCGCGGCGTGAAGATAACGGTGACGGACCGCGACGCGATGCGCCCCCTCGTCGTCTTCCGCCACCTGGCGCTCGCGCTGCGCGAGCTGCACCCCAACGAGTTCGAATGGCGCTGGGACGAGGTCAAGCGCATGGTCGGCGTCGACGAGTTCCGCCTGCTCTGGGAGACCGGCGCCGGCGACGAGGCCTTTATGTCCCTCTTCGACAAAGGCCCCCGCGACTTCGAGTCCGACCGCCGCGCGGTCCTCTTATATTAAGGTGCCAGGCCTACCGGTATTTGCGTAAGCCCGGTCGGAGTTACGCAAATACCGGTAGGCCTGGCACCAATTAGGCGCGGCCTTCTCCGTCCAGGGCCGGCGCAAGGAGCCAGCCGAGGGTGAAGGTGCCGGCGGTGCCGATGATGACGAGCCAGCTCCAGCCGAGCGGGATGAAGCCCTTCTCCGACAGGCCGAGCAGGACCGCGTTGACGACGGCCATGGTGCCCATCGCGACGACGACGGCCTTGTCGCCCTTGCGCTTCGTGGCCAGGCCGAGCAGGAATACGCCGAGCATCGAGCCGTAGGTCACGCCGCCGATCTTGAAGGCGAGCCACAGCATCTTGTCGAAGAAGCTGAAGAAGTAGGCGATGCCCCCGAGCGCCACCGCGAAGACGCCCACGCAGACGCGCGAGACCTTCATGTAGTGGGCCTGGGACGCCGCCTTGGCGACGAGCGGCTTGTACAGGTCGTTGACGAACACCGCGGTGAGCGACGCGAGCGGCGAGTCGATGGAGGCCATCACGATCGCGGTCAGCACCGCGCCGCGCAGGAACTGCGGCATCACCGTCGAGGCGAAGTGCGGGTAGATCTTGTCGAGCTGGGTCGGCAGCGCCAGGCCGGGGTTCTGCTTGTAGAAGACGAAGAGCAAGGTCCCCACCGCGACGAAGACGCACAAGGTCAGCAGGGAGCCCGCGATCGAGAGCAGGATGGTCTTCTGGCTGTCGCGCCGCGTCTCGACGGTGAGCAGCTTCTGGGTCATCTCGTGGTCGGTGCCGAAAGCGGCCGTCGACCCGACGAAGCCGTTGAGGATAGCGATCCACACGATGTTGGGGTTGCCGAAGAACTTGGCGAAGAAGCCCTCCTCCAGCACGTTCGGGCCCCAATGGAAGATCTTCATCTTGCCGGCCTCCGAGGCCAGCTGCAGGGCCGCCGGCAGGCCGCCCTCGATGCGATGGATCAGGAAGGCGATCGTGACCGCGCCGACGCCGAGGAAGGTGATGGCCTGGAGGACGTTGGTCCAAACGACCGATTCGATGCCGCCGTAGGCGATGAAGGCGACGCTGACGATGGTGAACAGCAGGATGGTGGGCACGATGTGCCAGCCGAGCAGGACGCTGACCGCGACGCTCGCCGCCATGAGGCGCACCCCGGAGGCGAGCAGGCGCGTGACGAAGAAGAAACCGGTGGCCATGTACTGGCTGCTCGGGCCGAAGCGCTGGCGGAGGTACTCATAGATCGTCGTGCTGTTGTATTTGTAGAAGGCGGGGATGAAGAGGAAGGCGATCAGGATGCGCGCGCCCGCCGAGCCGATGAAGAACTGCAGGTAGCCCCAGTCCTCGCGGAAGGTCGTCGCCGGCACGCCGATGATGGTCATCGCGCTGATCTCGGTGGCGACGAAGGAGAGCATCGCGGCCCACCACGGGATGCGCCGGCCGCCCAGGAAGAAGCTTTCGGTGCTCTTGGAGCCCCGCCCGCCCCACCAGCCGACGAGCAGCATCAGAGTCAGCGTGCCCAAGAGGACCGTGAAGTCGGCCGCGGTCAGCGCGGAGCTGCCCGTGAACCAGGAAGTGGCTTCATCCATCTGATTCTCCTGTGAGATGAGAGGCGGCGGCGGCCTGAGCCGCGTCGGCGCGAGAGTATACGCAAAGACCTCCCGTCTTCGGCGGGAGGTTTGATAGGACGAACGGGCTGCCGAAGCTGATCGCCGCGGCACCCGGCGCGCGCTTGAGCGCGGCGACGAGGCGGACGCGGGACTTCTCGTCGAGCCGGATGCGGCCCGAGTAGGCGCGCGGCCCGACGAAGACGCCGGCGACGAGGGCCTCGCCCTTGCGGGCCTTCCCAGCGCGCGTCAAGCGCACGCGGACGAGGGCGCGCCTCAGCGCGGCGACGAAGGCGCCGCCCTGGAGCTTACCGCCCTGAGGCTCATAGTAGGCGACGCGGAGCGGCGCCGGCCCGAAGGGCGCACGGGTCCACGCGGCGCAGGCGGAAAACAGCGGGGCCGCCGCGCGCCGGTGCGCCGCGCCGCCCACGACGGACAAGGCGGGCCGCGGAGAGCGCACGCGCGACAAGGCCTTGTCGAGCCGGCGCTCCGCCTCGGCGCAGCGCCGCCGGAAGGCCGCGTCGCGACCGGCTTCGACCCGCAGTTCCGCGACGAGGGCGGCGGCATCCTTCGGCACGAGGAGGATGTCGGCGCCGCCGCGCAGCGCCATCAGCGCCGCCTCGCGCTCGTCCCAATGCTTGGCGACGGCGCCCATGTCGAGCGCGTCGGTGGCGATCAGGCCGCGAAAGCCCCAGCGGCGCAACAGCTTCGGACCGGCGGCGGACAAGGTGAACGGGAGCTTCGACGGGTCGAGCGCCGGGACGACCAGGTGGCCGAGCATGACCGTATCCGCGCTCCGCGCCAGAGCCTTGAACGGCGCCAGCTCCCTCGCGTTCAGCAGCTTGAGCGGCGCGTGCACGACGGGCAGGTCGAGGTGGCTGTCCTCGGTCGTCGAGCCGTGGCCGGGGAAGTGCTTGAGGCAGCCGAGCGCCCCCGACGCGCGCAGGCCGGAGAGATAGGCGCGGCCCAGGCGCGCGGCCTCGCGCGGGTCCGCGGAGAAAGCCCGCAGGTTCACGATCGGATTCTTCGGCTCGCTGAGCAGGTCGAGGACGGGTGCCAGCACCCAGTCGACGCCCAGCGCCCGCGCCTCGCGGCCGGTGAGCCGCCCCTTCTCGCGCGCCACCGCCTCGGAGTCCGACGCGCCGACGCCCAGGTTGGTCGGCAGGGGCGTCGCCCCGGGGACGTGCACCCAGGCGCCCTCTTCATAATCCGCGCAGATCAGCAGCGGGCGCCGGGCCGCGCGGCGCAGGCGCGCCGTCAGCGCGGCGACGGAGCGCGGCGTGCCGCGATACAGGCAGAAGCCGCCGACGCCGAGGCGGACGAGCGCCTCGGCCTCGCGCGGGTCCTGCTTGCCGACGGTGAAGCCGGGGAAGACCAGACGAGCGGGATCCACTCGGCGATTCTGCCTTTTACGGGCGCTTTCCGGCAATAAAAGTATAATCACCCCCCTGTCACACTTTCCTCAGAGCATGCACGCCCCCTTTCTCGCCTTCCTCCTGGGATTTCTCGCCGGCCCCGCGTCCGCCCAGTCGCCCACGACCGAGGCCTACAACACGCGCGCGACGCCGCTCGACGACCTGTCGCGCGAGCTCCTGCTCGAGACCGGCTACGTCATCCGCGACGACGGCAAGATCTGGGACAATATCGCCGATAACGCGGTGCGCCACGACGAGATGTCCTACCTGCTCTCGCGCCTGGCCGGCGCGCGGCGCCTGAAGGCGCTGCTCGAGCTCAACCTGATCCTGAACCGCTCCAAGGGGGAGAAGAAGCTCACCGAGGAGGAGCGCGAGCGCGTGCGCGGCATCCTGCGCAAGCACTGGGCCGTGTTCGGCGTCGGCACGCGCAAGGACTTCCGCGCCTACTTCTCCCTGAAAGAGCTCACCGAGGAACTCGACAAGATCCCGCCGCGCTTCGACCGCGGCTCCGCTTTGCTGATGCGTGACCCCGATCCCAACACGGCGCCGTCGAGGGCCATGACCGCGGCGCCGATCTCGGTGACGGCCCCCCCGCCGGCGCAGACCTACGCCCCGGTGCCGGTTCCCGCCGCGGAGCCCGCCCCGGAGCCGCAGCGGGCCGCCGCGCCGCGCCAGTTCATCCCGCGCTCGGTCCTGACCCCGTTCCTCGCGCCGCCCTCTCTGCGCCGGCCCTCTCCCTTCGCGCCGCGCGCGCGGCCCCCCGAAGCCGAGGTCGCGGTCTCGGCCGCGGTCGTCCCTGCGCCCGCCCCCCCTCCGGCGCCCGCGCCCTACGCCGACCCCGCCGTGCCGGCGGCGATCGCCGCCGTGCTCGG
>JAUYSH010000134.1 GCA_030696455.1 Elusimicrobiota bacterium
CGGAAGCCGCGGACAGCGAGCCGGCGAGCGACGCGCCCGAAAGCGAGCCGGTCAGCGACGGCGCGGCGAACTCGAGGCGCGGGACCGCGGCGGAGCCCGCGCCGCCCGCGACGCCGGCGCGCGCGGCGGGAGAGGCGATCGTCTGCGCGCACGCCTCGTAGAAGCGGTCCCCCGGCGTGAGCAGCAGCAGGGAGGCGATCAAGGCCGACGAGATCAGGCGCCGAATCATCGGGGGACAGCGTACCACGGCTCCCCTCCGGGCTCCTAGGGCCCTTCGGGCGCCGCGGGGCAGGGTCTTTCGGCCCAAAGGACATGGGAAAGACAAAAATCAATTACCGCTCCTTCATGGACCGGGTCACGACGGCCGGCTTATAATCGGCCGAAGGGTCGGAGGAGGAGCCATGAAAAGCAACGTCGTCCGAAACGCCTGCGGCGCGAGCCTGGGGCTGCTGACCGTTCTCATCTGGGCGTCGGCCGCGGAGAAGCCGCGAACCGCGGCGCCGCCCGCGCAGGCGCGCGCCGAGGCGGGCGCCTCGCCCGAAGCCCTCATCAGGCGCTGGCCGCCGCGCTCGCGGGCCGCGGCCGCCCTCCTGCTCGAAACCTACGGCCTGCCCGACCAGTTCGACGAGAACTCGCTGGCCTGGTTCGGGAACGGGGAATGGAAGCGCACCGTCGTCCACCGCAAGCTTTCCCGCCGCGACGGCTCCGGCCGGACCAAGGACTTCCTGGAGCAGACGGTCGGCTACCTGGTCCCGCAGGACAAGCTCGCCGACCTCGAGCGCTTCCACCAGCTGCTCGAGGTGAGCCCGATCGCCGGCGAGATGACCTTCGCCTCCGACAGCGAGGCGAAGAACCGTCTGGCGATGAACCTGGCCGACGAGATCGCCACCGGCAAGCGCGGGCCGGCGGACGCCCGCGCCGCCTACCTCAAGACCTCGAGGCTCGCCGTGTCCGGAAAATCCTCGCCCTACCTCGAGGCGCTGCAGTTCGAGCCGGACAACACGCGCGTCATGATCCCGACGGGCGCGGACCGGTGAGCGGCGCGGCCGCGATGCTCCTGCTCGCGCTGGCCGGGCCGGCGCGGGCGCAGGAGGACGCGGCGCCGGCGCTGCCTCTGGTCGTGATCATGACGCCGCCGGCGGGCGCCGTCGTCACCGGAACCACGACGGTCTCGGCCAACGCGAGCGCCGGAGCGGGCGTCGTCAGCGTGCAGTTCCTGCTCGACGGGGTCGACCTGTCGCCGCCGCTGAGCGCCCCGCCCTACACCATCGTCTGGAACACCGCGGCGTCGGGCGACGGCATGCACGCGCTGGCGGCCGTCGCGCGGGACGGCGCGGGGCGCGCGGAGACCTCTCCCATCGTGCGCGTGACGTCGGACAACGTCCCGCCCGCCATCGACGCGGTGTCCGCCTCCGGGGTCGGCGCCGACGGCGCTTATATCCGGTGGACCACGTCGGAGCCGGCGGACTCCCGGGTGGAGTACGGGATGACCGAGGAATACGGCGAGTCGACGCCGCTGAGCTCGTCGCGGGTCCTCGAGCGCGGCGTCGCGCTGACCGGCCTCGCCTCCGAAGCCCTGTATCACTATCGCGTCTGGTCCCGCGACGCCGCGGGCCTGGTCGCCGTCTCCCCCGATCACGTCTTCGCGACGGCGGAGCCCGCGCCGGGGGCCTCCACGGCGGCCGCGGCGGGCCCCGCCGCCGCCGCCCTCTCCGCCAAGGCGCCGCAGAAGTTCCTGTCCCCCGCGCGGGCCGACGGCATCAACGACGAGGCGGTCTTCGGGCCGGACGCGCGGGAGGTGACCATCGTCGACGCCCGCGGCCGGCGCGTGTTCCGGGAGACGTCGTCGGGGCCGCCGATCAGGTGGAACGTGAAAGATCCGTCGGGCCGGGTCGTCCCGTCCGGGGCGTACATCGCGGTCATCACCACCCGGGATTCCAGCCGCGTCTATCAGACCTTCGCGGTCGTCAAATAATGAGAGGTGCTCCCATGACTTCACGCATGCCAGCCGTCAGAGCCTTCGCCGCCGCGGCCGCGCTCGGGCTGGGCGCGGCGCCGCGGGCGCAAGCGCAGTGCGCCGCGGCCTCGGCGGCGTGGAAGAACACGGCCTTCGCGTCCCAAACCGCCCCGTTCGGCGCGACCTTCGACGCGATCCCGGGCGGGGCCCGCATCGACGGCGTGACCGGGCTCTCCCTCGGCGCCGCCGCCGATTACAAGCACCTCGCCGCGATCGTGCGCTTCAACAACGCGGGCTACCTCGACGCGCGCAACGGCGGCGTCTACGCCGCCGACGCCCGCGTCCCCTACACCGCGGGTGCGGCCTACCGCTTCCGCCTGACCGTCGACCCGGGCGCGCGCCGCTACTCGGTCTACGTCGCCCCTCCCGGCGCCGCGGAGCGCCTGCTGGCGCTGAATTACTCCTTTCGCGCCGAGCAGGCGCTGACCTCGTCCCTGAGCAACTGGTCGATGCAGGCGGGCACCGGCTCCCATCAGGTATGCCGCTTCGCCCTCACGGCCGCGCCTTCGGCCCCGGACACGACGCCGCCCGCCGTGTCCCTCACGGCCCCGGCTCCGGGAGCGGTCCTTTCCGGCGTCGCGACGGTCTCGGCCTCGGCCACGGACGCGGTCGCCGTGGCCGGCGTGCGCTTCCTGCTCGACGGCGCGAACCTCGGAGAGGAGGATACGCAGGCGCCCTACCAGGCGGCCTGGAACACGGCCGTCTCCGCCGACGGCGCGCATCTCCTGGCCGCCGTGGCCCGCGACGCGGCCGGGAACAAGGCGACGAGCGCTCCCGTGACGGTCACCGTCAAGAACGCCGCCGCGCCGGCCTGCCTCGCCTCGGCGCCCCAGTGGAAGAGCACTCCGTTTCCCGCGCAGAGCGCCCCGTTCACCGCGGCCTTCGACGCCGTCCCCGGCGCCTCCCGGATCGACGCGGTCACCGGCCTGTCCTTGGGCGCCGCCTCGGGCTACGCGAGCCTGGCCGCGATCGTGCGCTTCAACAACACGGGCTACCTCGACGTCCGAAACGGCGGGGCCTACGGCGCCGACGCCTCCATCCCGTATAACGCGGGCGCGCGCTACCGGTTGCGCCTGACGGTCGACCCGGCCGCCCGCGTCTACTCGGTCTACGTGACGCCTCCCGGCGGCCCGGAGCGGACCCTGGCGTCCAACTACGCCTTCCGCTCCGAGCAATCCGCGGTCTCCCGGCTCGACGGCTGGGCGCTGCAGTCCGGCACCGGAAGCCATCAGGTGTGCGCCTTCGCGTTCAGCGCCGGCCCGGCCGCCCCCGCCGTCGACTCCCTTCCCCCGTCGGTCGCCTTCACCGCCCCGGCCGAGGGCGCGAGCGTCTCGGGCTCCGTCCCGCTGACGGCGCTGGCCACCGACAACGTCGGCGTGGCCGGCGTGCAGTTCCGGGTCGACGGCGTCGATCTCGGCGCGGAGCTGCGCCAGCCGCCCTTCACCTTGCCCTGGAACACGACGAGCGTCCCCAACGGCGCCCGCGTCCTGACGGCCGCGGCGCGGGACGCTGCGGGCAACCGGGCCAGCGCGACGCTCAACGTCACCGTGGCCAACGCGGCGGCGGCCGCCGGCGCCGACCGGTTCGGCGTCAAGTACCTTTACCCCACCGCCGCCGGCGGCAAGAATTGGACGTCGAAGTGGGACACGGGCGCCGCGCGGACCTTCAACGGCGTCGACCCCCAGGACGCCTGGTTCGACGCCGCCCACGGCAACGCCTCCTACCGCGTGGACGGCAACGGCCTCTTCTACATCTCCGGCTCCGTGCCGCGCATGTACATCCACGATCCGGCGCTCCAGGAAAGCTGGCGCAACGTGGAAATCACGGTCTACGCCCAGCGCGTCGCCGACAGCGGCACCGCCTACGGCGGCATCGTGGGCATCGCCCGGACCAACCACGGCACCACCGGCTCGGAGACGGCCAACCTTTGCGACACCCGCGGCATGGGCGCCCGCATCCGCTACGACGGCCGCATAGACTTCGAGAAGGAGACCTCCCATCCGAACTCGGTTCCCGTCCAGAACAAGACCCTATGGTCGACGATGCCCTACCGGACCTGGATCGGCTACAAGTACGTCGTTTACGACCTCCCCAACGGGAACGTGAAGGCCGAGCATTACCTGGACCTGAGCGACGGGGCCAACGGCGGCAGCTGGACGAAGATCAACGAGCTGACCGACACGGGGACGAACTTCGGCGTGGGCGGGCGCGCCTGCCGGTCGGGCATCGATCCGGCGCTGAGGCTCACCAACAGCGACGCCCGGCCGGGCTCGGAATCGGGCAAGCCCAACATCTCCGTCTACTTCCGCAGCGACAACGTCGGAACGAACGGCCTCATCTACAAGAAGATGAGCGTCCGGGAGATCGCGGCCCCCTAGGTCCGTTGACCGGCGACGATCCCGGAGCTATACTGCGGCATGCGCCTGATGCTCGTGGTCCTTCTCCTCGCGGGGTGCGCGCACCCTCGCCCGATCGTCTATCCCGACGAGCGCTACAAGGCCGGCGGCGAGGAGGCCGCGAAAGCCGACGCGGACCTCTGCCTGAAGGAGGCCCAGGCCTACCTCAAGGCCAACCCCGCCAAGCGCGTCGCGCGGCGGACGGCGCGCGGCGGCGTCTTCGGGGCCCTGCTCGGCGTCGTTTTCGGCGCCTTCACGGGGAACTACCGCCGGGCCGTCGCCGAGGGCGCGGCGGTCGGCGCCGCGGCGGGGCTGATCCACGGCGCCTACGAGGCGGGCTCGCCAGACGAGATCCAGCGCGCCTATACGCAGCGCTGCATGGGCGAAAAAGGCTGGTCCGTGATCGGCTGGAAGTAGCGGCTACGCGCCGCGGAAGGGACGACGACGGTCGGACGCGTTGAGGCCCTGATGCGCGAGGAACTCGGTCACGATCTTCTCCTCCGCGGCGCGCCAATCGCGCTCCGGCGCGTCCGCGCCGAGCTCGAGCGAGCCGCCGGCGATCATGCCGTGCCCGCCGCCGCGGTTGCCGCCGCCGAGCAGCCGCTTGAGCAGGCGGCCCGCCCCCGCGCCGGGGTCGTTGGCCCTCAGCGACACGTGCAGCCGGCCGTGATAGCGGGCCGTCACGATGGACCACTGCATCTTCTCGAGGGTCAGCAGGAAATCGGCCATCTGGGCTACGCGGTCGGGGGTGTTGACCTCGCCGAGGTTCGCGCCGACGACGCGTCCGACGACGAAGGCCTCGCGCACCGCGTGCGCCAAGGTCAGGAAGAACGCCTCGGGACGCTGCGGATAGGAGATGTGCCACAGCGTCTTCATGTTCGCCTTCGGCCACACGGCCTGGTAGGCCTCCATGTCGCGCTTCGTGGCCTCGCGGCCGAGGTTCTGCGTCTCCGAGCCGATGCCGTAGACGATCGCGGTGGCCAGGCGGCTCGGCACGCGCAGCCCCGCGGCGATGAGGGCCTCGACGAGGATCGTCGTCGTCGCGCCCACGGTCTCGTCGATGAGCGCCAGGTCGGCGTGCGTGTCGGCGTGGCGCGGGTGGTGGTCCAGGATCAGGTCGGGGATGCGGCGCGGCGGGCAGCGGTTGTTCTTGAACGGGGGCTGGGTGTCGACGAGCGCCAGGTGCGGCACGCCGGCGAGCTCTCCCTTGCGAAGCGGACGCGCGGGCAGGAACAGGCGCTCGGCCATCATGCGGTTCTCGGCGCGGCCGATCATGCCGCCGTAGACGATGCGGGTGCGGATCTTGCCCAGAGACTGGGCCAGGTGCGAGAGCGCCCACGCGCTCGCGAGCGCGTCGGGGTCGGGGTGGTCGTGGGTCAGGATCGTCAGGGGCGAGAGCGCCTTGCCCTCCTCGGTCAGGAGCTTGACGAGGCGCCGCGCGTGGAAGCCGGGCTTCATCGCCCGCCCCCGAAGCCGACGAAGAACACCCACAGCAGGACGGAGACCGCGGTCGCGATCGCCTTCTCGCGCATGTTCTCGTTGACGAAGTGATGGACGAAGTTCTTCGGGGTCTTCGGCAGGTGCTTGGTCAGGAAGATCTCGATGCCGTCCTGCAGCTCCTCGAGGTCCTTGACCCCGACGAGGTCGCCGCGCAGCGCGAAGGAGATCCGGCCCGTCTCCTCGCTGACGACGAGGCACATCGCGTCGCAGCGCTCCGACAGGCCCAGGGCCGCCGAGTGCCTCGTGCCGAGATTCGTTATTTTAGAGAAGTCCTTCGACAGCGGCAGCTGCGCGCCGAACCGCGTCACCCGCCCCTCCTCGACGATGAACGCCCCGTCGTGGCCCAGGGAGTGCGAGTCGAAGATGCTCTTGATCAGGGCCTCGGAGAGGTCGCCGTTCAATTCCCAGCCGCCCTCGATGTGCCGGTCGAGCGGGTCGAGTCCTCGCAAGACGACGAGCGCGCCGATGTTCTCGCGCGCGAGGTCGCCCAAAGAGCTCACCAGGATCTCCACCTGCCGGTGGGTCGGAGCGGCCTTGAGCACGCCGCCGGTGAGACTCCAGATGGCGATGCGCTCGAACATCGAGCGGATCTCCTCCTGGAAGATCACGATCACCGCCACGATGAACACCGCGAAGAAGCCTTGAAAAATACGAACCGTCATGAACATGCCCGAGACGAAGGCCACGGTGTAGACGACCACCGCGAGCAGCAGCCCCAGCGCCACGAACGCGGCCTTGGTCCGCTTGAACCACAGGATGATGCCGTACACGAGGGTGCCCACGAGGAGCATGTCCAGGATGTCGGCGACGACGATGGGCTTGAAGCCGGGAGGCATGACGGGCCAAGTATAGCGGAAGATGGCCCGGCTGGCCAGGGGGCCGCGCGACTGTTTCCGGAAACAGTCGGAGGGTCTAAACCCTCATGTGAAGCGGAAGGTACTCGAGGACCATGCCCCAGTACAAGCCCCAGAAAAGCAAGGTCTCCACGCACACCAGGCGGATCGCCGCCCGGGAAAGCCCACTCTCGGAGAGCGGCGAATCGCCGCGCTCGAGGCCGTAGGCCAGCCACACGCACACCACGATCAGCGCGTGCAGCGGCGCGAACAGGAAGTAGGTCGCCGAGTAAAGGGCCAGCACCGCCAGGCAGTGCCGGATCTCGTTGAAGTTCGCCGCGCAGATCGCCAGGAGGTTGACGCCCCAGACGCCGCTCAACGCCAGGTCTCGCACGCTCATGGAAAAAGTGTAGCCGCTCGGGAAGGGCGCCGCTACCCAACAAACGGAGAACGAAAGGTTAAGGCATCGCCAGCGTGATCGCGGCGTCCAGGAGCTTCAGGGCGAGGTCGTCGAGGAGGTCCCGGCCGAACTTGTTGATGAAGGCTCCGGTCATGAGGGCCATGACCAGGACCGTGCACAGGAGGAGCATGTACTCGACGGTGGCCTGGCCGCGGGCGCGGAAACCCTTCACCTCAGGAGGGTACCCCCTCCGAGCGAAGAACACAAGGGTCGGCCGACTGTTTCCAGAAACAGTCGGGGCCGAGCTTCAGCCCGGCTGGGATGGCTTTTTCTTCACGTCGCCGAGGAGCTCGGGCATGTTCCAGATCATGTCCTGGCGCGTGTAGGTCGAGAGCTCGACCTCGTTGGCGTCCATGTGGATGGCGTCCACCGGGCAGGCCTCGACGCAGTAGCCGCAGAACACGCACATGCCGAGGTCGATGTCGAAGGTCTTGGCGCGCTTCTCGACGGTCACGTCCGGGGCGTTCTCGGCCGTGATGCGGATGCACTTGGCGGGGCAGATCGTCTCGCACAGAAGACAGGCCGTACAACGGGGAGCGCCGTCCTCGCGTTTCAGCAGACGATGGCGCGTGCGCGCGCGCTTGCCCAGAACGGCCGGGTCCTCGGGATACTGGACGGTGACCGAGCCCGGCAGGCCCTTGAGGCCCAGGGCCCGCTTCGTGTGGCGATAGAGGTTCACGAACAGGTGCCGGAAGGTGAGCCCGAGGCCTTTGACGATCTCGACGAGGTAGAGCTCGGAGGCGAAGGTGCGCTGCGGGCGCGCGACGGTCTTGACGGTTATCGCCATAAATAGACCACCCAGGCGGTGACGAGGAAGTTGATCAGGGCCAGCGGCAGGAGGTTCTTCCAGCCGAGGTCGAGCACCTGATCGAAGCGGAAGCGGGGCAAGGTCCAGCGCACCTGCATGAGCAGGAACAGCATGAGCATGATCTTCGACACGAAGCTGCCCACCATCAGGAGGCCGCCGAGCAGGCCCATCGACGGCAGGTCGAGGCCGGGCACGGCCCAGCCGCCGAGGAACAACGCGGTGATGACGCCCGAGATCACGATGGACTCGAAGAAGTCGGTCATCATGAACATGCCGAACTTCATGCCCGAGTACTCGACGTGATAGCCCACGATCTCGCTCTCGCCCTCGGGGAGGTCGAAGGGGATGCGCTTGGTCACGGCGATGCCGGCGACGAGGAAAAGGACGAAGGCGACGGGCTGGACGACGATTCCCCACACCCCGCGCTCCACCTGCCAGCGCACGGCCTCGGCGAAGTCGAGCGTGCCGTAGATGAAGAGGATTCCGGCGAGCGAGGACGCCAGGACCACCTCGTAGGCGATCATCTGCGCGCCGCCGCGCAGGGCGCCCAAGAGCCCGTAGTTCGAGCCCGAGGCGTAGCCCGCCATCACGATGCCGTGCACGCCGAAGGCGAGCGCCGCCAGCACGAGGGGCACGCCCATCGGCATCGCGATCGGCTGAAGATCCCAGGACCGTCCGGCGAACTCGATCACGCCGCCGTAGGGCAGCGCCGCGAGGCAGAACATGCCCGCGCCGAGGGAGATGATGGGGGCCAGGCCGTGCAGCGGCCGGTGCGCGCCCTTGGGCACGAAATCCTCCTTCGTGAGCAGCTTGATCGCGTCGGCGATGGGGTGGAACAGGCCGAGGATGGTGAAGCCGAAGATCGACGCGCGGTTGGCGCCGATGCGGTCCTGCATCACCGCGCTTTGCTTGCGCTCGACCCAGCCGAGGAAGCCCGCGATGCTCAGGCCCACCCCGAGCACCGCGAAAAGCACCTTCGCGACGGCGAAGAGCATGTCGTTCAGGGGAAGAGGGAAGGTCATGCCGCGACCGCCTTCGCCGCGAGCGCCTTCTGGAGCAAGGCGAAGATCGCCCAATCCGGCCGCGCGTCGCCGATGGGCGCCAGGGCCTTCTTGTAGGCGCCGAGCTTGCCCTCGAAGTTGGTGAAGTGCCCGTCCTCCTCCACGTACGCCGTCGCCGGCAGACGATAGGTGAAATCGTCCCCCAGAGAATATTTATTGGGACCCTGAAGGATCGTCGTCCGCGCCTTCGCCAGCAGCGACGCCGCCCTGTCCCCCCAAACCTCGGAGAGGTCGCGTTCGATGACAAACAATGTTTTAATCTTTCCCGCCTCGAGATCCGCGGCGAGGTCGTCGAAGGACCCGCTCTTCAGCCCGAGGGCTTCGGCGCCCTTCAGGTTGGGCACCTTCTCCTTGCGGCGCAGGAGGGCGTCCTCCTCGCCGAGCTGGTCCGGCTCGGCCGAGAAGTAATGGCCCGAGACCTTCAGCGTGTCGACGAACAAGGCTTTATACGCGGCCCAGTCCTCGTTCGAGAGCATGCCTGAAGCCACGACGGAGATCGCGCCCGAGGACTCCGTGAGCATGGCCGAGATGTCTTTGGACATGTCGAACCAGGTCATCTCGGCCTTTTGCGGTTTCAGCCGCAAGACCTTGCCCAGGCGGTCGGTGTCGAGATTGCCGAAGCCGTAGCGGCCGTCGTCGCAGATCCAATGCCCGTTCACGTCGGGGTTGTAGCGGGGCTTCAGGCGCGCCACGCGCTTGCCGTCGTTGTGCCAGGGCCGGGCCGTGTTGGTGTGCACGGAGATGCTGCAGCCGCGCGCGCAGCCGGGGCAGACCGAGTCGGTCTTGTCGAGGTACCAGACGCGGACCTTGTAGCGGAAATCGCGATCGGTCAGCGCGCCGACGGGGCAGATGTCGACGACGTTGCCCGAGTAGGCGTTGTCGAGGGTCATGCCGGGCGTGACCTCGATCTTCTCGCTGTGGCCCATGCCGAAGATGCCGAGCTCGTGGGTCTTGGTCACGTTGTCGACGAAGCGCGTGCAGCGCGTGCACAGCACGCAGCGCTCCTGGTCGAGCATGACGTGGGGGCCGGCGACGATGCGCTTGCCCTTGTGCTCCTTATCCTCGCGCACCGCGCTCTGGTACTGCCCGATCTTCATGTAATAGTCCTGAAGACCGCATTCGCCGCTCTGATCGCAGACCGGGCAGTCGAGCGGGTGATTGACGAGATGGAGCTCCAGCGCGGACGCCTGCGCGCGCTTGACGAGATCGGAGTCGGTCTTGACGTCGAGACCCTCGCGCACGCTCGTGCGGCAGGACACCTGGGGCTTGGGCGCGCCGGCGACCTCGACGATGCACATGCGGCAGTTGCCGGGGTTGCCCAGCGCCTTGTGGTAGCAATAGTGAGGAATCTCGATGCCGGCGTCCTTGGCGGCCTCGATGACGAGCCGGCCTTCCTCGGCCTCGCGCTCGATCCCGTTGAGCTTGTACTTGACCGTTTTACCCATGATTCGGCACCCGCTTCTTGAAATCGTCCGGGAACTTGGTGATGTAGGCGCGCGTGACCATGCCCACCGTGTCGCCCAGCGCGCAGATCACCTTGCCCGTGATGTTCTCGCCGACGCGCGCGAGGTTCTCGGTGTCGCCGGCCTGGCCCTTGCCCTCGAGGATGCGTTCCAGGATCCGTTCGGACCAATTCGAGCCCTCGCGGCAGGGCGTGCACTGGCCGCAGGACTCGTGCGCCAGGAAGCGCTCGATGTTGTGCGCGACCTCCACGGCATCCACGGTTTCGTCCAAAACGATCATGCCGCCCGCGCCGAGGAAGGTCCCGGCCGCGCGGATCGCGTCGAAGTCGAGGCAGATGTCGAGGTCCTTCTCGAGCAGCGGAGGCATGGACGTGCCGCCGGGGATCACGCACTTGAGCTTTTTGCCCCCCTTCACGCCGCCGGCCAGGGCCAGGACGTCCCGCAGCTTCGTGCCCATCGGGACTTCGTACACGCCCTCCTTCTCGACGTGGCCGGAGACGGAGAACAGGACGGTGCCGCCGTTCTTGGCGCAGCCGATCTTGGCGAAGGCCTCGCCGCCCTCGCGCACGATGAACGGGAGCATGGACAAGGTCTCGACGTTGTTGACGACCGTGGGCTTGCCCATGAGGCCGGCGACGGTCGGGAAGGGCGGGGGCTGGCGCGGCCAGGCCTTCTTGCCCTCCATGGTCTCGAGCAAGGCGGTGTCGAGGCCGGAGATGTACGCCCCGGCGCCGCGCATGAGATGGATGCGGACGTCGCCGAGAAGACCGGCCTTCTCCGCCTCCGCGACGGCCTTCTCGAGGATGTCGTACTGATTCTGGTACTCGCCGCGGATGAAGATGAACGAGTCCTTGGCGCCGATCACGTAGGAGGCGATGAGAAGCCCCTCGAGGAGCTGGTGCGGGGCGCGGGTGACCAGGACGCGGTCCTTGTAGCAGCCGGGCTCGGACTCGTCGCAATTGACGACGACGTAGCGGGGCCCCGGGACCTTGTCCTCGGGCGGCACCGTGCTCCACTTGAAGCCGACCGGGAAGCCCGCGCCGCCGAGGCCGCGCAGGTTCGACTTCACGACCTCTTCCTGAAGCGCCTTGCGCTCCATGCCGAGGGCCTTTTTGAGGGCCTCGTAGCCGCCGAGGCGGCGATACGTCTCCAGCTCGTGGAGCTTGGGGTCGTCGAAATGTACAGTCAGGATCTTGGTCATGAAATAGCCGTCGAAGGCGCCGGTGTAAAAACTGTTGTCAACAACAGTTTTCCAACTGACGGCGCCGTCAGTTGAGTTCTCACTTCATATCCTTCAACTTCGCGATAGCCTCGTCCGTCGCCGGCCCGACGAGCCGGTCGTTGACCTGCAGCGCCGGGGCCTGCTCGCAGGCGCCGAGGCACTCCATGGTCTCCCAGGAGAGCTTGCCGTCGGGCGTGGCCTGCTTCTTGGGCACGCCGAGGGTCTTCTCCAGGCACCACTCGGCCTTATTCGAGCCCTTGAGGAAGCAGGAGAGGCCGTGGCAGACGCCGACGCGCTTCTCTCCGGTCTTCCAGCGGGTGAAGGTCGGGAAGAAGGTGGCCACACCCCAGACGTGGTTGAACGGGAGCTTGAAGATGTCCGCGACCGCGGAGGCGGCCTCGGGCGTGATCATCCGGTGCCAGCCCTGCACGGAGCGCAGCGCCTCGATGAGGCCGAGATTGGTGTACGGATACTTCTTGGTCCAGGCGACCAAGCTCTTTTCCTGCTCGTCCGTGAAGGGCTTCATCGGTCCAGCTCTCCCGCGATCATGTTGATCGACCCGAAGGTCGGGATCACGTCGGCGATCTGGCCGCCGATGAGCAGCTTCTTCATCGCGGACATCGGGAACAGGCACGGCGGGCGGCAGCGCACGCGGTAGGGGCCGTCGCCGCCGTCGCTGACGAGGTGGAACCCGAGCTCCCCGTTGCCGCCCTCGACGGCGAAATAGGTCTCCGAGGGCGGGATCTTCACGCCCCAGG
>JAUYSH010000080.1 GCA_030696455.1 Elusimicrobiota bacterium
GACGGACGACGGAAATGCGGGAGTTGTGGCGCCAGATGGAAGCGCTACTGCGCAGACGTTTCGCTCGTCCGCCGGTGATGACGCTTGGGCGCTTTTTCCAGCTCATCGCCGCGGATTTCCAAAGTCCCTGCTTGGCAGGAGCGCCATTCCGTTTGCGTCAGCGCTCGCCCCCAGGACGTTTCAAAACCCCATGAACTGGGAGTCGCGAGGGCTTGACAAAATCAGGGGCCGGGCTTATCCTTCAGTCGTCCCCTGGAGAGCCCCATGAAACCCCCCTCGTCCCTCGCGTTGCTCCTCCTATTTGCCGCCCTGCCGGCGGCCGCTGACCTGAAGCCAGGCGAGCGCTGCGATGTGAAATGGCTTGAGGAAAAGCAGGCCATCATGCTCAAGCCCGGCGGCACCGTGCCGGGCGACCAGGTCGAAGAGGCGAACAGCTACCTCAGGCTCAAGTTCGGCAGCCTCAAGACCTGCGAGGCGGCCACCTGGCGGCACCTCGCGACGGTGGAGGCCGGTGAGCTCAAGTGGCGCAACCCCGCCGCGGCGGAATTCTGGAAGGAGGCGACGGCCGCTCACCATATGGGGCTCGTCCTCGTCGTCGACGATTTCTACCGCGTGATCGACGCCAAGGCCGCGGCGATCGTCGCCGCGGGCGACGAGGTCATCGACGCGGCCAAGGGTCTCGGTTTCGCGGATTTCAAGGCCGCCGAGAAGACGCTCGCGGACCTCTCGAAGGATACTTCCGGCGGGCCTCTTGGCGCGGTCAAGCCGCGCCTGGTGACTTTGCACGAGGCCGGCAAGTACGAATCCGCATCGGTCCCGCCGGGCCAGCTCGAGGCGACGATGCGCAAGCTCGTCAACGACGGGCCGACGCTCGGTGACGCGATCGTCAGCTTCCGTTTGGCGGTCCTCGACCTATACGCCACCTTGGGAGCCCTGGGCCAGTCCGACGCCTATCTCAAGACGCGGGGTGTGATCGCCGGACCGGCCCTGAAGAACTTTACCTCGGGTTTGCCGGCCGATTTCGTCGAGATCGAGGCGGTTCGGGCGAATGCCCTGGCCGAGGAGAAATACGCCTCGGCGCTCGGCGCGTTGGTCGGCCCGGGTTCAGCGATCAAGACCTTCGAGGATCAGGGCCTGCGCAACGGCGCCTTGCTCGATCCGGTCGACCTCGCCCTGAGAAACCTGGTCGCCATCCGCTCGGCCGAGGTCGATCATATCCATGCCGCGGCCAAGGCGCGCCTGAAGGGGAAGTCGATCGCACTATTCGGGGTCGCAGCCCGCATCGCCACCGAGGCGGCGAAGCAGGAGAAGAGCTCCCTCTCTGAGGCCGTGGTCCTCCGCCTGGCCGACTCTGCGGAGTACCAGCAGCTCGATGCGTTGTACGAGAATAACAAGGCGCGCCGCGGCGAGGCGTGGGCGAAGGGGCCCGATGGTATTGCGATGGCCCGGGCGCGCGACCAGATTCTCGAGGCGGCCAGCTCCGCGGAGGTCGTGACTAACGCCGACGGCAGCAGGACCGTCGTGTACACCCAGAACGATAAGAAGATCGCGGTGACGGGCGTGGTCCCCTCCGCCGTGCTGGGCAACCCAGCGGTGCGCCGCGATGTCGCCGGCATCATTTCCCGCTTTATTGTTCAGGGGTCCCATAAGGACGCGCGTAACCAGGCGATGTGGGCCGCGATCGGCGGCGCCGGCCAGCCCGGCCGGCCGCTGGACGTCCCACTCACCGGGCCGGAGCGCGATCTCGCGAGGGACCTCCCTCCCGAGGTCCAAAAGATCAGGGCCGGCGCGGCCGGCTGCGAGAGCCCCAAGGATATGGTCCGCAACGACTATGAGACCTATGCCGCGCGCAAGCGCGAAGCCGCGGCCTCGATGGCCGGGGAAAACCTGCGCTCGCGCAACGATGTGGAGAAGAAGCGTCTGGAGCGGCTCGCGGCCGCCGACCTCGTCTGCAAGCAGGAGAAGGCCGCGGCCGAGACGCTCCCGCAGGACTACTTTGACGATCCCGCCCTCGCGGCGGACGAACGGCGAAAGGCGGTCGCGACGGCCGAGGCCGATTGCGTCAAGAAGAAGGAGGCAATCGAGGTCTTGGCGCGGGAGGAGCACGCGAAGCGAACTGCCGCGGAGGGTGCCGAGCGAGACCATAAAAAGCTTCGCACGACGGCCGATGAGGAGCTGGAGCTGGCATTCAAGTCCGCGATCCTAAGATCGGTCGCGACCCTGAGGCGGGAGTATGCGACGGCGGGAAGCCCGCGCCTGCGAGCCTTGTCGGAGGCCACCGGGGCCAGCCCGAAGCTCCCCTTGTACACGCAGATGTGGTTCGACCTGGAATGGCCGCAGGACGCCTCGATGCAGAAGGAGCTTCAGTCCGCGGTGTCCTCCTGCGCCAAGGAGCTGGGCTTCGGCGACGCCTCCGACGCCCCCGCGTATCAGAACCCCGAGAAGACCGACGTGGTGGACAAGTCCTGCAAGATCAGGGAGAACCTGACCAAGTACATCACCGCGAGCCGCGAATCCAATCGTCTGGTCCGCTGAGGAGAATGCCATGAGCCAACATCAACCCGTCTCCCGCAAAGCGGATTTCTCCGAGCGCGCGCTGGCCTTCGCGGCCGACTACGCGCTTTTCGCCGCGCTCTGGTTCGCGATCCTGAAGATGCTCGAACCCGGCCTTCCGGTCCTGCTCAACGAGAAGGGGACCGTCGTCATCGCCTTCCTGGCCGCGCTCTTCCTCGTCTATCAGGCGGTCTTCTCCTGCGATGGCCGCGCCACCGCCGGCAAGCGCCTCCTCGGCCTGCGCGTCGCGGGCGAGGACGGCGAGCCGCTGGACTTCGGGCGCGCGGCGATGCGCTCGCTGGCGTACCTTCCGAGCTCGATCTTCACCTTGGGCTTCTTCTGGGCGCTGCTGGATCCGAAGGGCCGGGCGTGGCACGACCTCGCGGCGGGCAGCTCCGTGGTCACCGGCCGCCCGGCCGGCGGCGCGCGCGGCGCCGTCGCGCGTCTGGCGGCGGGGACGCTCGTCATCGCGTTCGCGCTGGGCGTGGGCTGGAACGGGATGTGGGAGCCGCGCTACCTTAAGCTGATGACCGTCTCCCACGCGAAGGCAGGCCTCGAGGAGGTCAAGACCTTGCAGGACTCTTACCACCGGCGCAACGGCGTCTACGCCGGCAGCCTGTACGCCCTGGCCGAGGCCTCCCTCGACCCGCGGGCCTTCCTGCGCGACATGTCGGTGCTCTACGACCTGAAGAGCTTCCGGTTCAGGGCAAGCAAGGAAAATTACGTGGTCGTGACCCGCGCCAATGACGTGGATGCGACCGTGGTGGCCGTCAGCGGCCCGTAGCGAAGCCGTCGCCGTTTAAAAAAGAAGAAGGCCCCCGCTTGCGCGGGGGCCTTCTTGTTTAAAGGCTTGTCCGTGTCAGGCTGCGGCGGCTTTGTCGCTGACCTCGACTTTGATGCCGGGCCCCATCGTGGAGGTCACCGTCACGCTGATCATGTAGACGCCCTTCGAGGCGGAAGGCTTGGCCTTGAGGATGGCGTCGAGGACGGTCTTGGCGTTGCCGACGAGGTTGGCGGCCGGGAAGGAGGCCTTGCCGACGGGAACGTGGATGATGCCGTAGTCGTCGACCTTGTACTCGACGCGGCCGGCCTTGAGCTCCTTGACGGTCTTGGGGATGTCCATCGTGACCGTGCCGGACTTCGGGTTCGGCATGAGGCCCTTGGGGCCCAGGACCTTGCCGAGCTTCGACAGGTCCTTCATCATGTCGGGGGTGGCGACGAGGATGTCGAAGTCCGTGAAGCCCTTCGAGATCTGCTCGATGAGGTCCTCGGCTCCGACCAGGTCGGCGCCGGCGGCCTTCGCGTCCTTCTGCTTGTCGCCGCGGACGACGACCGCGATCTTCTTGGACTTGCCCAGGCCGTGCGGCAGGCCGACGACGCCGCGGACCTGCTGGTCCGCCTGCTTGGGGTCCACGCCGAGGCGGACGTGCAGCTCGACGGATTCGTCGAACTTGGCGTTCGCGCACTTCTTGACGAGCTCGATCGCCGCGGGGAGCGGGTTGAGCTTCATGAGGTCCAGATCCTTCACCAGCGCGTCGTATCTCTTGCCCATCTTTATTTTCTCCTGACCTGTTGGCGCCCCTGTTGGAGCTCGGTCGCTGATTGCGTCTGTTTTACTTCGTGATCTCGATGCCCATGGAGCGCGCGGTGCCTTCGACCATCAAGGTCGCGGCGGCGAGGTCCTTGGTGTTGAGGTCGGGCATCTTCGCCTTCGCCACGTCCTCGGCCTGCTTCTTGGTGATCTTGCCCACCTTGTTGCGGTTCGGCTCGCCCGAGCCCTTGGCCAGGCCCGCCGCCTTCTTCAGAAGGGACGAGACGGGGGGCATCTTCGTGATGAACGAGAACGAGCGGTCCTCGAAAACCGTGATGACGACCGGGATGAGCATCCCGGGCTCCTGCGTGCGGGTCTTCTCGTTGAACTGCTTGCAGAAGTCCATGATGTTGACGCCGTGCTGGCCGAGCGCGGGGCCGACGGGCGGCGCGGGGTTCGCGGCGCCGGCGGGAATCTGAAGCTTGATCTGCGTTTTGACTTTCTTCGCCATGACTTTTTACAACCTCTCTTCGTGCGTCTTAAATTCTCAGCGGCCCCAGGCCGCGGGCCGCAGCATCTTGGCGACCACGCTTCCGAGGATCATGAGCAGGAACACCTTGTAGAACGGGACCGACTCCGAGCCGAACACCCACTGCGTGAACTCGACGCTGAACACGGCCGGCCAAAGGAGCTTGACGAGCGCGGCGGCGAGCAGAGCCTTGCCGAACAGCAGCAGGAAGCCGAAGCCGACGGCCGCCAGCATCGTCATGAGGGCCAGGAACGCCCCGACGACGCCGAGCGAGCGCACGTGCGCCACGCGGACCTTTACGTCCTCGTAGTCCCGCGAAGGCGGCATGACTTCGGCCTCGATCGCGCTCAGATCTTCTCCACCTGCAGGAAGTCGAGTTCGACGGGGGTCGGGCGGCCGAAGATCGTGACCATGGCCTTGATCTTGGCCTTGGCCTCTGAGACTTCCTCGACGACTCCGATGAAGTGGCGGAAGGGGCCGTCGACGATGCGGATGTTCTCGCCCTTCTCGAACTGCACGGCCGGCCGGGGCTTGCCCGCGGCGGCGGTGTTGGTGAGGTCGAGGATGGCCTTCATCTCTTCCTCGGGAAGCGGGGTGGGGTTGGCGTCGCCCAGGAAGCCGGTGACGCCGGGGACTCCCTTGATCGCCCAGTAGGTGACCTCGTCGATGATCATATCCACGAGCACGTAGCCGGGGAAGAACTTGCGCTTGGTGATCTTCTTCTTGTTCTTCTTGACCTCGACGACGTCCTCGGTCGGGATCAGGACGCTGAACACGCGGTCCTGCATCTTCTCGTTGTCGATCTTCTGAAGGAGGAGCTTGTGGACGCGGTCCTCGTAGCCGGACTGAGTGTGGACGACGAACCAGCCGCGGCGGCCCGTCGGAGTGGTGGTTTCGGTCATGTTATCGCCCCAGGACGGCCCTGATGAGGATGGACAGCACGTAGTCGACGCCGGCGACATACAGGGACATGAGCGCCACGAAGACGACGATCGCCTTCGAGGAGTCGATGGCCTGCTGACGGGTCAGCCAGGTGGCCTGCTTAAGCTCTGAAACGGCTTCCTTCAGGAACTGCGTCGGTTGATTCATTTTTTGCCTTGTTTCCGCCCCGTTACTAACGAACTTTGAGGAAGGGGCATTCCCTCGTTTACCGCTCGGTCAAATTACGCGATCTGGCGGGGGCGCCAGGACTCGAACCTGGAGGGGCGGTTTTGGAGACCGCTCGTTTAGCCAATTAACGGACACCCCCGCAGATCGCTTTCAGTTCTACTTGACTTCCTTGTGCGCGACCTGCTTCCCGCAGGCGCGGCAGAACTTCTTCATCTCCAGCTTGAATTCCTTCTTCTTGCCGCGCTGGAAGTGGTAGTTCTTGTTCTTGCAGACGGTGCAGCCCAGTATGACTATGACTCGATCGCCCATGATGATAGATCCTTACGCGATGATGTCGGCGACGACGCCGGCGCCGACCGTGTGGCCGCCTTCGCGCACGGCGAAGCGCAGACCCTTCTCCATCGCGATCGGGGCGATCAGCTCGCACTCGATGTCGATGTTGTCTCCCGGCATGACCATCTCGACGCCGGCGGGCAAGGTGCAGGCCCCGGTGACGTCGGTCGTGCGGAAGTAGAACTGCGGGCGGTAGCCCTTGAAGAAAGGCGTGTGACGGCCGCCTTCCTCCTTCGTCAGGACGTACAGCTTCGCCTTGAACTTGGTGTGAGGCTTGATCGAGCCCGGGGCGCAGATGACCTGGCCGCGCTCGATCTGGGCCTTCTCGATGCCGCGCAGCAGGATGC
>JAUYSH010000116.1 GCA_030696455.1 Elusimicrobiota bacterium
GCGTCGCCTCGGCGCTCGAGGCCGTCGAGCTTTCCGCCGCCTCCCGCCACGGCGGCGGCCGCGACGGCGGCCGCGGCCGCGACGGCCGCGCGATGTTCGACGGCGCCTCCAACCGGGCCGCCGCGCCCGCGCCGGTCTTCATCGTCAACGACGAGGGCGTCAAGATCCACGACCGCGCCGCGCTCTACTACACCGAGGTCCGCCGCATGGTCGAGCTCTACAAGGGCAAGATCGACCTCGAGGAAAGCCTCGACGTGATGGACGACGCCTACTCCGACGTCGTCGCCAAGGTCTCGGCGGTCGAGGCGGTCGCCAAGGGGCGCGGCCTCTCCCAGGTCAACACCCACTTGGAAGAGACCTTGACCTTCGTCGACGGCGTGCTCGACGACGGCAGGAAGAAGGTCGCCGTCCACACCCATCGCGTGTTCTTCCACAAGGCCGCCAATCCGCAATCGGAGATCGTCGAGGGCATCCGCCGCGTCGACGGGGTCATCAAGGACGCGGAGGCGATGTTCTCGCGCGGGGGCAAGGCCGAGCAGCAGATGGGCAGGCTCGACGAGGTCGAGCTCGTCTTCGACGCCCGCGGCTATCAGGAGATCAAGGACCATATCAAGATGCGCGGCGCCGAGGTCACGGCCCGCAGCAAGGGCCGCATCAATTTCCAGTTCCTCGACGAGCTGGCA
The DNA here is from genome assembly GCA_030696455.1 of Elusimicrobiota bacterium. GTDB lineage: Bacteria > Elusimicrobiota > Elusimicrobia > UBA1565 > UBA9628 > GWA2-66-18. The sequence goes on from JAUYSH010000116.1 coordinate 684, forward strand.
CCCCTTCCCAAGGAGCAGAAGGAGATCCGCGCCAAGCTCAACGAGATGGCGCAGAAGTACGGCGGCGAGAACGGCGACGGCCTCTCCAAGATCTACGAGGGCGTGATCTACTCGCGCTACGTCGGTCTCCTGCTCGAGCTCAAGACCGTCGAGCACTACTACAAGCTCGGCTACAAGATCCTGCAGAGCGGCCGCGAGCTCTTCGACGAGAAGGGCATCTACGTCTCCGAGCTCGACGTGGTCGTCGAGAGCCCCGAGGGCAAGATCTCCGTCGTCGAGGCGAAGTCCTCCCGCGTCGGCCTGCCCCCCGAGGAGGTCCTCGCGGACAAGGTCGTCTACAAGCTCAACACCTACAAGAAGTTCAAGGCCCAGCTCGACGCGATGATCGGCAAGCCCTTCGACGCCGTCGTGTTCTCGATGGACGTCGCCATCGACCCCGGCATCGACCGCTCCCAGGTGCTGCCCCAGGACCTGCGCAAGCTCGAGCTCATGGACTTCCTGAAGTCGAAGGAGGCCGCGCTCTCCAAGGAGTACGGCTTCCCGGTGAGCTTCCTGTTCATGCAGAGCGGCCCCGCCGGCGGCGGCTCCCGCATGGGCCTGCGCCCGAGCGCCCCGCGCGGCAACCGCAAGCACGGCCGGCGCTGATTTCGTAAAATCGGCCCATGCCCTTCATCAACGTCAAGATGACCCCCGGCCCCACGGCCGAGCAGAAAGCCCGCTTCATCGCCGAGGTCACCAAGCTCGCCGCCGAGGTGCTCGGCAAGAACCCCGCGACCACCCACGTCGTCATCGAGGAGGTCCCCGCCGAGAGCTGGGGCATCGCCGGGGAGACCGTGGCCGCCCGCAAGAAGCGCGGCGCCTAAGATTTGACTTTTTATTGACTGGCCGCTCCGCCTTGTCGGGCTTATGCTATCCGCATGAAGCCCTGCATCTACATGGTGGACGACGAGCCGGACTTCCAGACCATCGTGCGCTCGTGGCTGGAACCGACGTACGAGGCGGTCGCCCTCAAGGACGCCGAGGAGCTGGCCGGCGCCCTGCGCGAGCGGACCCCCGATCTCGTCATCCTCGACCTGCACCTGACCGGCTCCGACGGCTTCGAGGCCTGCCGCCGCATCCGCGCCACGCCGGGGCTGGGGATGGTGCCCGTCCTGTTCCTGACCGCTTCGCGGGAGTTCGAGGACTACCGCAAGAGCATGGGCGCGGGGGGCAGCGGCTACTTGATGAAGCCGGTCGGCCGGCGCCAGCTGATGACCGCGATCGACGAGCTGCTCGCCGAAGGCCGGGTCACGGGGCGGAACACCGTGGACACGGGCGGCGGAGACTGACCCGTCGATAAACCGTTCCAAGCCCGTTCTGGGCCCGGCAGACCGGGAGCGCTAGACTGGTCCCATGGACCAAGATTGCTACGCGATCCTGGGCGTGCCGCGCGACGCCAAGCCCGATGAGATCAAGGCGGCCTACCGGGCCCTGGCCCTGCGCCGCCATCCCGACCTGAACGCGGGCGATCCCCGCGCCGCGGAGCTCTTCATGCGGCTGCAGGCCGCCTACGAGACCCTCGGGAATCCTTACCTGCGCGCGCGCTACGACCTCGCGCATTCCTTAAGAAGGCCCGAGGGCCGTCCCGCGGCGCCCGCCCCCGCGCCGAGCGGGCGGCCGGCCCGCCTGCTCATGCTCCTCGGCGCGCTGCTGTCGCTGAGAGGCTTCGCCGGAGTCTTCCTCGACCCGCGGGACGCCTTCGTGCCGGACTGGCTCCTGGCCCCGGACGACCTCGGGCGCAGCCTGCGGCTGTACGTCACCGGGACCGCGCTGATCCTCTGCGGCGCCGGCCTTCGGCGTCTGCGCCGCTGAGCGAACGGACCCGGGAGTCCTCGCGGTCAGCCCCGCAGCAACGCGCTGAAGGCCGGGGGATAGGCCCGCAGCGCCGCGAGCGCGGCGCGGGCCAGCAGCGGGCGACGGCTCAGCCCGAGGGCGAGACGGGCCAAGCGCCTCTTGGGACGCAGAAGCTTCCGGCGGCGCCGCGTGTAGCGGCCGGGTCTGACGTCGCCGCGAAGAGCCGCGTCGGTCTCCTCCGCGGCGAGCCGGCCGGTCCTCAGGGCCAGGCCGATGCCGTCGCCGACGAGAGGATCCACCGCGCCCGCCGCGTCCCCGGCGGCGAGCCAGGGCCCGTCCTCGCAGCGTGAGGGAGCCGTCGCCAGCGGGCCCAGCCCGGCGACCGGGGTGTCGAGCGTCGCGCGCGCCAGCCGCGCCCGCAGCGCGGGATGAGCGAGCAGCAGCCGCCAGAACGCCTCCTCCCGGCCGCCCGGGCCCGGGGCGAGCGCGCGGCGCTCGAGAAGGAGCGCCGCCGAGACGCGGCCTTCCCCGGGGAGCGGGGTCAGGTACAGCTCTCCGCCGTCGAAGAGGAAGACCTCGACGAGATCCCCGGTCCCCACGCCCTTGAGCCGCGCGGCGAGGCCGAACCGGGGCCGCGCGGGGCCGCGGCGCGGCACGCCCAAGGCCAGGAGCGAGGGCGAGGACGCCCCGTCGGCCGCGATCAGCCGCCGCGCGAACAGCTCTCCCGCGTCGAGGCACACCCGCACGCCCTCCGCCGTCCGCTCCACCCCCGACGCGGCGCTGCGCTCCAGGACCCGCACGCCGGGCGCCGCCGCTGCGCGCTTCAGGAGGAGATGGTCGAGCTCCTCCCGGGGCGCGCCGAGGCCTTCGCCGCCGGGGAAGCGGCATCGCGCGTGGCGCCCGTCGCGGGTCGTCCAGGCGACGCCGCGGAACACGCGTCCGAGCGCCGCCGCGTCCTCATAAAGCCCCAGCTCGCGCAGGACCTCGACGCCCTCCGGCATGATCCCCTCGCCGCAGGTCTTGCGGCGCGGGAACGACGCCCGGTCGAGCAGGACCACGGTGCGTCCCGCGCGCGACAGGTACAGCGCCGCGGCGCAGCCCGCGGGACCGGCGCCGATGATCGCGCAGTCGAAGCTCATCGGGTCCGGAGCAGAAGCGCCTCGCAGGCGAAGCCCGGCCCGAGGGCGGCGAGCAGGCCCCAGGCTCCGGGGCGAGCCGGCCGCTCGAGCGCGTCGGCGAGTATGAACAGCACCGAGGCGGAGGAGAGATTCCCGTTCCTCTTCAGGAAATCGCGCGAGAGCCCGGCCGCCCCGTCCGGCAGCCCCATGGCCCGCTCGCACGCGTCGAGGATGCGGGCGCTGCCCGGGTGCAGTATGAGGGGGGAAAGCTCGTCGACGCAGACGCCGTGGCGCGCGAGCAGGGGGCTCAGCGCGTCCTCCAGGTTGCGCTCGACGACCGCGGGCGCGTCGGATGACAGCAGCAGGCGCATGCCGTCCCCGCCGAAGTCCCAGCCCATCACGTGCAGGGAGTCCGGGATCAGGGCGCTCTCGTTGTCGACGATCGAAAGCCGCGCGCGCGCCGCCGCCGGCGCCCTCGCCCCGCACAGGATCGCGCACGCGGCCCCGTCGCCGAACAGCGCGGCGGCCACGAGCTGGGTCATCGTCCCGTCCTGGGGCAGGAAGGTGAGGCTGCACAGCTCGACGGACAGCACCGCCACCGTCTCCTCCGGATGCCCTCTCAGGTACTCATAGGCCCGGGACAGCGCCACCGCCCCGCCCGCGCACCCGACGCCGAACAGCGGCGAGCGCTTGAGCGTCCGGCGGAAAGGCAGCGCCTGCGCCAGGCGCGCGTCGAGGCTGGGGGTCAGCAGCCCGGTCGTGGTCACGCTGAACAGGTGGGTGAGCTCCTCGATCCCGAGCCCGGCCCTCCCGAGCGCGCTCTCGAGCGCGCGCCGCGCCAGACGCTCGGCGTGGGGGAAGTAATCCGCGTTTCGCCGGGCGAAGGGATGCCCCGCGAAATAATACTCCGGCGGCTCCACGAGCCCGCGCGTCTCCACGCCCGCGCGGTCGAACAGGCTCTCGCGCCCGCCCGCCTCGGTGCCCGCGAACGCGGCGGCGCAGGCCTCCCGGATCGTCCTCTGCTCGTAGCGGACCTCCGGCACGGCGGTCCCCACCGCGAGCACGCGCGCCGTCATAGCTTCTCGCCCGCCAGGCTCAGCCGGAAGAAGGACGCCCGCCTCACGCGCAGATACTTGAGACCCGCGCGCTGCGCCGCGACCTCGAGCTCCTCGGGCAGGAACGCGCGCCGCACCGACAGCGGCCCGTCGCAGCGCGACACCCGCCCCGCCAGGCACGTCAGCGCCCTCACCCCGGCGTACGCCGCCGCGCACCGGTGCAGGTCGGTGAACAGCAGGCCCTTCGTCGCGAGGCCGTCGCACAGCTTCAGCGCGTCCTCGAGCTCCGCCGGCGGCACGTGATGCAGGAACAGCGACCCCAGCACGTAGTCGAACCGGACGCCGTGCGCCGCGAACGAGCGCAGGTCCGAGTGGATCAGACCCAGGCACTCCTCTCCCTCGGCGCGGACCCGGGCCAGCTCGAGGATGCGCTCGTCGGTGTCGATGCCGACGATCTCGATGTGGAACCGCCGGCGGCGCCCCCAGCTGAGTATGCGCATCGGGATGTCGGCCGCGCCGGTGCCGACGTCGAGGATGGTCACCTGCTTGCGCTTGTCCCAGGCCCGGCTCCAGACCTCGAGGCGCTGGCGCACGACCGCCCAGCCTCCGAGCAAAGCGTTCGACGCCGACAGGAAATCGAGCGCCTCGCTGAGCTCCTTGTCGCTCGCCGCGCCCGTGTCCATCAGCTCGGGTTCGTCCGCGCGCCGCGTCAAGGTCGGTATGAAGTTCACGCCGTAAAGATAACACGCGCGCCGCCGCCGCGCCTTAGCGGGCGGGTAAAGAAATCGTCCCGGTTTTTAGAGCGCGGCGACCCGCAGCTCGCTCACCTTCGAGCGGTAGAACAGGAGCACCTTCTTCACGTAGTCGCGCGTCTGGCGGTACAGACGCCGGCGCGCCAAAAACCGCGGCCCGGCGTTGTATGCCGCGACGATCCTCTGCACGAGCCACGCCGGCGCGTCCCGGTACGCGACGCCCTTCAGGTGATACCTCCGCCACGCGCGCTCGAACAGGTGCACCAGATACAAGGTGCCCGCGCGTATGTTCGCCTCCGGCTCGTACAGCGCCTTCCCCGACACGCCCATCTCCTCCGACGTCGCGGGCATCACCTGCATGAGCCCCAGCGCCCCCGCCGGGGACTTGGCCCGCGACGTGAACTCGGACTCCGCGGCGATCACGCTCTTGACCAGCCTCGGATCGAGGCCGCCCCTCTCGGCGTACCTCGCGATCAGGCCGTCGTACCCGCTCGTCCTCGGCTGCGCGATCAGCCGGTCGAAGGTCCGCTCGAAGGGTTTGGGCGGGACCGCCGGGATCTCGAGCATGAACGGCGCCGTCGCCGCCTTGGGCAGCGGCTTGGGCCGCGAGCGCGCGAGCACGGGCTTGCCCGTCGTCTGCGGTATATTGAGAAAAGCGTGACGCCCGCTCGCGTCGAAGTAGCGGGCGAACTCCAGCCCGCTCAGGCCGAAGGCCTGCACGGAGTGCAGCGCGAGCAAGGTCTCCGGCGGAGGGTTGGTCAGCGCGCTGGTGGGCACGGCGAAGACGAGGACGGCGGCGAGATAAGCCGAGGCTTGCATATAGACAACTCCAGACCGGCCGCGCGTGCGCGGCCAAGCGTTCCTCGGCGAGGGGGGATGTTAGTACATCCCCGCTCTCGACCCCAAAGGTCTTTCGGTCCATTTTCAAAATAGGCCAATTGGGGTCGCGCGGCGGGGCGGGACATTCATGGCGTCAATGAGACGCGACTATGGTAGGATTGCGTCATGAGCAAAACCCTCCTCGCCGCGGCCGCGTTCGGACTCTGTCTCTTTTCCGCGGGAACCGCTTCCGCCTACAGCCACTCGGTCGTGAACAGCAGCCCCTATACGATGCGGTTCCAGGTGAACTACAAGGCGTGCTCCAACGACACCTGGATCCTCAAGCCCGGCGAGCTGGTCACCTGGCGCTCGGGCCTGTGCTGCATCTCCTCGCTCAGCGGCAAAGCCGATTTCGGCAGCGACTCGATCAACAGGCCCCGCACCCCGGGGGCCGCCGAGGATTTCTGGGGCAAGCAGGTGTTCGACATGATCGGGATGGGCTCCTTCTTCAACATCCTGTGCTCCAACACCAACTGGAAGCTGACCGGCGACGCGCCCGATACCGACGGCAACGCCGGCGTCGTGCACCTCGAACGACTCTAGAGCGGATCGGCCGCGGCGCCCCATGAAGGCTCTGTTGGCCGCCGTCCTGCTCGCCGCCGCTCCCGCCGCCGCGGCCGAGCTCGACATCCTCTCCGTCGCCGGCCACTCGCCCACCTTCTCCACCCGCTTCACCGAGGTCTTCGACCGGGTATTAAGGGATAAGGCGGCCGAGATCGAGGTCCTTGGCGTCGAGACGGTCGCGATCTCCCACCGCGGCCACGAGTACGAGCTCCCCTTCTCCACCGCCTCCGGCCGCGTCCCCGCGCTCGACAACGCCGACGGCGTCTTCTTCCTCACGGCCGACGAGCCCGCCTTGACGGCGGCTCTGCTCGAAGCTTCCCGCGCCGAGCCCTCCCTTCCCCCGACCTACTCCGAGCACGCCGTCCTCTCCCCCGGCCGGGCCGTCGTCGAGTCCGACGCGAAGGTCCCTCCGGCTCCGCGCGCGACCTTGGCCGTCGTGTATCGCCTGGTTTTTGCCGGCCGCCGCGTGGACGCCGTCTTCCTCCTGAGGACCCACGGCGGGCTCGGCCGCCTGGCGACCGCCCTCGACGCCCTGCGCCGTCCGGGCCGGGCGCGGCTGGTCGTCAGCCACGGCAGCTGGGTGAAAAGCCACTTCCGCTCCGCCCCGCGCGGCCGCGCCTTGCTCGACGCCCTCGAGACGGTCGGCCTGCAGGCCGCCGCCGTCGGCGTGGCCGAGCTCAAGCGCTGGGATGAGGTGTCCGCCTACCGCCGGGAGCGCCCGAACGGCATCCGCTTCGTCTCCGCCAACCTCCGGTCTCCCGATCCCGTCGAGCCCGAGGCGCTGTTCCGCCTGGGCGGCGCCACGGTCGCCGTCGTCGGTCTCACCTCGCCCGCCGCGCTGCTCCAGCTCGGGAACACCGCTCAATTCACCGTGGAGGATCCCGTGTCGGCTCTTAAATCGCGGGTCGCCGAGCTCCGGCCGCGCGTCGACTTGATCGTCGTCCTCTCCAACCTCGATGAGGCCGGCAACTCCCGCGTGCGCGCGCAGGTGCGCGGCATCGACGCGCTCATCGCCTCGGCCGACGAGTACCGCCGCGAGGACGACAACGAGCGCGGCCACACGGCCTTCGAGGAATACCGCGGACCTTTCGCCTCCTGCCTGCTCGTCTCGCACGAGTCCGACGGCGTCGAGCGCCTCGAGTTCCTGCTCGGCCCCAAGGACTCCGACGGCCTGCGCCGCCTCGAGATCCGCCAGACCGAACGCCCGCTCGACGAGACCGTGGCCGACCGTCCCGACATGCCGGCGCTCTCCGCCGCCGACTTCGCCCCGTCCACCGGCCCCGTGCTCATCCCGTCGACCCAGCGCCTGTTCGGCGGCGAGCGGGCGCTCTCCGCGCGGGACTTCTGGACGCTCAACGCCGTCGCCCTCGCCGAGCGGACCCGCTCCGAGGTCGGCATACTCCCGGTCTCCGACATCGGCGCGCCCACCCCCGGCGATTTCCGTGAGGGGGAGATCCGCGGCTGGTTCCCCTGGGACGACGCCATGGTCGTCCTCGACCTGGAGGGCGACGACCTCCTCGACCTCGTGCGCGAGTCCCGCAACGAGGCCTGGCGCCCCACGCCCGGCCGTCCCCAGCTCGCCGTCGGCGGCGTCGGCCCCAAGGAGACCGTCCACGGCGCCAAGATCGACCGCGGCCTGACCTACCGGGTCGTCAGCTCCCGCCTCGCCCTGAACCTCGGCGACTCCTACAAGGGCCTCGCCCGCGCGCGCCGCGTCACCCCGCGCGGGGACCTCGCCGACGGGATCGTCGGCGCCTTGGACGGCCTCTCGAAGCGGGGCCTGCCGCCGGAACGGTACGCCGTCATGATGGAGGGGGACCCTCTCGGGGAGACGCCGCTCTGGATCGTGAACTTCCGCGACATCTCGGTGAACTACTCCAACACCAAGGTCGTCCGCGACGACGCCTTCCAGGCCGTGCCCAACTCCCGCATCAACGCCTTCGACAACTACGCCGTGGGCGTCACCGTCCGCTCCGATCTGGATTACCGCTACAAGACGCACAAGTGGACGAACCGGCTCGACCTGGTCTACGCCGAGCAGCGCTCGCGCCCGCCCGACGAGCCCTCGGTCATCGACCTGCTCAGCAACCGCTGGAGCGTCCAGTCCTCGCTCACCGAGCGCCTGGGCTCCTTCGGCCCCCAGTGGCTGTCGGGCTCCGCCGGCCCGAACCTGGCCGTCCGGTACGACAGCGAGGTCAAGCGCCGCCGCCCCGGCGCCCGCCGCCGGACCACTTTGAGCGTCCTGCCCGGCGTGGAGCTCTACGACGGCACGGTCGTTCAGAGCCTGCAGCTCTCGGGGAACCTCCAGCGCGACTACTCGGTGGACCCGCCGCAGTCGAACTACGGGCTGTCCTCGCGCCTGCAGATCCAGCACGCGCTGCGCCTGCCCGGGGGGGTGAGGGCCAAGGTGATCGGCCTGCTCACGTACGACTACTACTTCCGCAAGCGCAACGACCTTCCGAGCGACCTGCTCCACGAGGGGAACGCGGCCCTCAAGCTCAGCTTCCCGATCTTCCGGGACTTCGCGCTCTCGCCCTTCGTGGACTTCTACTTCTTCAAGCTCAAGGAGCGCCCGCTCAACGGCTACAGCGCCATGACGGGCGTCTCCCTGAGCTTCTCGCGGCTCTGGAAGCCGCAGTACGAACGGCTTTAGAGCCTGATCGGATGCCCGCCGGCGTAGCTCCAGTTCGTGTTGCGGCAGATGATGTCGTTGAGGAAAGCGGGCTTGAGAATGTCATCGCCCAGGGCGCTCGCCTCGCCTCTCGGGACCCCGTCCGTACGGGCGGCGTAATCCGAACCGACGTGTTGGACCACGACCTGCGAGATGCAGCAGAGGCCCGAGCGCCAGGTGATCGTCTCCCCGGGCTTGACCGCCTCCCAGGTGTCGTTGCTGCACGCCTTGTAGTTCACCCAAAACCGCACGGTAGCGTTTCCGTTATTCTTGAACGAGTGGCTGTAGGCCGAGGCGTTCACGGCGGTGAGAAGCAGGACGGCGACGGCGAGGATCGATCGTTTCATGAGGTTCTCCTTTACTTGGCGGCGTCGTCGTCGGCGAACTCTTTGGCGTCGAGCTTGCCGTCCTTGGAGTCATCGAGCTTCGCGAACTCGGCGTCGAGGCTGGCGCGGGTCTCCGCGGCCGCCTTCTTGTCCATGGCCTTGCCGTCCTTGCCCTTGGTCTCGACCACGGCCTTCTTGTAGGCCTCGAGCTCGGCCTTGTCGATGACGCCGTCCTTGTCGCCGTCGAGCGCGGCGAGGTGCGCCGAGTCGCGGTCGTCGAATTCCTCGGCGTCGAGCTTGCCGTCCTTGGAGTCGTCGAGCTTCTTGAACTCGGCATCGAGGCTGGCGCGAGTCTCCGCGGCCGCCTTCTTATCCATGGCCTTGCCGTCCTTGTCCTTGGTCTCGACGACGGCCTTCTTATAGGCCTCGAGCTCGGACTTGTCGAGGAAGCCGTCCTTGTCGGCGTCGAGCGCGGCGTGCTTCGCCGCGGCGGGGGTTTGCGCCTTGCCGGCGGGCTTGGCTTCGTGATGGTCGGCGCGAACGCTCAAGGCGAGCGAGCCGAGGAGGACGAACGAGGCGGCGAGGTTTTTGATCATCAGGAATCCTACATCTTTCTCATTCATGGCAGACATGAGAATATTCCCGAGCCCTAAGGCCGCCGCTTCTTAGGCCGGAGCTTCTCCTGGATCGCGGAGATCTTCTCCTCGATGCGGTCGAGCGCCGCGAGTATCATCAGGCCATCCAGGCCGCCGCCGATCAAGGTCGCGGCCGACCACGTCTTTTTATCGTTCATGTTCGGTACCCCCTCCTACCATACGATCGAGGGTGCCGAAAAGTTGCATCGGGCGGGGCGCCTAGGCGCGCTTTTTTCGCTGTAATATACGTATAAGAATATTTTTTAAGCGTATAATAATATGTATACGTATATAATTATGCTATTGAAAAATATGCAATTATATATTATAATTGAGAAATGAGGAGAAAAGTCCCGCAGACGGTCGGTATGAGCCGGGTGCTGTCGCGCTTCATCGAGTGGGCGGCGCAGGCCCCGGATGGAGCCGCGGACTATGCTGCGCAGGGTTTGATCCTCCTCGCGCGCGTGCGGCTGGGCATGACTCAGGCGCAGCTCGCCAAGCGCAGCGGCCTGACGCAGTCCCATATCGCCAACATCGAGAACGGCAAGGTCGACGTTCAGCTGTCGACGCTCCGCCGCATCTTCGCGGCCCTCGAGTGCCGCTTGGTGCTCGCGCCGCAGCCGGTCGGCGACCTCGAGGAGCTCGTTCGCCGGCAGGCGCGCGCGGCGGCCCTGAAGCGCGTCAAGCGCGTGAGCGGCACCATGGCGATGGAGGCTCAGCGTCCGGACGAGGGCATGCTGGAAGAACTCGTCAGGACGGAGACCGAAAAACTGATCCAAAGCCGCTCCTCCGAGATATGGGAGGACTGACGTTCGAGTCGCCCGAAGGCGCCACGCCCATCGACGCCGAGGGTCTCATCCCTCAGGCCATCGCGACCTATGGCGACCTCTGCGCGGTCGAAGCGGAGAACATCCTCGCGGCCGCCGGCCGGCATCTCACCCGCCGCAGGAACGCGGACGTCTCCTGGCTCGACGAGCCGTACCTGCGCAGGCTCCACTCCGACATGTTCGGCGAGGTCTGGACCTGGGCGGGGAGATACCGGCAGGTCGAGCTGAACATCGGCGTCGCGCCGCACAAGATCGCCGGCGAGATCGGGCGGCTGTTGGGCGACTTCCATCATTGGAACGGGCTGACGCCCGCCGACATGCCGGTCCTCGAGCGCGCGGCCAGGCTGCATCATCGCCTGTCGTGGATCCATCCCTTCCGCAACGGCAACGGCCGCCACGCCCGCATGGCCGCCGACGTCTACCTCCATTCGCAGCGTCATCCGCTGCCGGACTGGCCCGGAGAGGAGCTGGCGGCGACGAATGATATCCGCAGGCGCTACTTGGCCGCGCTGCGGGCGGCCGATGCGGGGGACTTCGGCCCGCTCCTCGCCCTCATCGAGAGCCTGCTTCCGGCGCGTTGAGGCCGGTCTGCACGCGCCACAAGTCCGCGTAAGGCCCCGCCCGCCCGCTCAGCTCGGCGTGGGTGCCTTCCTCCACGATCTTGCCGTCCTCGAGGACGAAGATGCGGTGCGCCTTGACGATGGTCGACAGGCGGTGGGCCACCATCACGGTCGTGCGTCCGACGACGAGCTTATCCAGGCTCTTCTGGATCGCGGCCTCGGTTTCGTTGTCCACGGCCGAGGTCGCCTCATCCAGGATCAGCACGGGCGGGTCCTTCAGCACGGCCCGCGCGATGGCGAGGCGCTGCCTCTGGCCGCCGGACAGCTTCTGGCCGCGCTCGCCCACGAGGGTTTCGTATCCCTGGGGCAAAGCCGTCAGGAACTCATGCGCCTCGGCCGTCCGTGCCGCGGCCTCGATGGCGGGCAGGCCTTTCTCGGGGTCACCGTAAGAAATATTCTCCTTCGCCGTTCCATGAAACAAGAACGTGTCCTGGCTCACGAAGCCGATGGCGCGCCGCAGGTCCCGGGGGTCGAAGCTGCGTATGTCCTGGCCATCGAGCAGGATCCTCCCTTCGCTGGGGTCATAGAAGCGCAGCAGGAGCTTGGTCAACGTGGTCTTGCCCGACCCGGTGGCCCCGACGAAGGCGGCCGTCGTCCCGGCGGGGATGGTCAGGTTCACGTTCTTCAGGGCGGGCAGGCGCCCGGGATAGGAGAATCCGACTCCTTCGAAACGGATCTCGCCTTTGACGGCGGCGCGGGGCAGGGGCTTGCCTCCGTGCCCGAGGGTGATCGGCGTCTCGAGGAGGTCGAGCACCCTTGCGGTCGAGGCCATCGCGCGCTGATACAGGTCCACGGTCTCGGCCAGGCCGGTGAGCGGCCACAGGAGCCGCTGGGTCAGGAACACGAGCACTGAGAATGACCCGACGGTGATTGTCCCGGCGAGCGCCATCTTCCCGCCGACGACGAGGGTCGCGAGGAAGCCGGCCAGGATGGCCATGCGGATGATGGGAATAAAGGCGGCGCTCACCTGAATGGCCTTCGTATTGGCCGCCGTATAGGCCAGGCTCTCTCCTTCTATCGCCTTGAGCTCGCGCTCCTCGGCGGTGAAGCTCTTCATGGTGGCGATGCCGGACAGGTTGATCGACAGGCGCGCGGCGATGATGGCGGCCTGCTCGCGCACGCCGGCGTATAGGGGCTCGACGCGGAACTGGTAGAAGAAGGCGCCGGCCAGGATGAAGGGGATGGGGAGCATGGCGAGGACGGCGACCTTCGGGGCGAGATAGAAGAAGACGGCGCCGACCAGGACCACGGTCGAGAGGACTTGGATGAGCATGTTGGCGCCGCCGTTCAAGAAGCGCTCGAGCTGGTTGATGTCGTCATTCAGGGTAGCGGTCAGGCCGCCGGTGCTGCGGTCCTCGAAAAAGGCCATGTCGAGCTTTTGGACATGGGCGTAGGCGTCCAGGCGCAGTTCGTGCTGGACGGTTTGGGCGAGGCCGCGCCAGCGGACTTCGTACAGGTACTCGAAGGTCGATTCGAGGACCCAGATCACGAGGGTGGCGGCGGCGAGAATCAGGAGCTGGTGGACGCGGTCGGGGTAGCCGAGCTTGGCGACGACGGATTGGGGGCCGGAGCCGACGACGTCGACGGCCATGCCGATGAGGATTTCGGGGGCGATGTCGAAGAGCTTATTGAGGAAGGAGAAGACAGTGGCGAGGGTGATGGTGCGGCGGTGGGGGGAGGCGTAGGAGAGGAGGCGGCGGAGGGGGGAGGGGCGGGACACGGGGTATTCTATGAAACAGAGGTCTTACTTGCTCTAGGATGGCAATCTGTCACGCAGAACAGCTTTTTCCGCTGCCGCGCTTCTAATTCCCAAAAGCAAAAGTCGAACCGCAATCGCCTCTTCGGAGACCTCATCGATTATCTTAATTAGATTCGGAACCCTAAGTGCTGCCTCTTCGATTTTTCCGCTTCCTTGAAGAAGTGCAATCTTTGCTACTGAAAGACGAATTACCCGCTTCTTTTTCGAGGGCATTCGTGAAACTCGAAGCCATAAATCACAGCGAATCATTAGATAGTCGCGGCAAGTCCTTCGATCCAATAGGCGATGCATGCGACCTACTGTAAAGGAGGCCTCTGCAAAGTTGCCATCAACACAGGAATCTACCGCCGAATCCAGAAGAGATTCGATTATCGTTCGAGGATCTTCCGGGATAGCGCCTGACCCCATTAGTGGCGGTCGAGTGCACAGTGGAATATCATTTGCTACAAGGACGGCATTGAACATAGATATCGAACAAAGGCGCCAGATCTGGAAAGCTTGCTCAATCCGGAATCCAGGGATAACAGCCTGAGGATGCATTTCCTGAAACTGCTTGAACGTTGAAAGAACTGCATCACTAAGATAGTAGAGATCATCGTCGATGAGATTTCGACGATGGGCATCAATTGCTAAGGCGCCAAAGAGCGAAACCATGGTGTCGATCTTCTCTCCACCCTCCGAATCCATGGGTAGGCTCATGTCGGGTGCTTGATTGAATCCTTGATGAATGCCTTTGTGGCAGGCTTGGCAGAGAGTGATTCCATTACCTGTTTGAAACTGAGCTTGTGGGAGAAAGCTTTTTCTGCAAATATGGTGCGCCGAAAGTTTGGTTCGGCCTTCACAAAGCACGCAGCGATTTGCATCGCGTGCGCGGATCAGGCGGCTCCAGTTGGCTAGGCAAGTTTTCCTAGAGCTGCCATAAGTCGACAAGAACAGTCTCTCGGCCGCCGACTTTAAAGATTGACTAGTGGGCCCCATGTCGTCATGTTGACTTCCAGGAATTTGCATGGGCCCAGAAATTATGAATTTCCGAGGGCGTAACAACGTTTATCCAATGGCCCCCATATAGACTTACCAGGAGACAAATTAATAGCCCGACGTAATCATTTGCCGGCAAAGGAAAGGACGGTTGCGTGGTAGGAATCCATGATGGACAATTAATATATGGGAGAGGTGCATCACCAGGGCCGTCGTATGTGACGCAGAGTTGTGCATGTTGAAAGTCGTGGCTAGCTACACTCCCTGTTTTGCCCGCGGGGTGTCCTGTTTCAAATCGATATCCGAAGGCGTGCAATTTCTCATCATGGACCGTAACGAGATGGAGCCCGAGTTTGACCTCCTCCTTTCCCTTGAAAGAGTATCGGAATGACAGTATGGGGATAAATGCAGAATTTTTGTCTAGAGGGGGCAAGTACAAGAATCGATTGCCCGCATAGGAATTCGCTAGGAGCTGAGTATCCTTGGGTAGGAATTTCTCCAGCGATTGATAATCTAAGGGGCCAAAATGGGATTGCGCTGCGATAAGAATGTCAGACACGCCTGCAGGGAGGGTTCCCTTCCAGCGCGAATTTTGGGTTTGCCAGAGCGACTTCAAGAGATCACAAAATGTTTTAGAGCGGTGATCCAGCGGCGATTTTGTTTTTGAAGTTTTAGCTGGCATACCGGGCGTGTGGAGCATAAATCACATCGCCTACCGGCGACACATATCTCCGGGCATAGGGAGAATCCGTTTCCGAGATAAATTCCTTCGATTTAGATTTATCGACGAATCTGCTGCGATCCTCTGCGAAAACGAAGGATGGCAAAGTCGTCTTCCATGGCTCAGCTACTTCTGGTATGGCGGAGTTGTTGGATATTCCTTTCCAAAACCACGCGGGCCTCGACAACCAGTGCGATTTGGTGAATCGGTGGGCCTCAACTGAAGAATGCTTGATTCCAAGGGAAGAAAGGTTGGACGTTCGGGCCGCGAGCAAGTCCCATGATTTCAAACGATTTGCCGGTTTGGTGAGCAGGCTTGGATAGCGCCAAACAAGATGCGGGGCGTCAACGAGAATGTCCTGACCTTGTAAAACCAGGGATTCGAGCCATTTCGACACTCGTGCGGCTGCAATCCGTGCGATCACCTCCGGAGGTGCCTTTCTGGCTTTTTCATCCTTGCCACGCAGGCCATTCAGGAAGGCAACTTTGCGAAATGTTACTGAATGCACATCCTCAAGAAGAAATTCAGCAACGCTTCTTGAGAAAGAGTCGACAACATCTCTAGGGAATCCCAGAAAGTCGCAGATCGGCTTGTCTAGATTAGCTTCGGCATCTTGTACCTGGCGCTCGAAGGAAGTCCAATGATCGGATAATGAGGGCCATGTCCATGGATGAAACTCGGACGAACCCAACCCCCAGAGCGCTGAATTGGCGAGTTGGACAGTAGGAATATGAAGATCAGCGAAGGAGTCGGGGTGATCCCTCAATGTGAGATCGAACCGATTCCCGGGTTCGAAATTTAAACCGACTATATAGCCGCAAGTCGAAAAGCAACGGACAAGATAAGAAACCTCCTCGCCGGTGATATATAATTTTTCACCTAAAATTCCGACGAGATCGTAATCCACAAGGAGTACAGACGCGTTGTCGAAAATAGATTTATTCTTCCAGGGCTTGCCGGCCCGGAATAATTCCTGGCGATGGCGCAGGATTCCGAGTTCGTTGGCGAATTGTGCAGAATCGACAGGAACTACATCGGAAAATAGTTTCTTGGATAGCTTTAGCTTCTTAAGCTTGCGTGCCCACTGATTGACAAGCAGAGTCTCGTCATCCAGGACTAAAATATTTTTTGGGATCATCATTCCTGCTCCCTCCACGCCAAACGAAAGGCGGTGTTGTAGCCGCGATCCGGGCTGACAAATCCAACTTCGCAGCCCAAGTTGCCTGCAACGAGCTTTACAATCGTTAGTCCAAGGCCAGTTCCGCCATATCCGAGGGCCTGGCGCTCGTGAGATATTGCGGCCCCGCGCGCGAAGGGTTCAAACAGCTTCTCTGCGCCTGGAAGTTTTACGCCGCAGCCACTGTCTTCAACAAGCAACTCTCTTGTCTTTCCAATAGAGCGAGATCTAATTCGGATCCTTTTATTGTCGCTATCGAGGATTGCGTTGAAAGCGTTGATAAAAACATTCTGAAAGACGGCAGTCCACTCTGCAAAGGAACCCTTTGGGAGCAGAAGATCTTCGTCGGTGCCCTCGATATCGACGATAGTTCCTCGTGCGAGTGTTTTTGTTTGATTGCGAACGTCGTCTAAGACTTGCCTGGCATTAAGGCGCGATCTTTGCGAACGGTTTTCTTCGACGGCCAAGTAGGTGAATAGTGATTGTGTGTCTTTGGCCCTTCTAACCCAGCTAGAAAGCTGGGATTTCAGATCAGCGAGCTGGAGGCGTAGCGAGGGTGCCTTTTGCTCGATAGCGGACACTTCTTCGATAATCCCATCGATGGCACTAAGTTGTTTTTGTAGTTCATGTTGATAGGCGAGGGTCGAAATTCCAGCGGTTGCGAGCGGCCCGAGCAAGGCCATTCGGTTATCGTAGGCCTGAGCCTCCTTTTCGGCTGCATTAACCACGTCCTTAATCGAGATGCTGAGTGCTACGTATGTCTTGGGCGCAATTTGATTCCGGAATGACTCCAAGACGGATTGGAGTCGAACCGCCTTGTCCGATGTCGGTTCGATCTCTGCTTCGACTTCGCGAATTTCAGAAGCTCGACGAGCTTCTTCCATTGCGTAATAGTCAATCGCCCAACGAAGCATGTAGACCAAATCCTCGTAAGCCTTGCCTTGGCCCAGGCGATCGCGAGTAATCTGAATTGACAGGCTTCGCTCCGTGGCCGTATTTACATTTACAACACCGAAGATTCGGCCTAGTGTGGGGAGGAAATTCATTCCACGATCTACGTGCAGGTCGGCTGGGAGAAGCTTGGAATTCCCTAAGCGGTGAGAGTGATCGGCCTCAATTCGTAGCCAGTCGCTTTGTGCTGTACCGTAATAGGGAAGACGGAAGCCGGCATCATAAACGTGAACCCCGCCGTATTCTTTGAAGTAATCACGTGCGTCCTTTACGCGGATGCCGTGAGGCTGCCTTTTCTCAAGGTGATAGATGCGAATTTCGAAATCTCCGCCAAGGAGCTTGGAGTCCGGAATCCTGTATTGAACTGCTACGGGACGCTCGCCTGCGAACTCTATCGAGAGATCAACCTTCCCATTAGTATTCCGCCCGACCAATCTTGCATTCCATATATCAACAATTGCGCGAATCTGCCGTTCGAAAGTTTTTGCAAAGGCGTGTTCGGGGCTGGTAAATACAATCTTGAAATCGGCCTTGCTGCTTGCATGTGCAGGACGATGAAATGGGGGCTGCAACCACCATATTTCTTTGGCGAGACCTCGGAAATCGTCAGTGGTCCACTTGTGGCGTAATCCTTCAAGACGAATAATTGTACCGGTCTCTTTAAGGGCGCGGGATACGGGTGCGTAGTGGACCTTGGCGTGGGTCAGATCGCCGGCACTTACTGCGCGTTCCCAATCGACTTGGGCGCTGAGGCCATCCTTCGCTCCTCTTGGGATCGTAGTCAGTAGAAGGCGTTTTGCCAGAAACTGAACCGCGAGCCTTCCGACTCCTTTTGATCCCGTGAGAGGCCGCCCATGGACGCGCGAATGCGCCTCGCGTCCCTTATGCGGGGATCCAATTCGCATCCAGAAATCGCGAAATTGCTCAAAGTCCATCCCCGTCCCGTTATCTGAGACTGAAATCGCGTCGGAATTCGGGTCGAAAGTGATTTCAACCCTGGTTGCATCAGCGTCGTAGCTGTTCTTAATCAATTCGGCTAGCGCGATGTGCGGCTTCCCGACGAGGCGTTCGCCGAGTTCCTTTAGCAGTGCTGAATCGACGGTAAAATTAATTGATTCCATTCGTGGTTAAGCGAGTTGCGGCAATCGATTCTTAATCGAGTCAGAGGTTTCAGGCAGTGTCATGATCTTCCTGTCATTGGCATCGGCGGCGATCAATTCAAGAGTCAGCACATATGACAATTTCATGGGTACTGCATTGCCAATCATCTGGCATAGTTCTGCGCGTTTTCTTACGCTGCTGAAGTCGAAATAATCAGGGAAATATTGAATTCGGGCGGCCTCGTGCGGTGTAAGCGTTCGTAGTCGGCTGGGATGGATGTACCGCCCTTGGCCGGGAGAACCAAAGCCGCTAGTGATTGTTTGTGCGGGCTCTAAATAGCTCAGCCGACCGTACATTGATTTATATGAGTGTTTGTCGTTCTGATGGCACTTTGGCCGCATTTTATTGGGGAGATCAATAAGCGAATGCTTGCGAAGGTAATTGATGCGTTCGATGTTCTTCGGGCTGAGTTTTGCCGCCGCTTGGAAAATATCAGTCCCCTTCGTGTTTGCTAAATCCCCGATTGCCCACTTTACTGTACGATCCTTCTGGCAATGGTATCTCCGGATAACTTGCGGGATGTTCAACTTGATTACTTTTGATGCAACCAGAACATGGCGACGACGGCGTTGCGGTACGCCTAATGACGTCAAATCTACGATGTCCTGGGTGACATGATAGCCCAATGACTCAAGATGGGCCTTTGTCTTTGAAACAGCATATTCCTTTCCATGCACGACGCCCGGAACGTTCTCAATCACTACATGGCGCGGTTTTACCACCTCGACGAACCTTGCAACTCGATTGTAAAGATTATTGCGTGAATCCCTGCGGCGCGTATGGTTGTTCAAGTCCGAATATCCTTGGCATGGAGGTCCGGCCAGTAGGAGGTCCGGTGTGCTCAGTGATGCTGCAAGTGTTTGTTCGACTTTGGTGGGGGCGGCTCCCAATTCTCCGTCCAATAGAAGAACGATATCTTTGTCGAATGTAGACAGCGGCGAAAAATTGTCCTTGAAGACAGCAAGACTTGCCGTATTCATGTCTGCCGCGAGTAGAGATACGAATTGTCGGCCAGCTGCTCGGCAGGCCTCTGCGGCGCCCAAAGAAAATCCTCCGCAACCGCTAAAAAGGTCAACTGTCGTGAAGGGCGCGCCCGTCGGAGTAGGCGGGACATTCTTGGACTGAAGAAGCGCCTGTTCAAATACATCTCGCCCGTCTCCGGAAAGCAATCTTGTTGGCAGCGGCAGACGGGTACTGATGCCGGATCCAATAGAAATCCGTCGTGAAATTGAAGTCCGGTCCAGGATGAAAGTTTCACGAGGCGGAGTGCGTTGCTTTGCAAGAAATTGTGTTATCGTGCGCTGAAGATCTACAAGTCGATTGGTTTCACATTCCCATATGCAAAGAACATCGAATCCTCTATGGCAAAGCTCTCGTTCCTTCCGTGCGTCGCGTGCTTTGTTGGCAAGAAACTTCCTTTTCCAGAATCTGATGTTCGTCTTCGGGATGGTCGATTTAGCGCAGCCGTCATGCGCATGCCAGAAACACCCATGAACGAAAATGGCCCACCGTTGTCGCCTATTAACAATATCGGGGGTGCCTGGCAATCCTTTTCCCAATATTGAGAAGCTGGTGCCCATTGATTTGAGCAACCGGCAGACGCTTAGTTCCGGAGCGGTAGAGGACCGCCTGACCCCCCTCATTAGGCGGGAGCGTTCAGGAGTAACACGGTGGCTTACTTGTCGCAATGGGTGTTTAGCGTTCTAAGCAAATTTATCCATTTTTTTGCTCTGAGGCATACAAAAAAACAAGCCCCAGCACAGCAGCACTGGGGCTTGTCTCTTTAAACGGCTTTAGTAACGGTAGTTGTCGGGCTTGAACGGCCCTTCCACCGCGATCCCGAGGTACTCGGCCTGCCCCTTCGTGAGCTTGGTGAGCTTCGCGCCGAGCTTCCCGAGGTGCAGCATCGCGACCTTCTCATCGAGATGCTTGGGCAGCAGGTAAACCTGCTTCTTGTACTTGCCCGTGGCCTTGTTCTCCCACAGCTCGAGCTGCGCCATCACCTGGTTGGTGAACGAGCACGACATCACGAACGACGGATGCCCCGTCGCGCAGCCCAGGTTGACGAGCCGGCCTTCGGCCAAGACGGTCACGACCTTGCCCGAGGGCCACACGAACTGGTCCACCTGCGGCTTGATCTCGACCTTCTTGAGATTCTTGTCGGAGGTCAAGGAAGCGATGTCGATCTCGAGGTCGAAGGGCCCGATGTAGCAGACGATCGCCTGGTTCTTCATCGCGTCGAGATGCTTGCGCAGGATCACGTCCTTGCACCCCGTGGCGGTCACGAAGATGTCGCCGAGAGCGGCGGCCTCGTCCATCGTGACGACCTCATAGCCTTCCATGCACGCCTGGAGGGCGTTGATCGGGTCGATCTCGGTGATGAGCACGCGCGCGCCCTGGCCGCGCATCGACTGCGCGCAGCCCTTGCCCACGTCGCCGTACCCCGCCACGACCGCGATCTTGCCCGCGATCATGACGTCGGTCGCGCGCTTGATCCCGTCGAGCAGCGACTCACGGCAGCCGTACAGGTTGTCGAACTTGGACTTCGTGCACGAGTCGTTGATGTTGATGGCGGGGGTGAGGAGCGTGCCGGCCGCGGCGCGCTGGATGAGGCGATGGACGCCGGTGGTCGTCTCTTCCGAGAGGCCCACGATGTCCTTGGCCATGTCCGGGAACCGGTCGAAGACCATGTTCGTCAGGTCGCCGCCGTCGTCGAGGATCATGTTGAGGGGCTGGCCGTCGGGGAACTTGAGCGTCTGCTCGATGCACCAGTCGAAGTCCTTCTCGGAGAGGCCCTTCCAGGCGAACACTCCGCACTTGCCCGCGGCGGCGATGGCGGCGGCCGCGTGATCCTGCGTCGAGAAGATGTTGCAGGAGGACCAGCGGACCTCGGCGCCGAGCTCGAGAAGCGTCTCGATGAGCACGGCCGTCTGGATGGTCATGTGCAGGCAGCCCGCGATGCGCGCGCCTTTAAGAGGAAGCTTGCCCTTGTACTCGGCGCGAAGCGCCATGAGGCCCGGCATCTCGTTCTCGGCGATGGTGATTTCCTTGCGGCCCCAGTCGGCGAGGGTGATGTCTTTGACCTTGTAGTCGTTCTTCATGGCGGTGGCGGTGGGCATCGGATCTCCTGTTTGTTGTGGAATCGAATGGTAATTATACCAGATTCTCGACGAGGAACTACCGTTCGAGAAGGATCTTGTCGATGGCCTTCTTGGCGGTCTGCAGGTCGACCCCGTAGAGGCGGCGATACAGCTGCATGGCCTCGATCATCTGGCCGTTGCGGGCCATTTGGATGATCTCGGCGCGGCCCATATTGACCGGGAGCTTGGCCCCGGAGGACTGGCCTTGGCGGGCGGCTTCCTCGGCCGCCTCCTCGACGGCGTGCTTGATGGCGCCGAGGACGCCGGCGAAGGTGGGGGCCTCCCGCTCGTCCTTAGGGGAATCGTCGCCCGGGAGAGGGGGTCGAGGGCGGCCGCGAAGCGGGTTGACCGTGATGATCTCGGTCGAGCGCTTGTAGAGGATGATGAAGACGACGGCGACGAGGCCGAGGAAGATCCACATCCCCGGATTATATGGAATTAGTCGGCGGGATGAAGGATCGCGTCGATCTTCTCGGCGGCGACGGGCATGTTCAGGCGGAGCCAGAACAGGACCTCTTCCGGTTGAGGGGCGGGGCGGCCGGGCTTCTCGGCGGCCATGAGCTGGTGGGCCATGGTCATCTGAGCGGGGGAGATCACCGAGGCGATCACCTGGGCCACGATCTTGCGGCGGGAGCCGTCGAGGGAAACGAGGGTCATCATGGAGCTATTGTAGCGGGAAGGGAGAGGATGCTCATATGCGCGCGGTCATGAGCGGGGGTTACCCGCGCTCAATAGGTCGTAGTGCCCAAGAACGGCTTGGGCCTTGGGGTGGCGATGCAACTTTTTGGGGTGGTCAAACGTATATAGAGTGTGGGCCCGAGGGCCCTTGTGAAATGACGGAGGTGGGGGATACAATGTCCGAAGCGAAAGAAGCCGACAGCGAGGATTTAAGGGCCGTCGTGCGGCGGATCGCCGTAAAAGTATCCGGATTGGAATCGTTGCTGTCCGAGATGGCGCGCTCCGAGACCGTCAGGAGCGCCTTCGACGGAATCCGAGCCCGGCTGGACGGCTTCACGAAGGAGATACTCGCATCGCGGACTCAGCGGACGCTTCAGGACAAAAGCGTCAACGACCTCAGAGAACTGGTGGGGAAGCAGGAACTGCGCTTGACGCGCTTGGAAAATTTGGGAGGAAAACCATGAAACGCGAAACTTTGAAGAGTATGATCGGCGACTACCGCAAATCCCTGGTCAGGCCGGAGATGGTGGACGATCGTTATTTGGCCAAGCTGATGCGATCGAGGGAGCAGATCAGCCTGCGATATGAAAAGGGGAAGCGGGCCCTTTACGCCAAAAAATCGCTGACGGACGAGGCGCGGGGGAAAGCCTTCGAACGGCTTCAGCGGCGCATAGCGGAAGCGCGTGAGCGTCTGCGGCCCCTTGAGCGAATCTGCGATCGCCGCGGCCAGAGGGAAATGGTCAAACTTCTTCAGTTGACCAAGGCCAAGGCACCCCCCGCGCGCAGGCGCGCCGCCGTTTAACGCGCTTCGGCGGCCGGAGAGCTTGTCCACGGCGATCTTGGCGGCGGTTAGGTCGACGCCGTGCCGTTCCCGGTAGAGCTTGATCGCCTCGATGATCTGGTGGTTGCGGACGAGCTCGAGGACGGCCGCGCAGGCGGAGGACCGCCATGAGGAAGGCGACGGCCAGGACGACGGAGATCAGGACGGTCATGGCCCCAGTGTAGCGGGTGGACCTCCCCGAATCAAGTGAGGCATAATAGCGGCATGCCCGACCTCGAGTTCCTGCAGCGCGTGTACTTCGGCAACAGCGTCGCCGCCTACGCCTTGGCGGCGGCGACCTTCGTGGCCTCGGTGGCGGTCTTCCTGCTCGCCCGGAGGCTGGTGCTGGCCCGCCTGAGGGCGCTGGCGGAGAGCACGGCGACGGATCTCGACGATTTCGCGGTCGAGCTGCTGGGCAAGATCAAGGCGCCGGAGTGCTACCTCGTCGGCTTCTACTTCGCGACGCGCCCGCTGAGCTTCGACCCCAAGGTGGACTCTTTCCTGCGCTCGGCGGTGATCCTCGTGCTCGCGTACCGGGCGCTGAGGATGCTGCAGACGTCCATCGACTACGGCGTGCGGCGCGCGATGACGGGCCCCGACGCGGACCAGGCGCGCAAGGACATGGCGAAGACCGTGGCCCTGCTGCTGCGCTTCGTGCTGTGGGTGCTGGCGCTCATCTTCGTCCTGGACAACCTCGGCATCAACGTGACCTCGATGGTCGCGGGGCTGGGCATCGGCGGCGTGGCCGTGGCGCTGGCGGCTCAGGCGGTGCTCGGGGACCTGTTCTCGGCGCTGGCGATCCATCTCGACAAGCCCTTCGTCGTCGGGGATTTTATCACGGTCGACGATTTCAAAGGAACGGTCGAGCGCATCGGCATCAAGACGACGCACCTGCGCTCGCTGTCGGGCGAACTGCTCGTGATGGGCAACTCGAAGCTGACGAGCTCGCCGATCCGCAACTACAAGAAGATGCGCGAGAGGCGGGTCGTCTTGAACTTCGGCCTGCTGTACTCGACGCCGGAGAAGGCGCTGGCGGAGATGCCGGGCGCCGTGCGCGGCTTGATCGAGAAGGACAAGAGCCTGCGCTTCGACCGGGCGCACTTCAGCGGGCTGGGGGAGTCCTCGCTTGATTTCGAGGTCGTGTACTACATCCTCGACGCCGACTATAACAAGCACATGGACTCCCAGCAGCGGCTGCTGCTGGAGCTGGTGGCGGACGTGCGCAAGCGCGGGCTCGACTTCGCCTACCCGACGCGCACCTTGTTCATCGACGGCGGCAAGGCTCCGGCGAAGGCTTGAGCCGGCTGCCCTCGATCTACGCCGACCCGGCGCTGTACGACCTGGTCCACGCCGAGGGCACCGACGACGAGGTCTGGTTTTTGGCGCATCTGGCCGAGATCCACGGCTGCGGCGCCAAAACGGCTTTAGAGCCCGCGTGCGGCACGGGGCGCTACCTCGCCGGGCTGCTGCGGCGGGGCTGGACGGTGGAGGGCTACGATCTGGCGCCGGGCATGCTCGCCTTCACGCGCAAGCGCCTGGCGGGGTGGGGCAAGCGGGTCAAGC
Source organism: Elusimicrobiota bacterium (assembly GCA_030696455.1). Classification (GTDB taxonomy): domain Bacteria; phylum Elusimicrobiota; class Elusimicrobia; order UBA1565; family UBA9628; genus GWA2-66-18. Next base: position 24,912 of record JAUYSH010000116.1, read on the forward strand.
TCGCGCGCGGCGAGATGAGCTCCTACCGGCCCAAGAGGCGCTTCGGGCTGATCTTCAACGTGCTCTCGACGTTCCGCCACCTGATGACGGAGAAGGACGCGCTGGCGCATCTGACCTTGATGGCGGGCGCCCTCGAGCCGGGCGGGCTCTTCGTGCTCGGATTGGACCTCTCGATCTACGGCCAAGACGAGCCCGACGAGGAGGTGTATGAATGCCGCCAGGGCGGGCGCACGGCCAAGCACGTGCTGATGAGCATCCCCGCCGAGCCCGGCACGCGGCGGGAGCGCATCATCAACTTCGTGACCACGCCGAAGGGGAAGAAGGAGGCGGTGCTCGAGTCGTCCTACGACCTGCGCTCCTACAGCGCGGCCGAGGCGGCGGCGCTGATCGAGAAGTCTCCGCTCCGGATCGAGGCGGTGTACGGCTACGACGGCCGGGACGCGGTCCTCGACGGGCCGGAGCGGGCGCTGTGGCTCGTGCTTAAAACGAAGGCGTGAAGTCGAGGAGGACGGGGGCCGGCGAGCCGCCCAGGAGCCCCAGGCGCTTGGGCCCCTTCCACAGCTCGAGGCCGGCGGGCGTGGTCACGGCCCGGTCGGCGCCTTTGAGGCGGGAGAGCAGGCGCGCCTCGAGCAAGGAGAAGGGCGGCTCGACGGCGCCGTAGCTCAGGTCCGGCCCCGGACGGCGCTTGAGCACCGCGAAGCGGCTCCAGTCCCAGAACACGACGGGGCGGGCGAGGCAGGCGCGCAAGGTCCGGGCCGCGTCAAGCAGGCGGCCCTCGCGGTGGAGGAGGCTCGCGAGGTCGAGGTAGGCGGGCAGGTGCGCGGGGAAGGCCCGGATCAAAGCGGCGAAGGCGGCGAGCGCCTCGGGGAGCTCCCAGAGCGAGAGCCGGGCGTGGGCGGAGAAGTAGCGCGCGTCGGCGCGGTCCACGCCGAGGCGGAAGGCGGCCGAGAAGTCGGCGAGGGCCTCGCGCGGGCGGCCGGCGTTGAAATGCGCGGCGCCGCGCGCGACGAGCGCCTCGCCCTTGGGCTTCATCGGGCGGCGGCGGCGCGGCGCTTGAGCAAGGCGAGCACGCGCCGGGAGAAGGCCTTGTAGGACGCGCGGCCCTCGGGCGTGCGCAGCAGGTCGAGGTCGCGCTCGATGGCGCCGACGAGGCCGGCGGAGAGCTTCGAGCGCTTGGCGCGGCGCGAGTGCTCCTCGAGATCCTGCTCGAGCTGCTCGTCGATGTCGTCGAAGGAGGAGTCGCCGAGGAAGACGGTGCCGGGGACGGCGTTTTGGATCAGGGCGATGAAGGGCTTGGGGCCTTGGGCGAGAGCGTCGAAGAGCTGGCGGGCGAAGGTGTTCGGCGGGGGCGCGCGGCCGAGCTCTTTGAGCATGGCGAGGTCCTGAAGGTGGGCCTCGATCTCCATCTCGAGCGCGTTCGAGGGGACGCCGAGCGCGTGCTGGGCGACGTGGGTGAGCTCGTGGACCAAGGTTCCGGCGAGGTCGACTTCGCGGCCTTTCAAGAACAGGTCTTTGTGCAGGCGCATGTCCTTGGAGACGTAGTCGTACTCGCCGTAGTTGCGGCCGAGCGCGAGGACGCGGACGGGGAGGGAACGGCCTTGCTCGGCGAGGACGCGTGAGGCCTCGTCGAGGGCGCGGCGGCCGGCGCGGGTGGCGCGCGCAAGGACGACGGCGCGGTCGAGGGCGGCGGCGGTCTTGGGGTCGGAGGTTACGAGCCACGGGGCGAGGCGGGTCTGGGGGAGGGGCGAGACGCTGACGCCGGCGAGGGGAACGGCCGCGGAGGGGGCGTCGAAGAGGGGAAGGGCGGGGGTGATGCCGTCCCAGAAAACGTTCAGGTGGGGGGAGGACGGCGTCGCCGCCGCGACGGCGGCGGCGGGCGAAGGTATGAGGGCAGGCGGTAAGGTCGACGGCGTTAACGATAACGGCGTTAACGACAACGGATTTAACGACAGGTGATTCGCTGGAAGACCGGAAGTCACGGTGGGAACGGAGATGCGGACGGGCGAAGTGGGAACGGCTATGACGCCTGCCGAGGCGGTGCTTGCGGCCAGAAGGCAGGCGGCTAGGAAATTCTTCGCCATAGAGCGATAGTATAGGAAAGACGCCTGGCCCGGCTGGGCCAACCGGGGGCTTGCTTGGGCGGCAAAGGTCCTAGCTTTTCTTCGCCGCCTACGCGGGCTTTTTCACTCCGTTCACAGCGTCACTGTCGTCAACGACAGTCAGGGCGTGACGCGGAACCAGTCGGCGAGCGGAAGCTCGCCCGCCTGGGGGACGTCGGACCAGGGCAGGAGCACCTGGGCGGGGCCGGCGCCGCGGCGGGCGGCGCTTTCGAGGATGCCGGCTTTGTAGAAAACGTGGCCCTGGCCCGCGATCACGAGCACGACGCGGCCCTCGGCGGCGAGTTTGGCGGCGTTCTCGCCCATGGTCTCGTTCCAGACGGCCATGGCTTCGAGCATGCGGGGGATCGCGGCGGGGGGCGCGCCGTGGCCGGAGACCGAATCGAGGACGTACTTGCGGTAGCGGGCATCGGCGCTTTCCAGGATGACGGCGGGGATGCGGCCGCGCTCGGCGGGCGTCAGGCCGGCGAGGCCTTTCTTGCCGACGGCCTTGACCACCTCGCGCGGGGCGTTGAGGCCGCGCACCGGGACGCGCGCTATTCGGGCGGCATCGAATATGGGCTTATAAAGCGCGAAGTCGAAGCCCCAATTGATCTTCCACCAGACGGCGAAATCCGCCTCCGTCGTCGCGCCGGACATGAACGCGTCGAGCACGGCCTGATCCTCGGCCTGAACCATCTCCAGGCCGACGGCCAGCGGGACGCGCGCGGCGAGCGCGGTGAGGACCTCGGCTTGGAGCGCGTGGTGACCGGCGTCATCGTGGGATTCGCCCACGGCGACGATGCGCGCCGAGGCAAGGGCCGTCACGGCCTCCGCCCAGGAGCGCGCCGCGCCGGAGGCGTCGAAGACGGCGCCCACGGGGCGCGCGACGACCGGGCCCGCCGGGACCCCCTTGGGAACGGTCACGGCGACGGGGGACCAGGCGGTCCCGAAGGCTAAGGCGAGGGCGGTCATATCCATAGCCCGATTTTACCTCACTTCTCGAGCTTGGTGACCGTCGGCTTGTAGGCCGGGTCGCGCAGGACGACCTGGCCCAGGCGCGCCTCGTCGACGGACTCGGCCAGGATGCGGGCGGCCTCCTGCGGGGCGTGGAAGCCCGTGGAGTTCTCGGCCTCGATGAAGTCGAGCTTGAACTGCGCCGCGCGCTGATAGGCGCGGGCGCGGGCGAGCTGGGCCTCGGATTTTCCGGCCTTTTGGGCCTTCTCGATGTCGGCGATCAGGTCGACGACGGCGTCCATCGCGCTGTTGCGCATCTTGAAGGTCCGCTCCTGGATGTTCTCGACGCGCGCGCGAAGCTCCGCCTCGGGCATGCTGTGGCAGGTCTGGCAGGCGTTGTTGATGTTGAGCATCGGGCTGCGCACGTGGTGGTCGCTGATCTTCAGCGCGCCCACGCGCGTGTAGGGCATGTGGCAGTCGGCGCAGGCCACGCCGGAGCGGGCGTGGATGCCCTGGCTCCACAGCTCGAACTCGGGATGCTGGGCCTTGAGCGCCGGCGCGCCCGAGATCTTGTGCGTCCAGTCCTTGAAGCCGACCTCATCGTAGTAGGCGAGCATGTTCTCGACCTTGAGGCCCTTGTGCCAGGGGTAGGTCAGGCGCTTCTCGTCGCCTTTGAAGTAGTACTCGACGTGGCATTGGCCGCAGACGAAGGAGCGCATCTCCTGGCGCGTGGCCGTCTTGTTGGGATCGTAGTTCTTGACGCCCTCGGACGCCTTGAGGTTCTTGATGCCCTCGAGGAAGCCGGGGCGGGTGATCCGCAGCTCCATCGTCTTGGGGTCGTGGCAGTCGATGCAGGAGACGGGATGGTTGACGAGCTCGCGGGCCTCCTGGTACTTCATCTTGTTCATCTTCTCGAAGCCCTTGATCAGGTCGCCGTCGCCGAGGGTCCGGTAAGGAACCACGATCGAGGCGTGGCAGTGCATGCACGCCCCCGGCTGCTGGACCACGCGCTGCCGCTCGGTGAAGGTCTGGTCCTCGAGCATGTACGCGTGTCCGCGCTCCTCGCGGAAGTCCTTGGAGAAGGCGTAGCCGGCCCACATCGTCTTCAGGCGCGGGTCCTCCTCGATGCGCGACTGCGCGACGACGGAGCGCGGGTCCACGTCGGTCGGGGTGCGGGGCACGGACTCGGAGCCGCCGAAGCGCGTGCGCTTCATGTCGACGGTGCGCTTGTAGGCGTCGTACTGAAGGGGGAAGTTCTTGCCCCAGACGGAGGCGTCCTCGACGGTCTCGTCGAGCTCGACGACGCGGAAGAAGGGGTTCTTGGCCTCCTGCTTGCGCTCGAAGATGTTGACGAGCAGGGCCAGGGCGGCGATCGAGGCGACCGCGGCCACGACCACTCCGGCCGTCAGGGTCTTATACGTCTTCGTGTGCTTTTCCATGTCGATTCCTCAGTGGCCCACGCCCTGATGGCAGCGCAGGCAGTCGAGCCTTTTCGTGTTGTTGTGCGGCCCGTCGATCGCCGTGACGACGGGCTCGTGGCAGCGGCGGCAGTTGTCGAGCGCGACGGCGCGGGCGGAGTTCGTGATCGCGATCGGCTCGTGGAAGGTCTGGGTCGTGAAGTAGTACGAGTGCCAGAACCCGTTCTTGGCCTTGACCGCGTACTTCCCGACGAGGTTCGCCGGGGTGTGGCAGTCGTTGCAGACCGCGACGGAGCGGTGCGGCGCCTTGACCCAGCCCGCGTACTGGTCGTTCATGACGTGGCAGTTGGCGCAGGCGCGCGGGTCGTCGGTCAGGTAGGAGTAGCCGCGCGCGTAGACGAAGGTGTACACGGCGAAGCCCAGGAACACGCCGCAGCCGGCGGCGAAGGCGAGGAAGAGGCGGCGGGTGGTGAAGTGCATGGGCCTGCGCCCAGACTAGTAAAGTTTGAACTCAATGACCATGATCTGTTCGTTGACCACGGCGTTGATGGAACGGCCGTCGGCGTCGCCGAAGGCCTCGATGGAGTCGCCGACGGCCTTGGCCCACTCTTTATAGGTGCTGCCCGGCCAGGCCAGGATCTCGATGCGCTCCGGGCGGTCGAACTGATCGTCGAGGTCGCGGCGCAGGTCGGCGGCCGAGCGCTCGTTCTCCTTCATGATGACGATGCGGGCCCGCGGCATGCGGCGGGTGACCTTGGTGAGCTTGTTCATCGTGACGGTCCCGCACTCGATCCACACCGTCGCCTCCCCGGCGTCGTTGACGGCGAGCAGGTCGGGGAGGAACTCGAAGTTGTCGAGCGCGGGCGTCTTCGTGGTGGCGTCCACCATGGCCTTCTCGTTCCAGAAAAGGATGAAGGCCGCGATGCGGTGCGCCAGGTGGTCATCGGGCTCGCTCGGGCCGGAGACGAGGTACGGCCGGCGGTTTTCGCCGTTAAAGGTCAGGTCGCAGCGGATCTTCACGAGGTCCTCTTGAAAGGCCGGCCGAGCAGGGCGAACAGGCCGAGTTCTTCAGGTCTGCGCGATCCGCTCAGTCCCAGCGCCATCGTCTCGTGCGGTTCGCGCGGCTGGGCGCGGTAGGTGCCGAACAGGCGGTCCCACCAGGGGAAGTTGAAGGAGAAGTTGGAGTCGGTCTCCGTTCGCGTCGGGCTGTGGTGGACGCGGTGCATGTCGGGCGTCACCACGACGAGGCGCAGGAGGGCGTCGAGGGGGCCGAGGCGGATGTTGGCGTGATTGAAGAGGGAGGTCGCGTTGAGGACGACCTCGAAGGCCAGGACCGCGAGGAAATGCGTCCCGAAGACGGCGATGGCGGCCAGCTTGATCACCGCCGACAGCAGGATCTCTCCCGGGTGAAAGCGCACGCCCGAGCTCGCGTCGAGGTCGAGGTCGGTGTGGTGCACGGCGTGCAGGCGCCACAGCGCCGGCGACCAGTGGAACAGGCGGTGCTGGAAATAAATGAGCAGGTCGAGGATCAAGAAGGACAGGACGAACTTGAGCGGAAAGTAGATGGGCGCCTGGTTGAGCAGGCCCAGCCGGGCCGCCTCCACCTTGTACGCGGCCTCGACGAGCGTGAAAGGGATGAGCAGGCGCACGAGGACGGCGCCGAGGACCGCGAGGGTCAGGTTCGACGACCAGCGCAGGCCGGCGCCCGCCGTGGGCTTGCGGCGCGGGAGCAGGCGCTCCGCCGCGGCGCAGGCGAGCAGCACGCCGAGGAAGATCCCGAGGCGGACCCCGCTGAAATCGTTCACGGGCGCCTCCGGTGCAGCGCGCAGCCGGCGAGCCAGCGGCCGTCGCCCTTGAGGTAGTGCTCCTTCTTCCAGACCGGCACGCGGCGCTTGATCTCCTCGATGACGAAGCGGCAGGCCTCGAAGGCCTCGGCGCGGTGGCCGGAGCCGGCGGCGATGGCCACGCTGGCCTCCCCGACCTTGAGGCGTCCGGTGCGGTGCGCGACGGCGACGCGCGCGGGCCAGCGCTTCTCGGCCGCGGCCTTGATGCGGGCGAGCTCCTTCTCGGCGAGCGGGACGAAGCAGTCGTAGCTCACGGCCTTGACGCGGCGTCCGGCGTGCACGGAGCGCACGGTGCCGACGAAAGAGGCCAGCGCGCCGTGCTTGGGAGAGGACACCGCGCGGCACAGGGCCGCGGGGTCCAGGCGCGCGGCCGTCACGAAGCTCATCCGCCGCATACGGGGGGGAGGAGGGCCAGGCGGCCCGAGGGGAGCGTGTCGCCGGCGGCGAGGACCTCTTCGCCGGTGGCGAGGGCGCAGCCCTGAAGGAGAGAGGCTTTCTCGCCGAACGCGGACTTGAGGACGGAGAGGGCCTGCCTTGCGGTGGCGTTCTGGGGAACGTCGACGGAAACGGCGGCTCCGAAGCCGGCGTCGCGCAGGCGGCCGTACAACTCGATCTTACGCTTCATAGACGTCGACCTCGGCGCCGGCGGTCATGTAAGTGCCTTCTTCGGGGAGGACGGCCCAGGAGTCGGCGGCGAGCAAGGAGTGGATCTGGAAGGACGCTTGCGCGGGGAGGATCTCGAGTTGGCCCAACTCGAGACGCCTGGCTTTATAGAAGCAACGGAGACCTTCAGGCTTATCGGTTCGATTCTTTAAACGGCAACGGATGGGGGACTCTTCGGACTGGCCCAGCAGGTCACGGAGGCACGGCTGCACGAAAAAGCGCATGCCGACGACGCTCGATATCGGGTTGCCGGGCAAACCGAAGATGAACGGACCCGCTGGAAATTCGGCAAATAAAATAGGACGGCCGGGTTTTATCGCGACCTTGTGGAAAATGGTGCGTGCCCCCATCGATTTCAAAGTCGCGGGGATGAAATCCTTGTCGCCCAGCGACACCGCGCCCGTCGTCAGGATCACGTCGTAGCTCATGGCGAGGAGCGCGTCCAGGCGCGCGGCGAAGGCGTCGGCGTCGTCGGAGATCACGCCGTGAAAATCGAAATGGCAGCCCAGGCGCTCGCACTCGGCGGCGAGGTACGAGGACGACGCGTCGCGGATCTTGCCGGGGGCGAGGGGCTCTCCGGCGGGAGAGAGCTCCCGGCCGGTGGCGATCAGGGCGACGCGGGGCTTGCGGCGGACGGGGATTTGCGCGAGACCGGCGGCGGCGAGGGCCATGAGATGCCGGGGAGTGAGGGACGTTCCGGCGGGGCAGATCTGGGCGCCGGAGGCGAAATCGTGGCCGGCCTTGCGGATGAAATCGCCTTCGTGCGGGATCGTCGAGATCTCAACGGCACGACCATCGTCTAGAGAACGGGTTTGTTCCACGGGAACGACGCAGTCGCAGCCCGCGGGGATGGGGGCGCCGGTCATGATCTTCCACACTCCCGACTCAGCCTGACATCGGGGAGGATCTCCCGCGAGGATCGTGCCCAGGACCGGCAACGTCGTAGGGGCGCCGGAGGCGCCGAAAGCTCTCGCGTGGGCCAAGGCGTAGCCATCCATGGACGAATTGTCGAACGGGGGGATAGGTTCACGTCCGAAAAGCTCGGTGGAACAGACGCGCCCGAGAGCCTGGGAAAGAGGGGTCGTTTCTTCGGAAAGCGGAGGGCGCGAAAGGGAGAGCTCGGAAATGAGTTTGCGGGCTTCGCCGTAAGGAAGCATCAGTGCTTGCCGTCGTGTGAAATGTGAATGGCGTGCGGCAAAAGATTTTCTAGTACATATAAACCGTCGCGCACTCCGCCCCCGCTTCCGGGCAGCGCGACGATCACGCACTTCCCCAATTGCCCGGCGACCGAACGAGACAGCGCCGCGGTGGCGGGCCCGCCGGAGGCGCGCAGCGACTCGCCTATTCCAGGTATCAGGCGGTCGCAGACCGCCATAACGGATTCAGGAGTCACATCCCGGGAAGAGAGGCCCGTACCCCCGGTCAGTATGACTACGTCAACGCCGCGCGCAGCGCGGCGAATATGCGCTTCCAATACCGTTCGGTCATCGGGGCTTATAATGCGCTTTTTAATCGAGAACCCAATCCGTTTCAGTCCGGCAGCCAAAGCCGGTCCCGACGTGTCGCGGTATATTTTCTTAAAAGCACGGTCGCTCACCGTGATCACCGCCGCCGTGCCGATCCGGGGCCGTTTCGTCGCCGCCTTCGGCGGCGTTTGCGTCTTGGGATGCGTCCAATATCCCTTCTTTCCGCCCGACTTGTACTCCAGCCGAACGGCAACGATTTCTAGAACCGGATCAACGGGCTTCAACAGATCGTAAAGACATAGGAGTGCGGCGGTCGCTCCCGTCAGCGCTTCCATCTCAACACCCGTCTTCGCAGCTACCGCGGCGGTGCACCGGACGTGCGCTCCCGGCAGCGATGCATCGAGGGAAATCTCCACATCGACGGAATCCAAAGATATCGGATGGCACAACGGCAAAAGATCGGGAGTCCGTTTGGCGGCCATGACTCCGGCCGCCTGGGCGAGGCTGATCGCGTCGCCCTTCGGGAGACGCCCAGATTTAAGCAGGCCGAAGGCGCGACGGCCCATCAATAGAGTTCCGACCGCCGCTGCGCGGCGCTCGGTGATTTGTTTGGCCGACACATTCGCCATATTAACCGCCATCAGCCCCCCATCATCGCGAAGTGCTTCGTGTTGCCGACCTTCCCTTCCGGTAGATAATGCGAAACTTCCTTGAGGCCTAATAGTGTTTTGACCCGTTCCTGAAGGTCACCCGCCTGTGAATCATCCTGAAGCAGCGGTCGAAGCGAATGGTCCGCCTCCGAGAACAGGCAAAGACGAAGTCTTCCCCGGCTCGTAACCCTCAATCTATTGCAGGTCCCGCAGAAATCCTTGGCATAAGGCGCGATGACCCCCACCGAGCCGTGATATCCGTTCTTATGGAACTCGCGCGCGGGCCCGTCCCCTTCGCGCCGCTCCCGCTCGGCCCAGCCGTTCTCCCCGAGCCAAGCCACCAAGGTCTCGGCCTTGAGATGACGCTCGGTGAAGAAATCCATATTGTCGGCCACCGGCATCAGCTCGATGAACCTCACCGACAGCGGCCGTTCCCGGGCCAGCTCCATGAACCTCGAGAACTCATCGTCGTTGAGCCCCTTCATCAGAACGGCGTTGATCTTCGTCTCGAGCCCCAGTTCGAGCGCGCGGTCGATGCCCGCCAGGACGTCCCCGAGGCTGTCCTGGCCCGTCAGTCCCGCGAAGCGCGCCGCGTCGAGGCTGTCGACGCTCACGTTCACCGCGGAAACTCCGGCGGCCCTCAAATCGGGCGCGAGCTCCGTCAGGCGATAGCCGTTGGTCGACAGCGCTAAGCGCCGTACGCCATTGGTGGATGCGACGCTTTGCGCGATCTCGATGATGTCCCGGCGCACCGTCGGTTCCCCGCCCGTCAGCCGGACCTTCCAGAAGCCGAGCCCGGCGAAGGCCCGCGCGAGGCGGCCGATCTCCTCGACGCTCAGCGGGGCCTCGGCCTCGGTCTTGTGGTAACCGTGGGGAAGACAGTACTTGCAGCGGAAATTGCAGGCGTCCGCGACGGAGAGGCGGAGGTAATGGAAGGAGCGGCCGAAGCCGTCGACGAGCGTCACGGGGAGATTATACCCCTTACTTGAAGAGCTTGCCGCCGATGACGTCGCCGGCGATGACGCCGACGCCCGCGCCGATCAAGGCGCCGATCGGGCCGCCCAGCAGGAAGCCGAGAAGGCCTCCGAGCACCGCGCCCGCGGCACCCGGGAGGTACTGGCGGGGCTGCATGGGAGCCGGGCCCGTCTTGAGCTTCTTGATGCTCCGCATGAACTCCTCGTCGGGGTCGACGGGAGAGGGGACGTCGGCGATGAGGCTGGGCCTGCCCTCCGGGCCCGTGGACGGGGCGAGCGGGGGGCGGCCCGTGCCGTCGCCGCCGGGGACGACGACGCCGGTCTCGGGCGCGACCGTGCCGCCGCCGTCGAAGACCCGGCCGGCGCGCTCGGCCGCCTCGGCCGCGCGGCGGGCCTGGTCGAGGGCGGAGTTCCCGGTCGAGACGGCGACCTCCTCGACGGGCACGGCGGGCGGATCGGACGGCTTCGGGATCGGCTTCTTGGCGGGGGTTTTCGGCGGATCCTTGACCACGACGGAGGGCGGCGGCGCCGCGGACTCGGGCGGGGCTTCCGCGGCCTTGCGGCGCGCGGCCAGGTCGGCGGCGGCGGCGGGGGCCGAGGCCTTGGCGCTCCTGGCCAGGGGCTCGGGCAGATACAGGTTCAGGTCCTCGCGATACTTGTCGAAGATGCCGCCCACGACCTTCTTGGTGTACCAGGTCAGCTTGCCGCCGTTGTCCCGCAGGGCGTTGTCGACGGCGTCGAGGTAGTCGATGAGGGTGTTGCGGTCGGCCTCCTTCATCGTCTTGAGCCGGCGCACCATGTAGGCGCGCGTCTGGGGCGTCATCAGCGCGCCGTAGTTCCGGTAGGTGCCCTCGAGGTCGGGGGTGGCGATGCGGCCGTCTTTCTCGGCGAACGCGACGATGCGTCCGCGCCACTTGTCGAGGACGAGCTTCATGATCTTGGGGTCGCCCGCCGCGAACTTGACGTCGGCGTTGAACTCATCGGAGGCGGCCCTGTCGGCGAGGACCGCGGCGAGCATCGCCTTCTCGTCGTCGCGCAGGAGGGCCTCGACCGCGGCCACGGCGGCGGGGTCGCCGGCCGCGAGCGCCGGAGCGGCGGCGCCGAAGGCGAGAAGTCCCGCGAGAAAGGCGAGGCGGATCATCGAGTTGAGTATATATAGGGGGCCGACGGGCCGACAGGTTCGTTGGGCCCAGGACCCCCGGGGCCGATAGGCCTAGGAATTAGTATTATTTCGCCGGTGAAGCTCGCGATTGCGCTTATTCCCGCTCTGTTTTTCGCCTCCGGCTGCGGGGGCGGGAAGGCGCGCCGCGCGGGTCCGCCGCCCCCGACGCCGGAGTGCAAGGCCATCGTGCGCACGGCCAAGAGCTGGCTGCCCGAGGAGGAGGAGAACCGGCCGTTGCCCAAGGACTGCTCGGACTTCGTGGGCAAGGTCTTCGCCGAGAACAAGGTCAAGCTGCCGCGGACGTCCGCGGCGATGTCCATCGAGGGCGAGGAGGTCCGCGCCGGTGAGCTGCGCATGGCCGACCTGGTGTTCTTCGCGGGCAAGAACGGCGGCGGCAAGATCGGCCACGTGGGCATCTACATCAACAACGGCATCTTCATCCATCAGGCCAACCCCGGCGAGGGCGTGCGCCAGGAAAGCATGCACAGCGACTACTGGCGCAAGCGTTTCCTGCGCGCGCGGCGGATTCTGGACTAGACTCGGGATGAGCGACCACCGCAAGGCACTGCGGCCGCTCTCCGCGGGCCCGCCCGCCAAAACTGTTGTCAACAACAGTTTTCCGCGAGGGCGCGATCACGGAGAATCCGGTCATCCACCGAAGGCCTCGCAACTGTTGTCAACAACAGTCGAGACATCCGTTGTGGATAACGGGGATAGGCAAAAGAGAACTTCCCCGGCCTAGGGCGTTTGCCGGGCCCGACGCGGGACCGAAGGCCCAAGCGCCGCGGCGGCCGGACGGCTATCATGTCGGGGTGAAGATTTGGCTGCTGCTCCTTTTGCTCGCGGCCGGGCCGGCGCGCGCCGGGTTCCGTCTCGAGGAGGCGTTCGCCGACCTTTCCAAGGCGGCCGCCGAGGCGGCCAAGAAGGAGAAGAAGCGGCGGATCTTCCCGCTCGCGACCGTCCCCTCCCTTCCCGGCGACGCCGCGCTTCCCGCGGCGTTCGACGCGCCGCTCGCCGAGCTGCGCGACGCGGCGCTCTCGGCCGTGAGCGTGGACATCGCGGGGCGGACCTGGAGCGTCGGCGCGGTCCCGGACGCGGAGTACGACGACTTCTTTCTCGTGGTGACCTCGGGCGGGGAGCGCCTGCTCGCCGCGCTCGCCCCGCTCAAGCGCTTCCTCTCCAACGGGGGCGTCGTCGTCTCCGGCGAGGACGGCCCCGTGCTGCGGCTCAACGCGCGCATCAGCCTGCTGCACCCGATCAACGGCACCTCGGTCGTCGCCGTGGACGCCGCCGGGGGGCTCAAGACCCGGGACTCCTTCACGGTCGGAGAGCTCGTCGAGGCCCTGAAATCCAAGGGCCGGGGATTCAAGGCGGGCGGGGTCGAGCTTCACCTGTTCGTCCTGCCCGAGGCGGCCGAGGGCGGCTCGGCGCTCTCCGGGGAACGCTCGATCTTCCTGACCCGCTTCGACGGCATGAAGTCCAAGGGCTGCGCGCTGCGCGAGTCGGCGCTCGCGCCGGACGTCGCGGTCCGCGTCGCGGCCTACGGCCGGATGCTGGTGCTGCTCAAGACCGCCGACGACCGCCTGCTCATCCGCGACGCCGGCCCCGCGCCGGCGCGCTAGCGCTCGAGCTTCAGGTCCTTCGGCCCGACATACAGCGACTGCGGCCGGATCAGGCGGTCCTGCGCGTGCTGCTCCATCACGTGCGCGCACCAGCCGGCGGCGCGGCCGCAGGCGAACATCGAGACGAACTGGTCGGGCTGAAGGCCGATGGATTGAAGAACAAGGGCCGTGTAGAATTCGACGTTCGTCTTGAGGTTGCGCCCGGGCTTGAGCTCCTCGAGCACCTTGATCGCGGTCTTCTCGACGGCGCGGGCGAGGTCGTAGAGCTTGGTGTTCTGCAGGTGGGCGCCGGCCATCTGCGAGGCGGTCTTGGCCAGCACCTCGGCGCGCGGGTCGCGCACCTTGTAGACTCGGTGGCCGAAGCCCATGATGCGGCGGCCTTCCCCGATCTCCTTGCGCAGCCAGGCCTCGGCCTTGGCCGCGGTCTTGATGTCGACGAGCATGTCGAGCACGGGCCCCGGCGCGCCGCCGTGCAGAGGGCCCTTGAGGGCGCCGACGGCGCCGGTCACCGCGCTGACCATGTCGGAGCGGGTGGAGGCGATCACGCGCGCGGTGAAGGTCGAGGCGTTCATGCCGTGGTCGGAGACGGTGACCCAGTAGGTCTCGAGCGCCTTGGCCGCCATCGGATCGGGCTCGGTGCCGAAGGTCATGTACAGGAAGTTCGCGGCCAGGCTCAGGTCCGCGCGCGGCGCGATCGGCTCGAGGCCGGAGCGCAGGCGGGAGTGCGCGGCGATCACGGTCGGGAAGCGCGCGAGCAGGCGCTTGGCGAGCGCCAGGTCGCCGGCGGGGGAGATGTCGTTGGGGTTGGACACGTCGAGGGAGAGCGTGGCGCAGGCCATGCGCAGGGCGTCGATCGGCGGCGCGTTGCGGGCGGTCTTGATGATCTCGAGCGTCTCGGGGCGCAGGGCGCGATAGGCCGCGAGGTCGTGCTGGATGCCCTGCGCTTCTTCCTTGGCCGGGAGGTGGCCGGTCCAGAGCAGCATCGCGAGCTCCTCGATGGACACCTTCGCCGCGATCTCCTCGATCGGATAGCCGGCGACGATGAGCACGCCGTTCTGGCCGTCGACCATGGACAGCTTGGTCTCCGTCGCGACGACGCCTTCGAGCCCGGCTTTGACGGTGGTGACGGACATGTGGGATTCCTCCGGGATCACGCCGACGGCTCGACGAGATTATCCTTTTGAAGTTGGCGCGTCAAACCCGCGCAAAGTGAAAATAGTGGAATGCCTGACACCAATATTATCGTTAGGCGCCTTCGGGCCAGACGCGTTCGAGCTCGTCGTCGTCGAAGCCGAAGTGGTGGGCGAGCTCGTGGCGAAGGGTCAAGCGGATCTCTTTTTGGAGCTCCTCGACGCTGCCGACGGAGTCCTCGAGGTTCCACTGATAGAGGTACACCTTGGCGGGCAGCTGGCCGTGCGCCGAGTTCGAGAGGAAGTCCTCGCGCTCGGGGCCGCAGTACAGGCCGAGGAGGTCGGTGGCGTCGTTCTCGTCGCCGTCCTCGAGGTCGTCGGCCTCCTCGCCGGGCTCCTCCTTGGTCTCGATCGTGACGTTGACGAGCAGGGCGCGCACCTCCGGGGGGATGCGGCCGAGCTCGGCCTCCGCCATCAGGCGGAACTTGGCGGGCGTCACGCGGACTTCCTTCATGTCAGGCGACGGCGCCGGCTTTTTTGAGCAGGTCGAGGCAGGCGGCGTTGGCCTGGCGCGTGATGTCGCCTTCGTCGAGGTTCTTGAGCGTCCCGTTCTCGACGACGATATGGCCGTTGACGATGGTCCACCTCGTGCGGTGGCCCGCGCCGCAGAAGAGCAAGGAGGCGACGGGGTCGCCGGCGGAGCCCGCGTAGTCGAGTCGGTTGACGTCGAAGATCGCGAGGTCGGCGGCCTTGCCGGGGGCGATCTGGCCGAGGTCGTCGCGGCCGAGCGCGGCGGCGCCGCCGCGGGTGGCCATACGGAGAACTTGACGCGCCGTCATGCTGCCGACGCCGGACTTCACGCGGTGCACGAGCATCGCCTGGCGCGCCTCGCCGAGCATGTCCGAGGTGTCGTTGGAGGCGGAGCCGTCCACGGCAAGACCGACATTCACCCCGGCGTCGAGATACTTGCGGACGGGCGGAACGCCCGAGCCGAGGCGCAGATTGGAGGAGGGGCAATGCGCGATACCGACTTTCGCTTCGGCCAAACGGCGAATTTCATCGTCATTGACGTGGACCATGTGCGCGAGCCAGACGTTGTCGTTCATCCAGCCCAGCGACTCGAGGAAGTCGATGGGGCGCAGCTTGTACTTCTCGAGGCAGTACGCCTCCTCGTCGAGCGTCTCGCACAGGTGGGTGTGCATGCGCACGCCCCATTTTTTCGCCTGCGCCGCCGTTTGCTTCATGAGGTCGGTGGAGACCGAGAACGGGGCGCACGGCGCCAGGCCGATCTGGATCATGGCGTAGGGGCCCTTGTCGTGGTGCTCCTTGATCAGGCGCTCGCCGTCGCGGAGGATTTCCTCCTCGGATTCGGTGCAGTCGTCGGGCGGCAGGCCGCCCTTCGACACGCCGACCGACATCGAGCCGCGCGTGGGAGCGAAGCGGATGCCGAGCGAGCGGGCCGCGTCGATCTGGGCGTCGACGAGGCCGGTCAGGCCGCGCGGATAGAGGTAGGTGTGGTCGGTGGACGTGGTGCAGCCCGTGAGCAGAAGCTCGCCGAGGCCGACCTGGGCGCCCAACGCCGCGTACTCCGGCGTCAGGTGGCGCCAGACCTGATAGTGATAGACGAGCCAGTCGAAGAGCTTGGCGTCCTGGGCGGCGGGGGTCGCGCGGGTGAGGGTCTGGCAGAGGTGGTGGTGCGTGTTGACCATGCCCGGGATCACGACGCAGCCGCGCGCGTCGAGGACCTGCGCGTCGTCGGGGGCCTCGAGGTCCTTGCCGACCGCGAGGATGACGCGGCCCTTGATCAGGATGTCGGCGCCGGCGAGTTCGGTGCCCGCGTCGTCCATCGTGGCGACGCGCAGGGCGTTCTTGATCAGCAGAGGAGGGCGCATCATCGCCAGTCTAGCAATTAAGTAGAATTTGGTCATGGAACCTCTGGCTCTGTCCGAGCTCGCCGGGGATCTGCCTCGCCCGGGCGTGCTGTGCACGCTCGCGAAGGTCGTGGGGTCCGCGCCCCAGGCGCCGGGCGCCAAGATGTGGGTGTGGGCCGACGGCTTCTCCGGGACCATCGGCGGCGGAAAGTTCGAGGCCGAGGTCCTGGCCGAGGCGCGCCGGCTGCTCGGCGACTCCCGGCCCGAGGCGTTCCTCAAGGAGTACACCCTTTGCCGGGAAATGGGACAGTGCTGCGGGGGCAAGGCGACGGTGTTCTTCGAACCCTGCGGCCGCCGCAAGGCGGCGCACGTCTTTGGAGCGGGACATGTGGCGAGGGCGCTGGCCTCGACCTTGGATGGTCTGGATCTCGAGGTCTGCGTCTACGACTCCCGGCCGGAGTGGGCCGACGCGTCGGCGTTTCCGCCAAAGACGAGAATTCTTCGAGCCGACCCGCTGTCGCTTGCGCGTGCCGCGGGCTACGGTCCCTTGGACGCCGCCTGCGTCATGACCAACGATCATGAGCTCGATTTCAAGCTGGTCGACATCCTGCTCGATAAGCCGCTGGGATATCTCGGTCTTATCGGCTCCATGCATAAATCCCGCGTATTCCGCTCGCGCCTGCCGCCGCCGCGCCGGGCGCTGTGGGACGCGGCCATGCGCTGCCCGATCGGGCGCAAGATTCCCTCCAAGAACCCGAAGGCGATCGCCGTCTCCGTCGCCGCCGAGCTGCTCGAGAAATGGGCGTACCGGATGCAGCCGAAGCCGGCGACCGTCGAGGCATGAGCGACGTTCGCGTCCGGCTGCTCGCCGCGGGGCGCGGAAGGCGCGCGGGCGGGCCCAAGGCGTGGGGGCCGTACGGCGGCAAGACCTTGCTCGAGGCCCAGCTCGGCTTTTTGGCGACGGTGACCGCGCCGGAGAACGTCGATATCGCGATCCAGGCCGAGTGGCTCGAGCGCTGCCGGGGGCTGTCGCCGCGGGTGAACTGGGTTGCGGCCGATCCGGAGGGCGCGGCGCTGGACTCGCTGCAGACCTTGCTCGCGGCTTCGCCGCGGGCGCGCGGCTTCGTGATCCATGTCGACATGCCGGTGTTCGATCTGCGCGTGTGGAGGGCGCTCGAGGCGGCGCCGGGGGACGCGGTGCCGGTGCATGCGGGGCGTCGGGGGCATCCGGTGCTGCTGGGCGCCGAGACATGGGACGAGGTCGCGCGTTTGGACCCGGCGACGGGGCGGCTGGATGAGTTCCTGCGGGGACGGCGGGTGGCTGAGGTGCCGGTGAACACCGACGTGATATTCGCGAACCTCAACGAGGGACCGAAATGATCGAGTTCGCGGTGAAAGGGACTCGGATCTATACGCCTGGCGGGCCTCGCGAGGGCGCGATATTGATCGAGGGCGGGCGAATCCGGGACATCGTCAACGGCGACGATGTCCCGAACGGAACGAACGTCAACGACGTGGGTGACCTTGCGGTGATCCCTTCTTTGGTGGACTCCCACGTCCACGTGAACGAGCCAGGCAGAACGGAATGGGAAGGATATTTGACGGCAACGCGGGCGGCGGCGGCGGGGGGCGTGGGGACGATTATCGACATGCCGTTGAATTGTTCTCCCGTCACGACCACCCGTAAGGCATTGAAGCTTAAGCTCGACGCGGTCAAGGGAAAATTGTCCGTCGACGCGGCGTTCTGGGGGGGTGTCATCCCGGGGAATCTGAACGAGCTTCGGAACTTAGCCGACGACGGAGTCGTCGGCTTTAAGGCCTTTTTAACGCATAGCGGCCTCGATGAGTTTCCCAATGTTTCCAGACATGACCTCGAGGCGGCCATGCCGGTGATCGCGGGGCTGGGGCTGCCTTTGATCGTCCACGCCGAGCTCGACCCGTGCGCCGCCGCCGGCGAGGATCCCCGGAAATTCGAGTCTTACCAGGCCTCGCGCCCTGGAGATATGGAGGTGCGGGCGATCCGCCTGATGATCGACCTGTGCCGCAAGACGCGCTGCCGCACGCATATCGTCCACCTTTCCTCGGCCGAGGCCCTGCGCGACATCGAGGAGGCCAAGGCCGAGGGCCTGCCGTTCACGGTGGAGACCTGCCCCCATTATCTGACCTTCGCCGACGACGGGATTCCCGACGGCGCCACGCAGTTCAAGTGCGCTCCCCCGATTCGCTCCTCCGACAACCGCGAGGAGTTGTGGCGGGCGCTTGGACGCGGCGTCATCGATTTCGTCGTGTCCGATCACAGCCCCTGCGCCCCGGAGCTCAAGAAGTTCTCGGAGGGCGACTTCCTGGCCGCCTGGGGCGGGATCGCGGGGCTGCAGTTCACCTTGCCCGCCCTCTGGATGGGCGCCAAGCGGCGGGGGTTTCAAATCGAGGACGTCGTGCGCTGGACGGCGGAGCGCACGGCGGATTTCGCGGGGCTTCAGGCGAAGGGACGTCTCGAGAAGGGCCGGGACGCGGACCTCGTGGTCTACGACGACGCGGCCTTGTTCGAGGTGGAGCCCCGCGGGGTCCTGCATCGCCACAAGGTCACGGCGTACGCCGGCCTGCGGCTTCAGGGCGAGGTCGTCGCGCATTACCAGCGCGGCGCGCTGATTTACGATAATAGCGGGAATTTCCCCGCCGGACGGCGGGGAAAGGCCCTTCTCAAGGGGAGCGAGACATGGACTTCATCCAGCTGATCGATCTGGCGTCGGCGCGCGTCGGCGGCAAGGCCGTCGCGGCCAGCGACGAGTTCTTCGCGCCGAAGTCGAACCTGCTCAAGCCGGCGAAGGCGGTCTGGCTCGCCGATAAGTACACCTCGCAGGGAAAGTGGATGGACGGCTGGGAGTCGCGGCGCCGGCGGACGCCGGGCTATGACTGGTGTATTGTTCGGCTTGGCCTGAGAGGTCTTATCAAAGGCGTCAATATCGATACCTCATTCTTCACCGGGAACTATCCTTCCCACGCGAGCCTCGACGCGCGCGACGGGAAAGGGCAGTGGACGGAGATCCTCCCGAAGACCGCGTTGAAGGGCAACGGCGACAATCTTCTGCCGGTCAAATCCGAAAAGCCTTACGACCAAGTACGCCTCAACATCTTCCCCGACGGCGGCGTCGCGCGGCTGCGCGTGTACGGCGAGGTCGCGCCGAACTGGGCCAGCATGCCGAAGAAAACCTTGGTGGACCTCGTCGCGGTTCAGAACGGCGGGCTGCCTTTGCTCGCCAGCGACATGCATTACTCCCACCCGCAGAACCTGATCATGCCCGGCCGCTCGAAGAACATGGGCGACGGCTGGGAGACCAAGCGCCGCCGCGGGCCGGGCTGGGACTGGGCGATCCTCAAGCTGGGCGCGCCGGGAATGATCCGCAGGATCGAAGTCGACACCAATTTCTTCAAGGGCAACTATCCGGACTCCTGCATGCTCGAGGGCGTGCACAAGCCCGGCGCCCAGGGCGCCGAGCTCGCCGACGAGTTCACGCCTTGGGCGCCCGTGCTGCCGCAGACCAAGCTCGCCGCCCATAAGCGCCACTTCTTTCGCAAAGAGATCGTGCCCCACGGCCCGATCACCCACGTGCGCCTCAACATGTACCCGGACGGGGGCATCTCGCGCCTGCGCCTGCTGGGGGAGCGCGCGTGAGGGGCCTGCTCGCCGGGGCGCTGCTGCTGCCGTCCGCCGCCTTCGCCGCCGAGCCGCTGCCGGTGAAGGTCTGCGTGAAGTGGAGCAAGGACCTCCCCGCGGCGCAGGCCGCGGGCGCCGGGCTTTTCGAATCCGTCACGCGCGTCGAAGGGAAGGGTCCCTTTGCGTCCTGCGGCGTCGTCGTCGAGACCGAATCGTTCGGCGTGGGCTGGCTCATGCGAGCGTGGATGAGGCAGGGCGTCTATTCGCCCTGCGGCGAGCGCCTCGGCGGCTTCAAGTTCCGCTACAAGGGCGACGAGTGGCAGGTGAAGCTCGTCGTCGGGCTGCACGAGTTCCTCGTGAAGAATCCGGAAAAGCTTCGGTCCGCCAAGGGCTGCGCGCCGTGACCCTCGACGTCTTCAACGCCTTGGCCGCCGAGGCGGCCCGCGACGAGCTGCTGCGCTGCTGCGGCTGCGCGCGCTGGGCCGACGCCGTGCTCGCGGCGCGGCCGTTTCGGGACAAGGCCGCCCTGCTGTCCGCCTCCGACGCGGCGTGGTCCAGGACGGAGGAGCCCGACTGGCGCGAGGCGTTCTCGCATCACCCGCGCATCGGCGGCAAGGACGCCCTGCGCGGGAAGTTCGCCGCGACGCGGGCCTGGGCGAAGGGAGAGCAGTCCGGCGCCGCGGCCGCGAGCGAGAAGACGCTCGACGCGCTGGCCGCGGGCAACACCGCGTACGAGAAGAAGTTCGGCCACATCTTCATCGTCTGCGCGACCGGAAAATCCGCCCCCGAGATGCTCGATTTGCTCAAATCACGCTTGACCAACGACGCCGGAGCCGAGCTGCGCCTCGCCGCGGGCGAGCAGAACAAGATCACCAAGATCCGCCTGGAGAAACTACTCTCATGAGCACGATCACCACCCACATCCTCGACACCTCGATCGGGCGGCCCGCTTCGGGCGTCACGCTCATCCTCGCCAAGGGCAGCGGCGGAGGCTGGGCCACCGTGGGGCGGGGCGCGACGGATCTCGACGGCCGCTGCAAGACGCTCGTGAAGGGGAACGCGAAGCTCAAGAAGGGAGTCTACCGCCTGACCTTCGGGGTCGCGTCCTACTTCAGGCGCACGCGGCAGAACGCGTTCTACCCGTCGATCTCGATCGTCTTCACGGTCCGGGATTCCCGGCACCATCACGTGCCGCTGCTGCTCTCGCCGTTCGGCTACTCCACCTACCGCGGCAGCTAGGGCTTGCGCTTGAGGCGGTCCTTGAGGGACTGCGGGACGGCGGCCCAGAGCTCCTTCACGGTCGCCAGCATCACCAGGCCGAAGCCCGCCATCCCGAGCGCGAAGAAGAACAGCGCGTAGGGCGAGGGCCCCAGCGCGAGCGCCAAGCCCGTCATCAGCGCCTGCAGGACGAAGCCGCGGCCCATCGCGGCGGGGCCGCCGGCGGGGGACTTCTCCAGGCGGAACACGGCGGTGTACAGCGCGGTCGCGGCCCCCGTCAGCATCAGGGCCGCGGTGCCGATCGTGAGCATGGTCGCGGCGGGCAGGAAGGCCACGGCGCCGACGCTGAGCCCGAAGGCCATGGCGACGGCGGGGAACGCGCCCATGACGCGCTCGGCGGGCGTCGTGGCGGGGTCCATGAACTTGGCGGCGAAGGCGGTCTGCGCGAGCGCGGCGGTCGCCACGGCCGCGGTCAGCGGCGTGAGCGCGGCGGCGGAAGCGCCCAGGAAGGCGACCTTGGTCAGGTCGATCAAGGTGAAGGCGGCGGCGCCGGCGATGGCGCCGTGGCTCAGCGCCGCGGCGAAGACGCTGCCGGCGTTGGCGGGAGACCCGTCGCGGCTGCGCGTCGACCAGAGGCCGAACAGGGCGCCGAGCACGGCGGCGATCGCGGTGGCGAGCGGGGCGTAGGAGCCGATGATGGCCATGGCACCCGGCTCGACGACGGCGGGGGCCTGCGCCGCCAGCGTGACGGCGGGGTGCGCGATGAATACGCCGGCCGCGAGGGCGGCGCGGCCGAGGAACGAGCGGACGGGCTTCGCGGCGGGCGCGGCGACCGCGGAGGACTCTCCGGAGCGCGAGGCCGAGCCGTCGAACATCGCGTCGAGCTTGGCGCCGTCGGCGGGGGACTTCTGATCGGCGACGGCGGCGGCCGAGAGGACGGAGAGGGCGGGCGACGCGACATGGCCGAGGGCCAGCGGCGAGGCCTTGGCCTCGAGCGCCAAGGACTTGGCGGCGGAGATCGCGGCGACGGGGCGGACGGCGACGGGCGATACGGCGGCGGCGACAACGGACGGCATGGCGGCCAACGCCGCCGGCCGGGCGATCATGGACGGCGTCAAGGACGGGGCGGAGAGCGTCGGGGTCAGGCCGAGGCTGCCCAGGGGGGCGACGAAAGTCGCGCCGCCGGGCGCCGCGGAGAAGGGGAGGACGGGCGTGACGGGCGCGGCGGTTTGGCCGGCGCGGACGGAGACTTGGGTCTGCGCCGAGGCGCTCCCGGCCGCGAGCGCGCAGGCCACGACGGAGGCGAAGAGGGTTCTCGTCATGGTCATATCATAGCCCGGGGGCCGTTTCGAGGGATGGAGCGAAGGACCCCTTATCGGCGGGCAATGGTCCTACTAAGGAATAGCCCCGGGGACCCGGGGTGAGCGCGGACATATCCACGCTGGACACAGCGGCACTGTCGTCAACGACAGTTGACGGTCGCCGCCGTAGCCGGTTTAGAAGTAGTCCGGGGCGGCGAAGCGTGGGTCGGAGAGAAGTCCGTCGAGCCTTTTGCGGTTGGCGCGCGCCATCAGGATGGAGCCGGGCTTGCCGGGGCACGGCCCGAGCGCGGCGAACCCGAAGCGTTCGTAGAACGCCGGGGCGATGTCGGAGAAAAGAAAGAAGACCTCGGTGCCGTGGGACTCCTCCCGGGCGCGAAGAAACCCGGCGATCAGGCTCGAGGCATGTCCGCGTCCCCTCAGCGCCGGCGGCGTGGCGATGGAGCCCAGGCCGACGGCCGGGCGGCCCGACGGAAGAAGGATCTCATGCGCGAGCAGGGAGCTCAGCGGAACGCCGTCTCCGCCCGCCGAAACCCACCATGCTCCCGCGGCGTATTTCGGCGACGCGCGGCAGGCCGCGAGGTAGGCGTCGAGGCCGAGCCGTTCGCCCCAGACGTCGTAGCCCATCCGGTACACCGCCTCGAGCTCGGAGGCGGCCGCGGGCCGGATCGTCATCCTCCTATTTGCGCCGTCCCTCGAGGATATTGAGGAAGGAGCGCGAGGCGAACTCGGCGGGCGTCAGGCCCGTCGCGGAGGCCTCGGCCTCGGTGATGGCGCCGCAGTTGCGCGCGCGCAGGAAGTAGTTGAGCAGGCCCTGGCCGGTGGCGGCGTCGTCGAACACGTCGCCGACCAAGGTCGCCTGCGCGGCCTTCTCGATGAAGTTCTTGAGCCGCGCGGTCGCGGCGGGCAGGCCGCCGAGGAAGAAGGCGTACACGGCGCCGTAGCGCGTGGGCAGCTGGGCGGGATGCAGGTCCCAGCCCTGATAGAATCCGTTGACGAGGGAATGCGTCGCGTGGTCGTAGTGCAGCTTCCAGGCGCGCTTGACCGCTTCCACGTTCTCGCGGTCCTGCGCGGCGGAGAGATACTCCCCGGCCGCGGGACGGTGCGGACCCACGGGCATCACGTTCGTGGCGCCGTCGGACATGTTGACGCCGGTGCCGGCCAAGGTCACCTGCATGACGTGTTTGGCGAAGTCGCAGGAGGCGTGGTCCATGCGCTGGTGCGCCGCGGTGATGTTGCACGAGGCGGTGTAGTCGTAGGTGCCGAAGTGCGCGCTGACGCAGCGGCCGGGCAGGGCGTCGACCATCGCGCGCAGGGGGGCGGCGCCGTCGAAGCCGATGATGGACTGCGGCGTCTCGACCATGAGCTCGACCTTGATCGTGCCGGGCTTGAGCTTCTTCTTCTTCTCGAACGCGTTGAGCAGCTTGTGCAGCGCCGCGGCCTGCCCGGCATGGACGACCTTGGGCAGGGTCACGTAGAACGGGTCGGGAAGCCGGCCCTTGGTCGCGCGGATCAAGGTCGTCAGGAAGATGTCCAGCGTACGAGCCGAGCGGACCGACAACTCGTTGGAGAAGGTCTTGATCCGGATGCCGATGAAGGGCGGGAGGGTGCCCTCGTCGAGGCCCTTGGCGACCTCCTCGGCCGCGGAGACGGCGTGGCCGTCCTCCTCCGCGTCGGACCGGTTGCCGTAGCCGTCCTCGAAGTCGATGCGGAAGTCTTCGACCGCTTCGCGCTTCAGCTTTTCGACGACGCGATCATAAACCTTGAGCGCCAGGAGCTCGTCCATGCCGACCGCGCGAGAGAAGGTGATGGCGTCGGGGGCGTAACGGGATAATGCCCGTAGAGAGAGCTCTCCGAGTTTTTTGGCGGAATCGGATTTGAACAGGTGCGCTCCGCCGTAAACGGTGTGCACGGGCTGGCGCCCGAACGAGTCTCCCGGGAATCTCTTCAAATGCAGTTCGTTCTGGCGATTCAAGGCCGCGAAAGCGGCCTTGAGAGCTTTAGCATCGAGAGTCGCCTGTGCCTTCATTTTAGTTCTCCCTTCAAGAACGCCATCAATATGTTCCGCGAGACCCTCAGCCGGTATTCGCGGGTCGAGCGAATATCATCGATCGGCGAAACGTCGTTGGTCAGCAATTCCGCGGCGGCGGTGATCGAGACGTCGTTTAGCCGCCGCCCCCGCAAGAACCGCTCGACCGCGTGCAGCCTGCGGACCGTCGGTGCCATGCTCCCGAAAGCGAGTCGTGCCTCCTCGAGTACTCCACCTTTGCCGTTCCAAAGAAGGCCGGCGAACACGGTCTTCGAAATCGCCTGCGCCGCCCGCGTCCCCACCTTCCTGAAAGCCCCCCGCGTCGGCGTTTTATCCGGGAAGGGAAGAAAAATCGCCTCGATGAGCTCCCCCGGCTTGAGCGTCGTCTTCTTCACCCCCGCGAAGATCTCGACCAGCGGCACCCCGCGACGTCCCTTCGGCCCCACCGCGCGCACCGTCGCCTCATACACCGCGAGCGCCGGGAAGGTGTCGCCCGCGGGAGACGCGTTGGCGATATTCCCGCCTATCGTGCCCCTGTTCTGTATCTGCGCCGCCCCGACGGTCGCGCACGCGGCCGTCAGAAGTGGAAATCGTTTCTTGAGGACGGGGTGCGCCTGTATCTGCGCGTGTGTGACCAGGCTTCCCAGGTCGACGCCGTCGCTCACGACGGTGATCTTCTTCCATTCCGCCACGCGCGAGAGGTCGAGCACGGCGCGCCCGTTGAGCTGCCCCATGTTCCAGCCCACCATGACGTCCGTGCCGCCCGCGAAGGGGAGCGCGGCGGGGGACTTGGCGTAGGCCTTCACCGCCTCGGCGGCGGAGCGCGGCGACAGCACCGTCATCGACTTCGCGTCGCCTCTCATTTCTTCCCGCCTTTGGCGGCCTTGAGCACCGACTTGACGATGTCCTGATAGCCGGTGCAGCGGCAGAGATTTCCCGACAGCGCCGTGCGGATCGACTTGTCGTCGCAC
Source organism: Elusimicrobiota bacterium (assembly GCA_030696455.1). Lineage (GTDB taxonomy): Bacteria > Elusimicrobiota > Elusimicrobia > UBA1565 > UBA9628 > GWA2-66-18. The sequence goes on from JAUYSH010000116.1 coordinate 49,957, forward strand.
TTCCCCTTGGACCGCACGTGCGCGTGCGCCGTCATCAGCATGCCCGGCGTGCAGATGCCGCACTGCGCGCCGCCGCAGGCGAGGAAGCCGGCCTGGAGCTTGGAGAGCTTCTCGGGGACGCCGAGGGACTCGACCGTCTCGATCTTGCGGCCGTCCGCCTGGCAGACGGGGATCAGGCAGGAGTTGACCGGCTCGCCGTCGAGGAGCACCGTGCAGGCGCCGCACTCGCCCTCGCCGCAGCCTTCCTTGGTGCCGGTGAGCGCGAGGTCCTCGCGCAGGGCGTCGATGAGCCGCTTGAACGGCGCGCCCTTGAACGATATTTTCTTACCGTTGACGGTGAGCTTGATCATTTCAGGGCCTGGGATATTCGTTCCGGGGTCTGCGGCAAGGTCGGTATCATGCGGCCGGTCGCGTGCTTGACCGCGGCCGCGACGGCCGGCCCCGGTATGTCCATCGGCAATTCGCCCACGCCTTTGGCGCCGAACGGCCCGCGCGTGTAGGGCTTCTCGACGAGCAGCACCTGGAACGAAGGCGTGTCCAGGCTCGTCGGGATCACGTAGTTCGTGAGCTGGTTGTTGATCATCACGCCGTCCTTGAAGAGCGGCTCCTCGAGGAGCGCCCAGCCCAGGCCCTGGGTCGAGCCGCCGATGATCTGCCCCTCGGCGAGCAGGGGGTTGATCGCCTTGCCGATGTCCTGGGCGGTCGTGACCTTGACGAGGCGGACCTCGCAGGTGAGCTTGTCGATCTCGAGGTCGACCGCGATGGCCGCGTAGGAGTAGACGCCGTACGCGTCGCCGCGATAGGTCGCGTCGTCCCAGGTCACCTCGGGGGGCTTCTCGTACTGCACCTCGAAGCGCCGCGCGGGCGCGCCCTTGCACAGGGCGGCGGCGGCCTTCTTGAGGTCGGCGGCCGTCTTTGGGACCCGGCCGAACTCGGCCTCGAACGCCCGGCGCAGATCGTGCGTCGCGCGGGAGACCAGCCCGCCGACGACCATGCAGGTTCGAGACGCCACCGTGGGACCGGAATCGGGGACCTTATGGGTGTCGGGCGTCTCGACGGTGAACCATGACGCGGGCACGCCCAGCGCGTCGGCGGCGACCTGGGCGAACATCGTGTTCGTGCCCTGGCCGATCTCGGTCGAGGCGGCGAGCACGATCAGCTCGCCGTCCTTGGTCAGGGCGACGCCCGCGCGCGAGGCGAGATACACCTCGCCCGAGCCCGTGAAGCCGGCGCCGTGGTGGCAGACGGCGAGGCCGATGCCCTTCCAGGTTTTATTTCTTTTGTTTTTGTTCCAACGGTCGTACTCTTTACGTTTAGAAACATATTTTGAGTGCTTGACCGTCTTTTGGAGGCACTCTTCTGCGCCCACCGATTCAACAAGGATCTGCCCCGTGGCCGTGGTCGATCCGAGCTTGAAGATATTGCGCTGTCGCAACGTCAACGAATCAATTTTTAACGCGTCGGCGATCCTCTCCCAGTGCAGCTCCACGGCGAACAAGGTCTGCGGCGCGCCGAAGCCGCGGAACGCGCCGTTGGGAGGGGTGTGCGTCATGACCACCTTCGAGCGCACGCGCACGTTCGGGCATTCGTAGGCGCCGGCCGCGTGCAAGGTCCCGCGCGAGAGCACGACGCCGGACAAGGTCGCGTAGGCGCCGCCGTCCATGACGACCTCGATGTCCTGCGCGAGCAGCCGGCCGTCCTTGGCCAGGCCGGTGCGGTGGCGCACGAGCGCGGGGTGGCGCTTGGTCGTCGCGGCCATGTCCTCGTGGCGGTCGTAGGCGATCTTGACCGGGCGCCCGGCCTTGAGCGCGAGCAAAGCCGCGTGGCCGGCGAGCATGGAAGGGTACTCCTCCTTGCCGCCGAAGCCGCCGCCGGTGACGGTCTGGATGACCCGGATCTTGTCCTCGCCGCGGTTGAAGATCGCCTTCATCGCCTTGAGCACGTAGTACGGACACTGGAGCGAGCCGGTCACGATCAGCACGCCGTCCTCTTCGTAGGCCGCGATCGCGTTGTTCTCGATGTAGGCCTGCTCCTGCGAGGGGGTGCGGTACTCGCCCTCGACGACGACGTCGGCGGCGGCGAAGCCCGCGTCGAGGTCGCCGCGCTCGATCAGGTAGGACTTGAAGACCTTGTCGGACTTCTCCATGTCGAAGACGGGCGGCAGCGCCTCGTACTCGATCTTGACGCGCTTGGCCGCCTCGTACGCGGTCGCGCGGTCCGGGTGCGCGATGAGGACGATGGCCTCCTCGCGATGGCGCACGATGCCGTCGGCGAGCAGGGGCTGATCGGCCTCGATCAAGGTCACGAGATTCTTCCCGGGTATATCCTTGGCGGTGACGACGACGCATTCGTCCCAGGGGAAGGACGGGTCATAGGCGATCGACTTGATCTTGCCGTGCGGCACCGTGGAGCGGACCGTCACCCCGTGCCAGCAGCCAGGTATATTGATGTCGTCGAGGTAGAGCGCGCGCCCCGTCAGCTTCGCGGGCCCGTCCCGCCTCGGCTCATTCTTCCCGACGCTCATGCCCGAAATCTTACCAAAGGGAAGCGGTGTCAGGCATTCCGGTATTTTCAGTATTTCGGCCAAAGTGAAAATACCGGAATGCCTGACACCTACTTGGTTCCGGCGAGCGCGGTCATGTGGTCGAAGTAGGCCATGAGGTCGGCGAGTTCCTTGTTGGACAGCTCGTCGAAGTCGGGCATCTTGGTGCGGCGGAAGGCGGAGGGCTTCTTGATGAAGGCCTTGAGGAAGGATTTCTTCTGGTAGCGGGTGATGCCGCGCGGCTCGTTGAGGTCGGGGCCGACGGTGCCGCCGGCGCCGCTCATGGCGTGGCAGGAGATGCAGTCGCGGCGAAAGATCTTCCAGCCGCGCACCGCGGCCGCGTCGGGGGCGGCGCCCTTGGGGAGGGCCTGGGGATACTCGTCCTCGAGGACGGTCATCTTGACGCTCGTGATCCGCCAGGGCCAGGGAAAGCCCTTGGCCGGGGTCTGCTCGGGGCCGGTCCAGACGAGGTAGAACGGTCCGGGGAGCACGCCCTTGGGCATCATCCGCCAGGCGGGGGCGTCCGCGTCGGCGAAGGCGATCATGCCGCCGTCGTTGAGCAGCACGGAGACCCGGGCGTGAGAGCGGTAGCCGTCGAGCGCCTCGAAGAAGACCTCGCCGAGCACGTTCTCGCCCCAGGAGCCGCCGTACGCCGCCGTGAGCAGGTCCTTGAGCGGCACGGCCTTGTAGCGCATGCGCCGCTTGTAGAACGGGTCCTCGATCTCGATGGTCCGCGCCGCCGGGCGCTTGGCGAGGTCGGCGGGGGTCAGCTTCAGGACCTCCTTGTCGCCGGAAATAAAGGAAAGAACGGAAGGGGTGACCTCGCCGGCGCGCAACGGCACGGCGAGCAGGAGGGCGAGAAGGAGGAGCATGAACGGATTCTACCGCTTCAGCGATACCACGGGGAAGAACAAACCTTGGCGCTCGCGCGTCCACCAGACGCCGTCGGCGCGGCGGGCCTCCGCCGAGGCGAACGCGGTCTTGTGGCGGATGGCGCGGGCGTAGAGCGGCCGCGCGCCGCCGAGCGGGCTCGGGCCCATGAGGCCCGCGACGGACGGGCTGCCCTCGAGCAGGCGGAACAAAAGGTTGGCGAACCAGGGGCTGTCGCCCGGCTCGCCCAGCGCCGCGAACCAGAACTGCCAATCGAGGCGGGGCATGAAGGGCGCGATCACGGGCGGCGCGCGGCGCGGGTCTCCGGGCTTATAAGGGAGGGGCCACTCGCGCCACTCGCGTCCGTCGGCTGAGACCTCGACGGAGATCTCGTCGCGCGTGCGGGTCATGAGCGAGAACAGGCCGTAGCCGTTGAAGGAGCGCAGGGGGGAGAGGACGCCGGCGAGCGCGCGCACGGGCGCCGGGGCATGGAAGCCCGTGATCGAGAGCGTTCCGAAAAGGCCGAGCGTCAACGAAACGACCGCGACGATTCCGAGGCTCCAGGTCCGCGCCTTCGGCGCGGCGCTGCCGGCGGGGGCTTTCTCGATGCGGCGGAGGAAGCGGTCGTCGAGGCAGGCGAGGCACAGGACGACGGTCAGCAGATTGAAGAACCCGTAATTGCCGGTGGCGGCGATCAAGACCATCAGGATCGCGATCAAGCCCGCGCCCGCGGCGCGGGCGCGGCGCGGCAAAAGGATGAGGACCGGAGCGACGAGCTCTATCGTCAACAACGTCAGACAGGACGCTTTATGGAACCACAACGGCGAACGATCGAACCACCACGCCAGCGGCGTCGGCAGCGGCTGGGTCCAGTAATGATAGGTCAGGGCGGTCAGGTCGCGCCACGACGGGTCGCCGGAGAACAGTTTGACGAGGCCCGACTGCATCATCAGCTTGAACAGGAGGAGGCGTATCAGCCATAACGCCAAGCGCGAGGGCTCGGCGGCTTTTTTCCGCCACGGGGCGAGGAAGCAGGCGAGCAGGCCCGCTTCTAAAAGGAGCACGTCCCACTGGAAGCTCATGAAGTCCCCGCCGATCGCGCACAGGGACAGGTAAAGCGCCCAGCACAGCAGGGCGCAGGGGCCGGCGGCGACGCCGGCGATCAGGCCGAGCGAGGCGAGGCCGCCGAGCCAGCAATACGCCGTCAGCGCGGCGTCGGAGGCCGAGAGCCAGGCGGCGGTCGGGAGCAGCCAGTAGCGCGAGGCGCCGAGCTGGGCTCGGGCGGAGTCGAGCATCGCCGCGGCGGGCATGACGCCGTCGGAGCCGATGAGGCCCCGGACCTGGGAGCCGAAGGAGGCGAAGGCGATCAAATAGCACAGCCCGAGGCCGGCCAGGAACAGCCGCGCCGTGAAGCCCGCCGGCGCGGGCACGGTCGAGGAGCCCCACAGGAGGCGGGTCAGGCGCGCGAAGAACGGGCGGCGCGCGGCGATGAAGCGGTAGACGGCCTCGGAGACGAAAGCGACGCCCGGCGCGGCGTAGAATCGAGGGAGCCAGGAAAGCCCGGGCGCGTAGGCGAGGGCGCGCAGGGCGGCCTCGGCGCCGCGGGATGTTCGATCCGCCTCGAAGAGGTGAATCGCCCCGAGGAAGGCCTCGCGCGGGATCTCGGGATGCCTCGCGGCGGCGCTTTGAAAGGGCTCGTAATCGACCTTGGCTCCGGTGGCGCGGCGCCAGCGCGCGATCCACAGGCGGCAGAACCCGCAGTCGCCGTCGAAGACGAGGACGGGACGCCGCTTCTCGCTCATGCGGCGATTATAGCAGGGTCCGCGGGTCAGCGGGGGCGGCGGCGCGTGCGCCAGAACTTCCGGGAAGGGCGTCCGGGGACGGGGACCCCGCCGGGGCGATGCGCGCCGGCGGGCGTGTGCTGCTTCTGAGGGGGGCGCGGGCCGGTGTGGTGGTGGCCGTGAGGCGCCGCCGGGGCCGAGCGGTAGTCGAAGCCCTCGAGCGTGCGCCGCTCGATGCTCTTGCCGAGCTTGCGCTCGATCGTGCGGATCATCCCGTCGTCGACCGAGGTGACGAAAGTGTAGGCGTCGCCGGTCTTCGCGGCGCGGCCGGTGCGGCCGATGCGGTGGACGTAGGCCTCGGGCGTGTCGGTGATGTCGTAGTTGATGACGTGGGAGATCTGCGACACGTCGATGCCGCGCGCGGCGATGTCGGTGGCGACGAGCACGTGCACCTTCCCCTCGCGGAAGGAGTCGAGCGCGGCCTTGCGGCGGTTTTGAGACAGATTGCCCTGCAAGGAAGTCGAGGAGTGTCCGGCCTCCTTGACCTTGTCGGCGATGCGCTTGGCGCGGTGCTTGGTGCGCGTGAAGACGAGCACGGACTCGCTGTCGATCTTCTGGAGCAAGGCGAGCAGCAGCGGCGTCTTGAGGTGCTCGACGACGGGATACAGGGCGTGGGTGACGGTGGTCAGCGCGACGTTGTGGTCGACCTGGACCGTGACGGGGTTGGTCAGGCACTCGTGGGCGAGGCCGCGCAGCGCGTCGGGCATCGTCGCCGAGAACAGCAAGGTCTGGCGCTGCTTGGGGATCTTCGCGAGGATCTTGCGGATCGACGGCAAAAAACCCATGTCGAACATCTGGTCGGCCTCGTCGAGGACGAGCACCTCGACGCCGGCGGATTTGAAATGACCTTGCTCCATGTGGTCGATCAGGCGCCCCGGGCAGGCGACGACGATCTCGCAGCGGCCGTGCAGGGCCTGGATCTGCTGGTGCATGCTGACGCCGCCGTACACCGTGGCGGCCCGTATGCCGGTGCCGCGGCCGAGGGCGTCGAAGCTCTCCTTGATCTGCTCGGCGAGCTCGCGGGTCGGGGCGACGATGAGGGCGCGGACATGGCCGCGCGCGCCGGAGCTCAGGCGGTGGAGTATGGGCAGGGCGAACGCGGCCGTCTTGCCGGTGCCCGTCTGGGCGAGGCCGAGGACGTCGCGGCCCTCGAGGACCTTGGGGATGGCCTGGACCTGGATGGGGGTGGGGGTGGTGTAGCCGTGCGACTTGAGGGCGGCGTTGAGGGTGGGGTGCAGATTGAAGGCTTCGAAGCTCATGGTTCTCCTGGAATAGTAAAGGCCGCCCCCATCGAGGACGGCCAGCTGAACCGGTCGGTTCTGTCTTCGGGTGAGAAAAGCTTCCGGGGCTTGGGCCGCCGGACGGACGGTGTTCCGTTCCGACGCACATGGTACCAATCTTCGGGGGTCCCCGTCCAGGCGCCGGGCGTCACCGGCCTTCTACAACGAAGTCAGCCCGCGTCCATGGACCGCGCCGCCCCGAATCGTTAGACTCCGGGGCCCAAGGAGATCAACCCATGAAAGTCCGCGAGCTCATGACGAAGAATCCCGTTTGCTGCACGCCGGAGACGCCGCTGGCGGACGTCGCCAAGACCATGTGCGAGCGCAACGTCGGAGAGCTGCCGGTGGTCGACAACGATCGCGACCTCAGGCCGCTCGGAGTCATCACCGACCGTGACATCGTCTGCCGTTCGCTCGCCCGGGCCCTTAACCCGCTGGAGCTGGCCGCGCGCGACTGCATGACGCGGACCGTCGTCTCCGTGACGCCGAACACGAGCCTCGAGGACTGCTGCCGGGTGCTCGAGGAGCGGCTCATACGCCGCGTCGTCGTCGACGAGAACGGCCGCTGCTGCGGCATCGTGTCCCAGGCGGACATCGCCCGCAAGTGCCCTTCCGACGTCACCAGCGAGGTCGTGCGCGAGGTCTCCCAGCCCGTCGCCGCCTGATCGCCGTCGATCCCACGGAGGTTCATCATGTCCGTCATGAAAGTCATCGAGGTCCTGGCGCAATCCGAGACGAGCTGGGAGGACGCCGCCCAGCAGGCCGTGAAGGAAGCGGGCAAGTCGGTGCGCAACATCAAATCGCTGTACGTCGAGAATTTCCAGGCGATCGTCGAGGACGGGCGCCTGGTCTTCCGTCTCGACGCCAAGATATCCTTCGCCGTCGACCCGGAGCATCAGGCCGCGGCCGCCGGAAAGCGCTAGCCGCGCTGGCACGATCGTTGCGAGGTAAGGTCCCCGTGAGAAAGGCGATCGGGGTCTGGCTGCTGCTGTGCTCGGCGTGCGTCTGGGTCGTGCTCGTGACGGGCGGGGTCACCCGGCTGACCCACAGCGGGCTTTCCATCGTCGAATGGAAGCCGGTCGTGGGCGTGGTGCCCCCGCTCGGCGACGCCCGTTGGGAGGCGGAGTTCGAGAAATACCGGGCGACCCCGGAGTACCTGAAGGTCAACGCGGGCATGAGCCTCGCCGCCTTCAAGTCGATCTATCTGATGGAGTACTCCCATCGCCTGCTGGCGCGCGGCGCGGGGCTCATTTTCCTGATCCCCTTCCTATATTTCGCGTTCAAGCGGGCTCTCGACCGCCCCCTGGCGCTCAAGCTCACCGGGGTCGCCTTGCTCTGGGCGCTGCAGGGGGCCCTCGGGTGGTACATGGTCGCCAGCGGCCTGGTCCTCGAGCCGCGCGTGAGCCATTACCGCCTGACCGCCCACCTGCTGGCCGCCTGCCTGCTGTACGCGGTCATGCTGTCGATCGCGCTGGAGCTTCTGCGCCCGGCGGACGCCGCCGCGGGGCCGCGCCGGCCGTGGCTCTCCCGCCTCTCGGCGGTCCTCGTCGGCCTCTCCTTCCTGACGATCGGGTCGGGCGGCCTCGTCGCCGGCCTGCGCGCCGGCCTGGCGTTCAACACCTTTCCGCTCGTCGGCGGCTACTGGGTGCCGCCCTACCTGCTCGAGCTGCGCCCGCTGTGGACCAACTTCTTCGAGAACAAGCTGACGGTCCAATACGATCATCGCGTGCTGGCCGCTTTGCTGGCGCTGACCGCGCTGGCGGCCTGGCTCGGCGGCCTGCGCGCGCGCCTGCCCCGGCGCGCGATGACGGCGCTGCACCTGCTCGCCGCCGTCACCGTCGCGCAGTTCGCGCTCGGGGCGTTCACCTTGCTGTACCGGGTGCCCGTCGTCCTCGGCGCGGCCCATCAGGGCGTCGCGCTGCTCCTGCTCGGCGCCGCGCTGCTCGTCCGCCGCGAAGCGACGCTCCGCCCCGAAAACGGCTGAACCGAGCTTCGGTCTATACTTGGCCGGGACCTAACCGATGCCGATTCGAATGCGATCCAGTTCCTCGAGGAATCTTCCGGCGCCCGCCGCGACGCAGTTCAAGGGATCGGCCGCTTGGCTCACCGCGAGCTCGGTTTCCTGCCGGATGATCTCCGGGAAACCCCGCAGCAGGCACCCGCCTCCGGTCAGGATCAAGCCGCGATCCACCAGGTCGGCGGACAGCTGAGGGGGCGTTTCTTTCAGGGCGTCCCTGATCATCTCGACGATGAGCCGCACCGGCTCCAGGAGCGCCCGCCGGACCTCCTCGGACGTGGTCAGCACGGTCTTGGGCAGGCCGGTCGCCTGATCCCGCCCGCGCACCTCCATCGTCTGCTCCTCCTTGAGCGGGAAGGCCGACCCGATCCGGAGCTTGACGTCCTCCGCGGTGTTCTCGCCGATCACGAGCCCGTATTCCCGGCGGAAGTGCACGATGAGGGCCAGGTCCATCTCGTCGCCGGCCACGGGGACGGATCTGGAAACCACGATCCCGCCCAAGGAGATCACGGCCGCCTCCGTCGTCCCGCCGCCGATGTCGACGATGAAGTTCGCGCGAGCTTCCGCGATCGGCAGGTCGGCCCCGATCGCCGCGGCGACGACCTCCTCGATCAGAACGACCTCGCGCGCGCCCGCCTGCTCGGCCGCTTCCCGGACGGCGCGGCGCTCCACCTCGGTGATGCAGGATGGGACCGCGATGACGACGCGCGGATGAAGGAGGGACCGGCGAGCATGCACCTTGCGGATGAAGAATCTGATCATCTCCTGCGTGACGGCGAAGTCGGCGATGACGCCGTCCCTCAACGGCCTGACGGGGATGATCGACGAAGGGGCGCGTCCGAGCATCCCCTTGGCCTCGGCCCCGATCGCCAGGATCCTGCGGGTATCTCGGTCGATGGCCACCACGGAGGGTTCGCGCAGGACGACGCCCTGGTTCTTGACGTAAACCAAGGTATTGGCCGTGCCGAGATCCATGGCCATGTCGTTCGAGAAGAGCCCGTACAGGAAATCCATCACGTTATCACCGGCGCCCGAGCGACCTTGACGATCCGAAACGTCCGGATCCCGTCGTGAACCTCCACGCGCACCGATTCGTCCTCCTGATGTCCCATGAGCGCCGCCGCGAGGGGCGCGCCGATGGAGACCTTGCCGGCGAACGGATCGGCGGCATCGACAGGGACGATGGTGATGGTCAGCTTCTCATCCGTTTCAATGTCCTGGACGATCACGCGGCACCACACGCCCACCTTGGAAAATCCTCCGCCCGACTCCAGCATGCGTTCCATATGCAAATCCTCCCTTAGACGCTCATCGCGCTCGACGCAGGGAGGCCGAAGCCGCTAGGGCCTCGGCCTCCGGGCGTCTTGCGTCATCCGTCACTCTCCCGCGCGCGGCGGTGGCGACGGCCGCGCGATACGCTTTCCGGTATCGCGTTCATCCCGGCGATTCTCCGGTGCGCGGCCGCGACCAGGCAGGCGTCATCGGCGTATCCCCTACAGCATAGCCCGCGATTGTCGTAAGGAAAAGTAGATAATGTGGTATATAAGGTGTGGAAAAACCTAATGATCCCCCTGAACTACCACCATCTCTATTATTTCTTCGTGGTCGCTCACGAAGGTTCGATCGCCCGCGCGACGGAGAAGCTGCTGCTGGCCGCGCCGACGATCAGCGCTCAGATCCGCGAGCTCGAAACGGATCTGGGGCGGACGCTCTTCGAGCGGCGCGGCCGAGGGCTGCATCTGACCGGGGATGGACGGGTCGTGCTCGCGTACGCCCGGCGTGTCTTCGACCTGGGGGCGGAGATGCGGGACGCCTTGGGCGATCTGCCTCGGCAAGCCTCGCCGCGCGCGCAGATCGGCGTCGTCGCGGGCTTTCCGGCGGCCGTGTCGCAGTCATTGGTCGCGTTCCTATCCTCCGAGTTCCCGGGAGCTCATCTTTCCTTCCAGATGGCGGGGGCCTCTCGCTTGACGGAGGCCATGCGCGAGCACCGTCTTGACCTGGCGGTGTCGGACCGGCCTCTCGAGGAGCGTGATGGGGATCGCTTCGTCTCCTGCCTGGCCGCGCGCATCCCCGTGAGGCTGGCGGCGTCGCCGCGCCTCGCGCGGCGCCTCGGACCGCTGCCGAAAGCCTTGGATCGATGTCCGGTCATCCTTCCCTCCCCGCCCTGGGGCCTGCGTCATCAGCTGCAGGAGGCTTTCGCGCGCTGGAAGGTCCACCCCGAGGTCAGAGGCGAGACGGAGGACCTCGAGCTTGCCTGGCGCATGGGAATAGCCGGCAAAGTCATCGTTCCGGTGGACGAGCGCACCCTCCGCGCCCTCAAGGGTACGCTCCGGCCTTTGAAGCTGCCGCCCGGGCGCGGGTTTCATCTGCCGGTGTATCTGACGGCTCGGGAGCGGCGTTGGTCCAATCCGCTCGCCGAGCGGGCGCTCGCGGCATTCCGCGGCTAGGCGGCCATAAACTTCCGGATCCCGCCAAAAAAACAAAGTCAGGCCGAGGCTTTCCGGATACGGGCGGGTCCATGGACGGCGATCGACGATCTTTGGACGCCGGCCTCCGTCACGCAGGACTGACCCGGACGTTTCCGCGCCTCCATGGCCGCGGCCCGCGCGCGGCGCTAAACTTCGACAAGGAGGGCGCCGCCGCGGCGCTGTCCGGGAGGTCGCGATGAAAACCTCACCTACGATCATACTGGTCCTGCTCGCGTCGTTCGCGGTCGCGCAGGAGGTCAGGCGCCAGCGGACGGAAAGGCCGCCCGTGAACATCAACCCGAGCCAGACGATCCCGCCGATCAACCCGAGCCAAACGCTCCGGCCGACTTTGCCGGCCGCGCCCGCGGCTCCGCCCGCCCCGGTCGTCCAGCCGTTGACGGTCAAGGTCTTCATCTCCATTACCCGGGGCCCCAACGAGCTGCAGGGGCTTCCGCCCATGGGCAACGCCGGCATACCCGTCGACGGCCTGCGCGTCGAGACGGACCGCGGCAGCGTGGTCCTCAGCGGGGTCGTGCGCAGCGAGTGGGACAAGGCCGAGGCCGGCCGGCGCGCCGCGGCCTTGGCGGGCCCGGGAAAAGTGGTGAATCGTCTGGTCGTGCGTCCCTAAGGAAGCAGGTTCAGGTCGAGCCAGAAGCTCCGGATCGCGGCGACGAGGCGGACCTGCTCGCGCGCGTCGATGGGCTTGACGAGGAAGGCGTTCGCGCCGAGGTCGTAGGCGTGGGCGACGTCGGCCTGCGATCTCGAGGAGGTCAGCACGAGGACGGGGATGCGCCGGAAGGCGGGCTCCAGGCGGCGCCACTCCAGGACCTCGAAGCCCGATTTGCGGGGAAGCTTCAGATCGAGCAGCACCAGCGACGGCGGCGGGTAAAGCCCCCGGTCGGCGAAGGCGCCCTGGCCCTGAAGGTAGTCCACCGCCTCCTCGCCGTCGCGCGCGACCCGGAGGCAATCGGGCAAGCCGAGCTCCGCGAAGGCCGTCTTGAGGAAGAACACGTCGTCGGGGTCGTCCTCGACGGCCAGGATGACGAAGCCCCGCGGGCTCATGCCGGCACCTGCTCCTTGGGCAGCTCGATCCAGAAGCGGCTGCCTTCTCCCGGCCGGGACTCGACCCCGGAGGAGCCCTTCATGCGCTCGAGCGCCCGGCGCACGATCGCCAGGCCGATGCCCGTGCCGGGATAGGCCTCGACGCCGTGCAGGCGCTGGAACACGCCGAAGATCCGTTCCTGGTGCTCCGGCGCGATGCCGATCCCGTTGTCGCGGACCCACAGGCGCACCCGGCCGTCGCGCTCCTCCGCCGTCACGCTCACGCGCGGCGCGACCCCCGGCGCCGTGAATTTGAGGGCGTTGGAGACCAGGTTGTAAACCGCCTGCTTGAGCTGGACCTTGTGTCCCTGGACCCGGGGCAAAGGGTCCGCCGCCTCCAGGAAGCCCCCGCGCGACTCGAGCTCGCCCTTCAGCTCGGACCTCACGCCGGCGAGGATCTCCGAAAGGGAAACGGGCTCGAGCTTGACGTCCTCTAGCGTCAGGCGGCTGTAGGCCAGGAGGTCGTTGATCAGGACGTCCATGCCTTCGCTCGCCGCCTTGATGCGCGAGACGTAGGACTGCAATGTTCTTTCATCGGCGGTGCCGAGGAGGAGGTCGCTGAAGCCGTGGATGTGACGCAGCGGCGCGCGCAGGTCGTGGGCGATGGAGTAGGTGAACGCGTGAAGCTCGCGGATCGTCTCCTGGAACTGGGCGGTGCGCTCCGCCACGCGGCGCTCGAGGTCCGCGTTGAGCGCGCGGACCTCGCTCTCGACGCCGCGGCGGAGGGAAAGCTCCCGCCGGGCGCTCTTCTCGCCCGCCTCCGCACGCCGCCGCATCTCGAGCTCCTTGAGGCGCGCGTGGAAGCGCTCGATCGTGATGGCGAGCTGGTTGCTGATCGCGCTCGCGAAGGCGAGGTCCGCCTCGTCGAAAGGGGCCTCGCCCTCCAGGTGCAGGACGCCGAAGACGGGCCGGCCTTGCACGATCAGGGGGAGAGAGAGGAATTTCCCCGGGTCCGGCCGGGGCGCGTCCGAAGGCGGCGGCGCGGCGGCTCCGGTGCCCGGGACGATCGACTCGGGCTCGGGCGCGGCGGTCCGGGTGAGATAGTCGAAGGAGGTCCGCGCGCGCGCCTCGGCGGCCTCGAGTTCGGACGGGCTGAACTCCGGAGCGTGCCAGACGATCTTCGCCGGCCGCTCGCCCGCCTTCTCGATCAGGACCGCGCTTCGAAGCGGCAGCTCCTTGGTCATGATCGCCAGAAGCGCCCGCACCACCTCCTCGGTGGTCGAGACGAAATGAGTGAGGAGCTTGCTGATCTCATACAGCGTGCCTATGCGCTTGGCCCCGTGCTCGGGGGCGCGCCGAGGCTCGCGAGCCGGCGCCGCGTGGCGGCCGCGCCGCGGCGGCGTCATCGATGCCTCCCGCGCGCCGCGAGCGCGGGCTCGAGCGGAGCCTTCGCGCCCGGGAGGCTGAGCGCGGGCCCGATCGAGAAGCCTCCGCGCGCGATCTTGAACGTATGGAGCGCGTTGTCGTGGGTGCTGCCGCGGGTCTTGATCACCCTCAGGGAGGAGGCCATCCGGCTGTCCTGCGGGGCGTAGCGCAGCACGACGATGTTGTCCGCGAGCGGCGAGAAGCCCCGGTCGTCCGCGTTGAAATCCATCGAGTACAGGGAGTCGGACTCGAGCGTGAACACGCTCGTGACCCCCAAGGCCCGGAAGGTGACGATGAGCTCGTAGAGCAGCTCGCGGACGTCGTCGGGCCTCATGCCGGAGGTCGCGATATGGGTCGTGCTGTCGAGCACGAGCCGCCGCGCCTTGCGCGTGCGGACCTTGTCGGTCAGGACCGACAGGAACTGGGAGCTGCGGATGTGGGTCGGCGGGAGATAGACGAGCTCGACGAGGCCGTCCTTGACCGCCTGGCGCAAGGGCAGGTCGAGGGCGTCCGCGTTGACCAGGATCTCCTCGGGCGCCTCCTCGAGGGTGACGATGAGGCCGGGCTCTCCTTGCCGGGCGCCTTCCAGGATGAACTGCAGGGCGAGCGTGCTCTTGCCGATGCCGGAGCTTCCGGAGACGAGCGTGGTGCTTTGCTCCAAGAGTCCGTCGCCGAGGAGCTTGTCGAGGCCGGGGATTCCGCAGGAGAGGCGCTCGGCCGCCTTGGGGGGAGGAGCCAGAAAAAGGCCGTGCTCGAAGACGGCGTAGCGCGGGAACACCGTGATCCCGCCCTTCCCGATCGTCATCGTGTGCCGCCCCTTGAGATGGGCGGTGTTGCGCAGCTTGTAGACCTCGATGTAGCGCTGGCGCTCGAGGCCCTCCTCGAGCGAGCTCAGGATGATCACGCCGTCGACGACGGTCTCCTCCACGCCGAAGCGGCTGATCCGATCGGCGCCGTAGGGGACGTCCGTGGAGAGGAAGCCCACCGCCCCGGCGTTCTGGATGAGGGCGGCGATATGAAAGACCTTGTCGCGGACGGCCTGGGCGTCCTCGATCTTATGGAGGAAGACCGAGAGCGAGTCGATCACCACGCGCCGCGCCCCCAGCTCGGCGATCGTCGCCGTCATCATTTCCAGGTCGTGCTCGACGCGGATGTTGGGCTGAGGGATGAAGACGATCTTCAGCATCCCGCGCGCGAGCTCGGCGTCCAGATCGAAGCCGATGCCGCCGGCCGCGGCGCGCAGGCGTTCGGGCGTCTCCTCGAACGAGAACAGGACGCCCTTCTCGCCGGCCTGCGCCCCGCGGACAATGAACTCGAGCCCCAGGACCGTCTTGCCCGTCCCCGCGGCGCCGGAGATCAGGAGGCTCGAGCCGCGCGGGACGCCCTCTCCCAGGAGCTCGTCGAGCTTATGGATGCCGGTCAGGCAATGGCCGGAGGTGCCTTGCGCCTCCTTCCCGGCCGGATCGACCCGCTTCGGCAGGATCCGGGGCGCGAATATGCCGATGCCGTTCTCGTCGATCCGGAACGCGTGCTCGAATTGGCTGTGCGCCGTCCCCCGCAGCTTCTTGACCTGGATGAACCTCTGCTGCTCGCCCGACGACTCGCGCTGGCTCATCGTGATCAGGCCGTCGATGATGGAGAAGATCGGGTTGGATTCGATCTCCTTCACGCCGTATTCCCCGAGCAGGAAGGTGGTGGCCTTGAGCGCCATGAGGTTGATCATCAGCTCGTAGGAGAATTTCCGGAGCTCCTCCTTCGACGGGGTCAGGTCCTGGAAGACCTTGAAGCTGTCGATGACCACGATCGCGGGCTTGATCTTCTTGACGTGGTCCAGGATGAGCTCGAGCGTCTGCGGCAGGCCGTTCGTGCGAAGCAGCAGGCCCAGGTCGACGAAATGCATGCTTTCCTCGAACGTCGCGGGGTCGAAGAACTTGAACTTGTTGAGATAGAAGAGGGTCTTCGCGCCGGGCTCGGACAGGGTCGTGAAGTAAAGCACCTGGTTCCGCGGGGCCGCGTTGTGAAAGCAGATCTGCTGGGCCAGGATCGTCTTGCCGGAGCCGGGGATGCCCGCGATGGCGATGCTGGCGCCCTTGAGGAAGCCCCCGTCGAGGATCTCGTCGAGGTCCGGGACGCCCGTCGTGAGGCGCCGGTCTTTCGTCAAGTTCGTCATGGGTGCCGCTCCTTGAGGCGGGGCCGCGTCGCGCGGCTCCGGTTGGGTGCGGGCCGCGGCGTCCGGCGCGGCCCCCGACAGCTCGACGTGCAGGCCCTTCGTCAGGACCTGATCGGTCAGGTCTCCGACGACCGTCAGGAGATCGACGAGCATGAAGGCGAACGCCTCCCGCAGCTCCCGCGGATCGAGCCGCTGCGGCGCCTCCAGGGCGCTCCCGCCGACGCGGGCCGACTCGAGGTGCAGGGAGCCGAGGACCGGGAATTTCTCGACGCACTTGGCGCGCACCGTCTCGCTGATCGCGCCCAGCGCGACCTCTCCGACCGCGCCCTCGGCCCGGCTCGTCAGCGCGTTCCAGGCCTCCCGGAACCGGGCCAGCAGCGCCTCGGGAGGGAGGTCGTCGGGCAGCCTCCCCAGCCAGGCCTTCACAAGAGCGTCGTGATCGTTATCCGCCATCGCCCCCAGTGTACCCAGGGCGAAAGCTCAAGTCGGTAGCGACCCTGTCATGAGATTATGTGGGCCGTGTTCGAATCGACCGACGGCGCCGGCCAAGCAAAAAACCGATCTCTCGTGGAGAAATCGGTTTTTCAGGAAAGCTGGCGGGGCCGACGGGATTTGAACCCGCGATCTCCGCCTTGACAGGGCGGCGTGTTAGGCCAGCTACACCACGGCCCCGCAACGAAACGAGTATAGCAAAATCCCGCGCGAAATTCCGCCTTGACGTAAAGCGGGCGGAGGGATATCCTCGTGGTCTCGATGGAACCGCCGAAGGAGACGTTCGACGCGCAGTGCCTGGACGCCCTCGCGGCGCTGGGCAAGACCGTTCTCCAGCTCGGCCTCTACGGGGCGGAGCATCCGACCGTGCTCGAGACGCTGAAGAGCGCCGAGGACCTGATCGGCTCCGCGCTCGCTTCATCTCCGCAGGGCTCGTTGACCTTCGCCAAGGACCAGGACAAGTGGCTCGTCAACGGCCGCATCGTCGGGCTCGTCAAGCAGGTCGGCGGCCCCGTCTCGATCCTCATCGACCGCCACAAGCTCAGCAGCGTGACGCTCAAGTCGGGGCTGACCTCCAAGGACCTGATCGCGATCTGCGAGCTTTCCGCCCTCGGCCACGATTCGGGAGCGGACGCCCAGACCTTCCTGGCCGAGCGCTCCGCCGTCAACGTGGTGCTCAACGAGGCGGTGTACGCCGAGGTCGGTCCCGACGGCAAGCCGGCGTTCAAGCCCGGCGAGGGGGAGGGCGGCGGCGACGGCGGGGACGCGCCCGCCGCCGCGAAGGAGGCCGGCCTGCGCCAGCAGATCGAGGGCCAGACCCTCGAGACGTCGATCCAGGTGCTGGTCAAGAAGGTCGCGCGCAGCCCCGCCGAGGAGGCCCTGCTCTTCCGGCTCATCATGGAGCAGCTGCGCCGCGACATCGAGAAGAGCGTGACGCAGGCCACGCAGGTCCTGCGCCAGGAGAAGGGCGTCGTCGAGTTCGAGCGGGCGCGCACGGAGAACATCCTCGACAACGTCGGCGCGGGCGCCATCGTCATCGACGAGGGGGGCAACATCCTGATGATGAACCCCGCCGCCGAGGAGATCTACGGCGCCAAGCTCGCCGAGGTCGCCGGCAAGCCGATCTCCGCCAAGAGCGACCCGAAGCACGTCGTAGCACTCGCCGCCGAGATCGAGGCCTCCATCGACAAGCCCCTGAGCAAGGACGTCGAGGTTCGCGGCGCCGACGACACGAAGCGGCTGATCCGCTCCTCCTGGGCCGTGGTCAAGAACGAGGCCGGCCGCGTCGTCGGCATGGTCCTGGCGCTGACCGATCTGGCCGCGCACAAGAAGGTCGAGAAGATGGAGCAGGAGTTCGTCGCGCACATGACCCACGAGCTGAGGTCCCCGCTCGCGTCGATCTCGGCCGGCCTTGACCTGCTGATGCGCAGCTATAAGGGCAAGATCGACGAGCAGCAGAGCACGCTCTTCGCGGCATGTTCGTCGAACGTCAACCGCCTGGGGTCGCTCGTCAACAACATCCTCGACTTCTCGAAGATCGAGTCCGGGCAGATGACCGTCTACCCGAAGCCCGCCGAGGCCGGGAAGATCGGGGCGCTGGCCGTGGACAGCCTTCTGCCCTGGGCGGCGAAGAAGGAGTTGGGCCTCTCGCTGTCCGCGGCGCCGGGACTGCCCCAGGTGTTCGCCGACTCCGAGCGCACGGTGCAGGTGCTCGTCAACCTGATCTCCAACGCGCTCAAGTTCACGCCGAAGGGCGGGCGCATCCTCGTGACCGTCGCGGCGCTGCCGCACGAGGCGGACCGCTTCGTGACCTTCGCCGTGCGCGACAACGGCTGCGGCATCCCGTTGGCCGACCGGGCGCGCGTCTTCGAGAAGTTCGCGCAGGTGAACAACCCCGCGAACGTCGGCGGCACCGGCCTGGGGCTGCCCATCGCCAAGTCGATGGTCGAGCTGCAGGGCGGACGGATGTGGCTCGAGAGCGAGGAGGGCAAGGGCTCGGTGTTCTACTTCACCTTGCCCGTTTACACGCCCGAGGCCGCCGCGGCCCCGCCTCCCGAGCCGGAGAGGCCGTGGTGGAAGCGCCTTCTGGGGCTTTCCTGAGCGAAACCGTCAAGACGGTGGCGCTCATCGTCGCCCTCTTCATCGCCGCCATCGTGGGCGGCCTGAAGCTGCTCGGCATGGGCACGAAGATGTTCATCGACGGCAAGATCACGACCGGGACGCAGGACCGACCGGCTCTCGCCTCGGCGATCAAAACCTGTTAGACTCCGTCGAGACGGGCCGTTAGCTCAGCGGTAGAGCGTCCCCCTTACACGGGGCAGGCCGCAGGTTCGAATCCTGCACGGCCCACACTTTCAGCTGTTTCCGGAAACAGTCCGCAAGGCGGGGCGAGATCGGACTGACGGTACCGTCAGTCCGCGGCGACGTCGACCCAGACGCCGCGGCAGGCCTTGCAGACGAAGCCCCCGACGGTGTCGCGGTACAGGACGTGGGTCAGCTCCGGGCAGAGGCGGTCGCCGCCCTCGAGCGGCTCGAGCGCCTCGGCGCAGTCGGCGCAATCCCCCGATTCGAGCGTGAAGGGCTCCCGGCACTCCGGGCAGAAGGTGCGCGCCTCGGGCGTGTGCGCGGACACGGCGACCGGCGCCTCGGCGGCCTTCCAGATTCGGAAGGAGCAGCCCGGACAGGCCTTGCCCAGCCGGATGCCGAGGGCCTCGCAGTTCGGGCACGGCAGAAGGTCCGCGCTCTCCTCCTCGGCGGGGGGCCGCTCTTCGCGGGCCGCGGCGCCGATCGACGACATGTAGCCCTCGATGATCTGCAGGGCTTCCGCCTCGCGCGAGGCCTGCACGACGAGGCGCGCCTCGGAGGGGATGCCCGCCTCGGCGAGCCGTTCGGCCAAGGAGGAGGCCTCCTCATGGTGCGAGGTGCGGAAGACGACGCGGAGGTCTTTCTCTTCGCTCACGGGCGGATGATCGTCGACGGGGGCGGCTCGACGGCGACGATCTCGATGTCGAAGTCGAGCGTCTTGCCCGCGAGCGGATGGTTGAGGTCGAGCTTCACGACGGCCTCGGCGATCTCGACGACGATCGCGCGGAAGTCGCCTTCGGGGCCGGAGGCGCGCACGGTGGCGCCGACCTTGAGGTCGGGCATCTGTGCGAAGGCCTCGCGGGGAGCGGTGATGAGCATCCCGGGGTCGGCCTCGCCGTAGCCGTCCTTGGCGGGGATCGTCAATTGCTTCTTGTCGCCGGGCTTGGCGCCCTCGAGGCCGGCCTCGACGCCGGGCACGAGCATGCCCTGCCCCTGCTGGTACTCGAGGGGATCGCGGCCGGTCGAGCTGTCGATGATCTCGTCGTTGACCTTGAGCGTGTAGTGGATCTTGACCTTGGAACCGGCTGCGATCATGGCGTGCTCCTGTGTTGCGGCGGGGATGGGACGCGCGCGCGTCCTATTGTCCTTCGGGGCCCTTGGCGGCGGGCAAGGTCTTGCGCAGCTCCTCGAGCCGCTTGCGGGTGGCGTCGGCCTGCTCGACCACGGAGGCGAGGAACTTCTTGGCGTAATGGCCCTGGATGTCGTCGGCCTTGTAGTAGGGGATCTCGAACTTCAGGCTCTCCGCCGTCTGGTCGAGGCCGGCGAGCAGGCGCTCGAGATACTCGGCCAACTTGACGGGGTCGGTGGGCTCCATGAGTCATTCTTGCTTATCCGACGGCCGCCGTCAATCCGAGGGACCTTACTTGCCGAGGCGGTAGGTGATGCCCGTCAGATCGTAGCGGGCGCCGAGGTTGGAGATCCTCTCGGCGCGGCGCAGGGTCTTGCGCAGGGAGGCGACCGGCAGCACGCCGTCAAGGCGCACGGTGACGAAGGCCGTCGACTTGTCGAAGTCGACGGAGGCGGCCTCGACCTGGGGCAGGGAGGCCCATTCGGCCGCGATCGCGCGCGCGCAGACCGTCGTCACCAGGCCGGTCAGGACGACCGAGTAGCGGCCGGGGGGAAGCTCGGTGAATTCGCGCGTGGGCGCGGGTGCCGCGAGCGCGGGGCCCGTCAACGCGAGCAGCAGGGCAAGGGTCCTCATTCCTCAATAGCATAACAGCCGTATTGAGATATGTCCATGATTTGTTAGGATGAGCGCCCAGTGGACCTATTTGGACGCGCGTCGTGGATCATGTTCGCCGCCGGAGCCATCCCGACCGGGCTGGCGGGCTGGTGGATCGGGACTCATGCCGGCCAGCCGATCGCGCTCGCCGCCGTGCTTCTCTCCCTGGCCGCGGCGGCGGCGTCTCTGCTGGCGGCTTATCTCGCCTGGCGTTGGTTCGTCTCGCCTTTGCGGGAGCTCGAGCGCGGCCTCGAACGCTGGACGCGCGGCGATCTGTCCACGCCCCTCGACGAGTCGCGCCTGACCGGCTGGCGGCGCCTCGGCGGCCAGTTCTCACGCGCGCAGGACGACATGCGCCGCGCCCTCGATGAGGCCAACGCCGGATTATTGAGAGAGCGTACCCGCCTCGAGACGCTCGTCGAGCGCATACCCGACGCCCTCGTCATCACCAACCTCCGCGGCGAGGTCATGTTCCTCAACGGCGCGGCCCTGCCGCTGTTCGCCGCCACGCTCAACGACGTCATGTCCGGCGGGAAGGGCTTGCTGCAGCCGCGCGACCCGTCGCGCTGGCGCCTGCGCGTGCAGGATGTGCTCAAGGCGCACACCTCGGGCGGCGTGATGGAGTTGTCGGCGACCCCGGGCGCAGCCGCGACGAGCTTCCGCACGACGGTCACCATGTTCACCGACCCGGTGACGGGAGACTTCGGCGTTCTGATGATGCTGCGCGACCAGACCTCGGAGAAGCGCATCGAGGCGATGAAGGAGGAGTTCTTCCAGGCTGCCGCCCACGACCTGCGAGCGCCGCTGTTCGCCGTCCAGGGGTATCTGCGATTATTGAAGAAGTCCATCGAGCCCGATGAGCGGCAGAAGAACTGGCTCGAGGCGA
Source organism: Elusimicrobiota bacterium (assembly GCA_030696455.1). Classification (GTDB taxonomy): domain Bacteria; phylum Elusimicrobiota; class Elusimicrobia; order UBA1565; family UBA9628; genus GWA2-66-18. The sequence continues at coordinate 71,076 of JAUYSH010000116.1, forward strand.
TCGACCAGTCCTGCGAGCGCCTGACCGCGCTCGTCAAGGATGCCCTCGACGCCGCGCGCATCGAGAGCGGCCAGCTCAAGCTCCACCCCGCGCCCATCCAGACGGCGTCGATCCTGCGCCGCGCGGCGCGCCTGTTCCAGCCGATGGCCGACGAGAAGGGCGTGACCCTTGAAACGCGGCTCGCCGAGGGCGCGCCGTCCGAATTCGAGGCCGACGAGCGCCTCGTCGAGCGCCTGATGCACAACATCGTCGCCAACGCGATCAAGTTCACCCCCAAGGGCGGGTTCGTGCTCGTCGAAGCCTCGGCCGCGGGCGCCGACCGCGTCGAGTTCGTCGTCACCGACACGGGGCCCGGCATCCCCGAGGCCCAGCGCGCGGCCGTTTTCGAGAAATTCCGTCAGCTCGAGACGGACCTGCCCAAGTCCGGCTTCGGCCTCGGCCTCGCCATCTGCGCCAAGATCGTCAAGCTGCACAAGGGGGAGATCTGGGTGCAGTCCGCCAAGACCGGCGGCGCCCAGTTCGTCGTGAGGCTTCCGCTCGCGCAGCTACCAAAGGAGATGCTTAATAAATAAATGAAAGCCCGATCCCAATCGTTCCCGACCCTTGCCGACGCGATTTATCCGTCGACAGGCATAGTGCACGACTCCGTGGCCGTCTTGGTGGCGAGTTTATTTATCGCCGTTTGCGCGCAGATCAATATCCCGTTGCCGTTCACTCCCGTCCCGCTCAGCGGCGGGACGTTGGGTGTTTTGTATACCGGCGCCCTCTTGGGTTCTCGACGCGGTGCCGCTGCCGTCGTCCTGTACCTGCTTCAGGGGTCCATGGGACTGCCCGTCTTCTCCGGCGGCGCCGCCGGCTTCCTCCACCTGTTCGGCCCCACCGGCGGCTACCTCATCGGCTTCCCCGTCGGCGCGTTCGCGACCGGCCTGCTCGCCGAGCGCGGCTGGGACCGCACGCCGGGGCGCGCGTTCCTCGCGATGCTCGCCGGGAGCCTTCCCATCTTCGCGCTGGGCCTGCTCGGCCTCTCCCGCTTCGTGCCCGCCGAGACCTTGCTGGTCCAGGGCTTATGGCCCTTCCTGCCCGGCGACCTGCTGAAGTCGGCGCTCTCCGCCGGCCTGCTTCCCCTGGGCTGGAAGCTTTTGGGAAAGAGGAGCTGAAACGGGGTTGACACGCCCCGGGGTCCCGTTTATACTCAAGCCTATTAGATGAAGAAAAAGGGCCGGCTGCTCGACGCCGCGATCGGATTATTCCTGACGCTCGCCGTCGGCGGGGACTACTTCTTTCGCTGGGGGATCCTTGAAAGCGTTGAATTCAAGGCATACGACCTCCGCGCGAGCCTCCGCACGGACCTGAATCCTCCGCCGGAGATCGTCCTGGTCGCCATCGACGACGACTCGATCGCCCAGATCGGGCGCTGGCCTTGGCCGCGATCCCGGATGGCGGACGCGATCGACAAGCTCCGTGCCGCCGGGCCGAAGGTGCTCGGCATCAACATCCTGTATTCGGAGGCCGAGCAGAACCAGGGCCTGCTGGAGGTCAAGCGCCTCGAAGAGAAATTCAAGGAGCACCTCGAAGGGCGCAAGATCAGCCAGAAGGGCGTCGACTTCGCCCTCGAGTTCTCCTCCTCCGCCGTGGCGCTCGACTCCGACACGAAGATGCTGGCCTCGCTGCAGTCGGCCGGCAACGTCGTCCTGCCCTTATTCTTCCCCGGCGGCACCGTGGGCGGCCGGCCCGACGCGGTCCCCGCGGCGGTGTCAAGCTCGGCTCTGCCCGCCGCCGGCGCGATTGCCTTCATGCAGGAGGAGGCCAAGATCGCATACCCGATCCTCGCCTTCTCCGAGGCCGCGTCGGGCTTGGGCCACGTGAACCTCTACACGGAGAGCGACGGGGTGCTTCGCCGCGAGGCGCCCCTCGTCCTGTACGGCGGCGACCTGTATCCGTCGTTCGCGACGCGCCTGACGATGGCCTACCTGGGCCTGACGCCGGAGGATGTCGTCCTGGAGCCCGGCGTCGCGCTGACCTTGGGCAAGCTCCGCGTTCCGCTCGACTCCGAGAACCGGATGGCCGTCCTCTTCAACGGCCCGCAGGACACGATCCGCGTGGTGCCCTTCGCGAACCTGATGGCCGACAAGGTCGGCGCCGAGTTCTTCAAGGACAAGATCGTGATCCTGGGCCTGACGGCCTCGGGCCTGTCCACGCAGTGGAACACTCCCGTCGCGCAGGGCTTCTCCGCCCTCGAGGTCGCGCCCAACGTCATCGCCAACATCCTGCATCAGAAATTCCTGACCCGCCCGCCGTGGGGCGAACGCGCGGAGCTCGGCCTCATCGCGCTGATCGGCCTGTTCGTCATGGCGATCCTGCCGCGCCTCAAGGCGCTGTGGGGGCTCGTCGTCAGCCTCATTCTCGCCTTCGGCCTCTTCGGCGCGGGCACCTACCTTTTCATGAACGGGCAGTGGCTGCAGGTCGCCTATCCGATGGTCCTGCTCCTGGCCGGCTACCTCGTCATCATCTCGAAGGGATTTCTCGTCACCGAGAAGGGCAAGGAACTCGTCGAGGCGTCCGCGATCGAGACGAACAAGATGCTCGGCCTCTCCTTCCAGGGCCAGGGCATGCTCGACATCGCCTTCGAGAAGTTCCGCCTTTGCCCGCTCGACGACAACATGAAGGACACGCTGTACAACCTCGCGCTCGACTTCGAGCGCAAGCGGCAGTACTCGAAGGCCGCCGCGGTCTTCGAGCACGTCGCGGCGAAGGACCCCAAGTATAAGGACGTGGTCGAGCGGGCCAAAAAGCTCAAGGAAGCCTCCGAGGGCGCCGTGTTCGGCGCGGTCGGCGGCGCCAAGAAGGAAGGCACCGTGATGATCTCGGGCGGGTCGACGAAGCCCACGCTCGGACGCTACGAGATCGAGAAGGAGCTCGGCCGGGGTGCCATGGGCGTCGTGTACCTCGGACGCGATCCGAAGATCAACCGCATGGTCGCGATCAAGACCATGATGCTCGAGGAAGGCTCCGACGGTGAAAGCACGAAATCGGTGAAGGAACGGTTTTTTCGAGAGGCCGAATCGGCCGGCACTCTCAATCACCCCAACATCGTCCGCATCTTCGACGCCGGCGACGAGAACGACGTGGCCTACATCGCGATGGAGCTGCTCGACGGCCACGATCTCGTGAAGTACGGGCAGAAGGACGGCCTCCTGCCGTTGGAGCGCGCGCTCGAGTACGTCGCGACGGTCGCCGACGCGCTCGACTATGCCCACGCGCAAGGCATCGTCCATCGGGACATCAAGCCCGCGAACATCATGCTCCTCAACGACGGCTCGATCCGCGTCGCCGACTTCGGCATCGCCCGCATCACCTCCTCCTCGAAGACGGCGACCGGCACCGTGATGGGGACGCCGTCGTACATGAGCCCCGAGCAGGTCGCCGGCAAGAAGGTCGACGGCCGCTCCGATCTTTTCTCGTTGGCCGTGGCGCTCTACGAGCTCACGACCGGCGAGAAGCCTTTCAAGGGAGGCGACGGCATCGGCACCTTGCTGTTCCAGATCGCCAACGATCCCCATCCCGACATCACGACCATCAAGCCGGACCTGCCGCCGGGCCTGCGCGCCGTCATCGATAAGGGCCTCGCCAAGAATCCCGACGAACGCTTCCAGCGCGGCTCCGAGTTCGCGGCCGCCGTCCGCGCCGTGCTGAAGGGCGGCACCGCCGTGGTCGCCGCGGCGGCGCCGAAGACGCTGCAGGCTCCGTCGACGCCCGCGCCCAAGCCCGAGGCTTCGATCACCGCCGAGATCACCATGCCGGCCGTTCCCGTCAAGGCGCCGCCGCCTCCGCCGAAGCCGGCTCAGTCCGACAAGACGATCTCCATCGGCCCCGAGATCACCATTCCCGGCCTCAACGACCGCCCCAAAGCGACGCCGAAGCCGGCCGAACGCACCGTCGAATCGCTTCCGATGCCGGCCTCTCCGTCCGATTTCACCATCGAACAGCCGCAGCGCGGCGGCGTCGGCCCCGCGGTCACGGCCCCCGCGCCGGAGCCCGAGCCGAACGGCGGGATGCGCATCGAGCCGACGCAAAATCCGGACGCGACGGTCCGCATCAAGCCGCATCCGCAGGAGCCCGCATGAAGACCAAGGACAGGGTTGAAGTCGCCGGGGCGACGGATCCGGGCTGCGTGCGCAAGAACAACGAGGACAATTTCGCGGTCGAGGCCGACCTCGGCCTCCTCGTCGTCGCCGACGGCATGGGCGGCCACAACAGCGGCGAGGTCGCCAGCGACATCTCCTGCAAGACGATCGTCGAGCAGGGACGCCGGATGCTCGGCGGCGAGAAGCTTGTGATCCCCGAGGGCGGCTCCCCGGGGCTGACCCCGCGGGCGCGCCAGCTCGAGTTCTTCGTCAAGTCGGCCAACGAGATGATCTACGAGAAGGGCCGCGCCTTCCCTAAGGACGCGGGCATGGGCACGACCGTCGTGGCCGCGATCGTGGACTCCAAGTCCCTGACCGTGGCGCACGTCGGAGACAGCCGCCTCTACCTCTGGCGCCGCGGCGAACTGACCTTGCTCACCGAGGACCATTCGCTCGTCGGCGAGCAGGTCAAGCGCGGCCAGCTGACCGCCGACCAGGCCGCCCGCTCGCCGCAGCAGAACATCCTGACCCGGGCGCTCGGCGCGGAGAAGGACGTGCGCGTCGATGTCGCCGACCATCCGTTGATTCCCGGGGACGTCGTGCTGCTCGCGACCGACGGCCTGTCCAAGATGGTCGTCGACGCGGACGTCGCCGCCGTGATCGCCGCCGAGCAGGAGCCGCAGAAGATCGTCGACGTCCTCATCGCCAAGTCCCGGGCCGCGGGCGGCGTGGACAACATCGCCGTCGTCGTCGCCAGAGTGCCCGCCGCGGGCGCGGGCGGGGGCGGCGCGGTCAAGAATCTCGTTTCGCGCCTGTTCGGAAGCTGAGTCCGCCGCAAGGGAGAGATCGATGCCGAAGCTGCTGCTGAAGTTCAACGCGGCCGTCATTAAGGAGATCGCCATGGACAAGGAGTCCATCGCCATCGGCCGCAAGCCCGACAACGACATCGTCATCGACAACCCGGCGATCTCCGGCCACCACTGCAAGCTCACGCTGGAGGGCGGCGGCTACTACGTCGAGGACCTCGATTCCACGAACGGCACCTTCGTCAACGAAAAGCGCATCAAGAAATCGGGCCTGCACCACAACGACGTCGTAGGCCTGGCCAAACACGCGGTCGTCTTCCTCAACGAGGCCGAGCTCGCCGAGGCCGGCCCGCCGCAGCCTTCCTCCGATGCGACGATGGTGCTGACTCCGCAGAAGCAGGCGGAGCTCGTCGCCGCCTCCTCCGCCGCGTCCAAGCCCGCGGGCGCGGAGAAGACGGCCTGGCTGCGCGTCCTCAAGGGCGCCGTGGACGCGGGCGAGTACGAGCTCAAGGGCATGTCGACGTATATCGGAAAATCCGACCGGGTGCAGGTGCAGATCAAGGGCTCCGGGCTGTTCGGCTCGGCTCCCGAGGTCGCGGCCTCCGTGCACCGCAAGCCCGAGGGCTACATGCTCGTCGCCGTCACCGAGGGCTATCCGGTCGTCAACGGCGCGAAGGTCGCGGGGTCCGTCGTCCTGAAGGAAGGCGACATGATCGACTGCGGCTCGACGACGATGATCTTCGAGCTTCGGGACGCTTAAGCGACAAAAACGACGCCCCGTAGGACCCGCTTCTCCCAGGGCCTCTTGCCGGGCCCGGCTTGCCCCGTCGGTCCCTCCTGAAGACGCCGCCGGCGAGCTATTCTTACCGCATGAAGCGGCTCCTGCTCGCCGGATTGCTCGTCCTCCCCTTCGCGCTCGCGCGCTCGGGAGTTCGCGCCGACGAGCATGACGCCTACGGCAGCCTGATCGGCATGGCCGCCTCCGCGTCGAGCGATAAAGGTCCCCAGGCCGGCGGAATTCCGCCCGACCTGGGAGGCCGCATGGGCGGGCGCTTCGCGTCCGTCTCCGCGGCTTCGAAGACGGATTCCGCCGCTCCGGCGTCCCCGGACGTCCCGGCGTCCGGAGCGAAGACCGCCGCGCCGGCGGTCAAGCGCGAAACGGTCAAAAGCGGCGACGCTCCGGCGGTTTTCGTTCCGCCGGCCGCGGCGCCCCGGATCTGGACCAAGGTTTTCGCCTCTTTGGTTCCCCCGATGAGGCGCGCGCCGGCCTTCGAGGTGGCGGCCTCCACGAGCTCCCGCCTGGACACCGCCGCCTCCGACGCGGGCTCCGCCCAGGGCTTCCGCGAGCTCTTCGCCGCGGCGACGGCGCCCTCCGTCCCGGCCCTCGAGCCGTAACTATCGTCGTTTCGCGCCGCTCCGGCGCGGGTCACGCAACAATTGACTTAGATCAATACTCCTGTTGACGTCCGGGGCTATAATAGGCGGAGCGGAGCCGCGTGGCCGCTAATCCGTCCGTCGGAGAATCCCCCAAATGAGCGACACCTCCATCTCGCCGAAGCCTTCCGGTCTCCCGATCGAGGAGATCGAGTCCGCCGTCATCCGTTTCGCCGGCGACTCCGGAGACGGAATCCAGCTGACGGGCATGCAGTTCACGACCACCACCGCCTTCGCCGGCAACGACCTGTCCACCTTCCCCGACTATCCCGCCGAGATCCGCGCCCCCGTGGGCACGACGGCCGGCGTCTCGGGCTTCCAGATCCAGTTCTCGTCGCGCCAGGTGCTCACCCCCGGCGACGCGCCCGACGTGTTCGTGGCGATGAACCCGGCCGCGATGAAGGCCAACGTCAAGGACGTCAAGAAAGGCGGGATGATCATCGTCAATAAGGACACGTTCAACGCCGCGAACCTGAAGAAGGCCGGCTACGAGGACGGCAAGAACCCGCTCGAGGACGGCAGCCTCTCCGATTTCCGCGTGATCCCCGTCGAGCTCGGCCGCCTGACGCGCAACGCCCTCGAGGGCATGGGTCTCTCGGCGACGGAAACCGAGCGCTGCAAGAACTTCTTCGCGCTCGGCATGATGTACTGGCTCTACGACCGCCCCATGGAATCGACGCTGAAGTGGATCGAGGCCAAGTTCAAGAAAAACCCCAAGTTCGTCGAGGCGAACCACAAAGCGCTCCACGCCGGCAACGCGTACGCCGAGACCGCGGAGATCTTCGGCCATCACTATCGCGTGCGCAAGGCGCCGATCAAGCCCGGCCTGTACCGAAACATCACGGGCAACGAGGCGACCGCGCTCGGCTTCGTCGCCGCGTCGAGCGTGTCCGGCCTGCCGCTGTGGCTCGGCTCGTACCCGATCACGCCCGCCTCCGACGTGCTCCATGAGCTCTCGAAGCTCAAGAACTTCGGCGTGAAGTCGTTCCAGGCCGAGGACGAGATCGCGGCGATCGGCAGCGCCATCGGCGCGGCCTTCGCGGGCAACCTCGCGCTGACGACCACGTCGGGCCCCGGCGTGGCCCTGAAGACCGAGGCCATCGGCCTGGCCGTCATGACCGAGCTTCCCGTCGTGATCCTGAACGTGCAGCGCGGCGGCCCGTCCACGGGCCTGCCGACGAAGACCGAGCAGGCCGATCTTTTTCAGGCCCTGTACGGCCGCAACGGCGAATGCCCCGTGCCCGTGCTGGCGGCCGCCACCCCCGGCGACTGCTTCACGATGGCTTACGAGGCCAGCCGCATCGCGGTCAAGTACATGACCCCGGTGTTCCTGCTCACCGACGGCTACCTCGCCAACGGCTCCGAGCCGTGGCTGATCCCGGACGCGGCGGCGCTGACCAAGTTCGGCCGGACCGCGCTCCCGCCGACCGGGGAGTTCAAGCTGTACAAGCGCGATCCCGAGACGATGGCGCGCCCGTGGCCCGTCCCGGGCACCCCCGGCTACGAGCACCGCCTCGGCGGCATCGAGAAGCAGGACGTTACGGGAAATATCTCTTACGATCCCGACAACCACGAGCGGATGGTCCGCCTGCGCGCCGCGAAGGTCAACAAGATCGCCCAGGACATCCCTCCGCTCGAGATCCTCGGCGAGAAGAAGGGCAAGGTCCTGGTGGTCGGTTGGGGCGGCACCTACGGAGCCATCACGGCCGGCGTGCAGAATCTCCAGAAGGCCGGCAAGAGCGTCTCCGCCGTGCATCTTCGCCACCTCAACCCCCTGCCTCCGGACCTCGGGGACATCATGGCGGGCTTCGAGCACGTGATCGTGCCCGAGCTCAACATGGGCCAGCTGCTCAAGGTCCTGCGCGCCAAGTATCTCGTGCCCGCGACGGGCCTCAACAAGATCAAGGGCCAGCCTTTCAAGGTGTCCGAGATCGAAGCCGGCGTGGACGCGATCCTCCCGAAATTAGGGAAAACCGAAGGGGGCAAATAACATGGCCGCCGAATCAGACAACGAGATGGAGATGCTTCCCGCCGCGGGCCCCATCGTGCAGACCGCGAAGGATTTCAAGTCCGACCAGATGGTCCGGTGGTGCCCCGGCTGCGGCGACTTCGCGATCCTCGCGACGGTCCAGAAGATGCTGCCGACCTTGAACATCCCCAAGGAGAAGTACGTGTTCGTCTCGGGCATCGGCTGCTCGTCGCGGTTCCCGTACTACATGAACACCTACGGCTTCCACACGATCCACGGCCGCGCGCTGACTTTGGCGACCGGGATCAAGGGCTCCAACCCCGACCTCCAGGTGTGGGTCGTGACCGGCGACGGAGACGGCCTGTCCATCGGCGGCAACCACCTCCTGCACGCCTTGCGGCGCAACGTCGACGTCAAGATTCTCCTGTTCAACAACCGCATCTACGGGCTGACGAAGGGGCAGTACTCGCCCACCTCGGAGCTCGGCAAGAAGACGAAGTCCTCCCCGATGGGGTCCGTCGACACCCCGCTCAACCCGATCGCGGTGGCGCTCGCCTCCGAGGCGAGCTTCGTCGCGCGCGCGGTCGACACCGACCTGCCGTTTTTGAGCGATGTCCTTACGCGAGCCGCTCATCATAAAGGTTCGGCCTTCATCGAGATTTTCCAGAACTGCATCGTCTTCAACGACGGCGCGTTCGAGTCGGTCGTCGCGAAGGACGTCCGCGAGGAGAAGATGATGAAGGTCGCGCACGGCAAGCCGATGATCTTCGGCGCGAAGAAGGACAAAGGCATCGTGCTCAACGGCCTCGAGCCCGAGGTCGTCTCCTTCGACCCGGCGAATCCGCCGAAAAATCTGCTCATCCACGACGAGAAGGCGCCGTCGGCGACGCTCGCCAACTTCCTCGCGCACATGGCCGAGCCGGTGCCGCAGGGCATCTTCCGGGACGTCGCGCGCCCGGCGCTGCACGAGCTGATGGACGCGCAGATCGACCAGGCCCGCAAGGAGAAGCCCGCCGATCTCCAGAAGCTTCTGAAGGGTCCCGAGACCTGGACCGTCGCCGCCGCCGGCAAGGCCTGATAAACATCCTGGAGCTAAGATGAAACTTCTCGAGCATGAAGGAAAGGAAATCCTCAAGGCGCGCGGCGTGCCCGTGCCGCCGTTCGGCGGACTCGTCAAGACGACGGCGCAGGTTCAATCCGCTTTGAAGCGCGCCGGCAAGGCGCCGTGGGTCGTCAAAGCCCAGGTGCTGGCCGGCGGACGCGGCAAAGCCGGCGGCATCAAGCTCGCCAAGACCCCGAAGGAGGCCAAGGATATCTCCAAGGCCATGATCGGGATGAACCTGATCACCCGCCAGACCCACGGGCAGGCCATCAAGGTCAAGGAGCTGCTCATCGAGGGCGGCGTCAAGATCGAGCGCGAGCTGTACTTCTCCGTGGTCATGGACCGCAAGAACGCGGGCCCGACCATCATCGCCTCCGCCCAGGGCGGCATGGAGATCGAGACGCTCGCTTCGGAGCATCCCGAGGCCATCATCCGCATGCCCGTCGATCCGAACGTCGGCCTGCGGGACTTCGCGGCCCGTCGCCTCGCCTTCCAGCTCGACATCCCCGCGACCCACGTCGCGGCCTTCGGCCGCGTCGCGAAAGCGCTCGTCAAGACTTTCATAGACCTCGACTGCTCGATGCTCGAGATCAATCCTCTGATCCTGACGCCGAAGGATGTCATGGCGCTCGACTGCAAGATGAGCACCGACGACAACGCGTCGTACCGGCAGCCCGAGCTGGCGAAGCTCAAGGACCACGAGGCCTCGGCTCTCGAGATCGAAGCCAAGAAGTTCGACATCTCCTACGTCGGCCTCGATGGGACGATCGGCTGCATGGTCAACGGGGCGGGCCTCGCGATGGGCACGATGGACACCATCGCGCTCGCGGGCGGCAGCCCGGCCAACTTCCTCGACGTCGGCGGCGGGGCCAACGAGGAGCGCGTCACCAAGGCGCTGCAGCTCATCCTCAAGGACAAGAAGGTCAAGGCGATCCTCATCAACATCTTCGGCGGCATCGTGAAATGCGACATGATCGCGGCCGGCGTCGTCGCGGCCCTCAAGAAGATCAAGCTCAAGGTGCCCCTCGTCGTGCGCCTGCAGGGCACGAACGTGGACGCCGGCAAGGAGATCCTCAAGAAGTCCGGCCTTTCGATCATCGCGGCCGACGACCTGTGGGACGCGGCGCAGAAAGCGGTCGCGGCGGCGAAGGCGGAGGCCAAATAACATGTCCATCATCCTCGACAAAGACTCGAAGATCCTCGTGCAGGGCTTCACCGGCTCGCAGGGCACGTTCCACGCCAAGCAGTGCATGGAGTACGGCACGCAGATCGTCGCCGGCGTCACCCCCGGCCGCGGCGGCCAGAGCCACCTCGACCGGCCCGTGTTCAACACCGTGCACGACGCGGTCCGCAACACCGGCGCGTTCGTGTCGATGATCCTCGTCCCGGCGCCGTTCGCCGCCGACGCGATCATGGAGGCCGTCGACGGCGGCTGCTCGGTCGTCATCTGCATCACCGAGGGCATCCCGATCATGGACATGGCCAAGGTCAAGCGCTACATCCAGCAGGTGGAGCGCTCCGGCCGCGAGATCACCTTGATCGGGCCTAACTGCCCCGGCGTGATCACACCCGGGCAGTGCAAGGTCGGCATCATGCCCGGCTTCATCCACAAGCCCGGCGGCATCGGCGTCGTTTCCCGCTCCGGCACCTTGACCTACGAGGCCGTCGACCAGCTCACCAAGCGCGGCTTCGGCCAGTCCACCGTCGTGGGCATCGGCGGCGACCCGATCAACGGCTCCAGCTTCTCCGACATCCTCGCCAAGTTCGAGGAAGACGAGGCCACCGACGCGATCGTCATGATCGGCGAGATCGGCGGCTCGGCGGAGGAGGACGCGGCGCGCTTCTTCAAGGACAAGATGACCAAGCCCGTGTTCGGCTTCATCGCCGGCAAGGCCGCTCCCGAGGGCCGGCGCATGGGCCACGCGGGCGCGATCGTCGAGGGCGGGGCCGGCACGCACGCCTCGAAGATCAAGGCCATGCGCGAGGCGGGCATCACCGTCGTCGAGAACCTCTCCGGCATCGGCGAGGCCGTCGCGAAGTCCCGCAAGCCGCTGGCGGCGTAAGCCCGGCCGCCGGGTATTCGCTATACTGTCGGCCGTGGACAAGAAGCGGCTGATCAACGCGAACATCGCGGGGCACACTTTGCTCCCGCCTCCCCGCGAGGTGACCGAGCAGCTGCCGGCCTCGGCCCGCACCCTGGAGACCGTCGCCGCGGGGCGCGCCGCGATCTGCGGCGTGCTCGACGGCAAGGACGACCGCCTACTCGTCGTGGTCGGCCCCTGCTCGATCCACGACCCCAAGGCCGCGCTCGAGTACGCCGAGCGCCTCAAGGTCCTGGCCGACGCGGTGTCCGACCGCTTCCTGCTGTGCATGCGCGTCTACTTCGAGAAGCCGCGCACGACCGTGGGCTGGAAGGGCCTGATCAACGACCCGGACATGAACGACTCCTTCCACATCGAGGCGGGGCTCAAGCTGGCGCGCCGGCTGCTGCTCAAGATCACCGACCTCGGCCTGCCCACGGCCTCCGAGGCGCTGGACCCGATCATGCCTCAGTACCTGTCCGACCTCGTCTGCTGGTACGCGATCGGCGCGCGCACCATCGAGTCCCAGACGCACCGGGAGATGGCCAGCGGCCTTTCCACCCCGATCGGCTTCAAGAACGGCACCGACGGGAATATCCAGGTCGCGCTCGACGCGATGCGATCGGCGCTGATGCCCCACCATTTCCTCGGCGTGGATCCGGACGGACGCATCTCGGTCTATCGAACCAAGGGCAACCGCTACGGCCACGTCGTCCTGCGCGGCGGCAAGGCGCCCAACTACGACGCGGACGGCATCGCGGCATGCCGCAAGGCGCTGCGCGCCGCCGGCCTGCCCGAGCGCATCATGGTGGACTGCAGCCACGGCAACTCGAGCAAGGACCATCGCCGCCAGCCCTTGGTGTTCGCCGACTGCCTGGAGCAGAGGGCGCGGGGCGAGAAATGCCTCATCGGGGTCATGATCGAGAGCAACCTGAAGGAAGGCAGCCAGCCGATCCCGCGGGACCTCAAGAGGCTCGAGCACGGGGTCTCGGTCACGGACAAGTGCCTCGGCTGGGAAGCCACCGAGAAGATGATCCTCGGCGCCTACCAAGCGTAAAGCCCTCCGGCGCTCAGGCGCCGGAGGGCTTTCTCGTTTCGAAAGGCTTAAGGCTTGAGGAGCTTGGCGGCGTACTCGAAGGCCGCCCACACGTTGATGAAGCCGTCGCCGACCTCGTTGGGCCCGGCCACCTTTTCGGCGGTCTGGGTCATCGCGTAGCGGGCGATGTCCATGGCGAGCTGGGTGCGCGCCGCCGAGGGGCCTTCGGGCAGGCCGTCTTTGAGCAGGACGAGGATGCCGCGCGTCAGCAGCAGGAACGCGCCGAACACGCCGGGGTTGCTCATCGAGGTCCCGGACATGGCCGCGCCCGGTCCGCCCAGCTCGGCCACGTTGGAGCCCGTGGGCACGGCGGCGATCAGGTTGACGCCCACGCCCGACTCGTCGGGCTTCTGCGGGTAGTCCTTGTACTCCGGCTTCGTGGAGGTGATGCGGCTGCCGGGCCCGCGCGAGGAGAAGTACGCGGTCTTCTTGTCCGCGTCGGAGGCGGCGACGGCCTTGATGCGCTCGACCTTGCCGATCACCTTGCCGTTGATGACGAGGTCGGTCGTGTAGACCGCGATGGCCGGGCCGCCGATGGTGTTGGCGCGGCTGCCGGCGTTGCCCGCGGAGACGGAGTGGTGGATGCCGCTCTCGGCGCCCTTGACGAAGAGCTTCTCGATGGCGCCCGCCGGGTTGCCTGAGCCGTCGCCCCACGAGTGCGTCGTGCCCACGGCGCCGTCCTCCTGGGCCATGTTCATCTTGAAGAGGATGTCGCTTTCAGAGGCGCTTCCTCCGGGGAAGATATTGTAGTTGCGGCCCTCGAAGTTCCACCGGTCCACGCCGATGACCGTGCTGGCCGTGTGCGTGCCGTGGGTCTCGCTGTCGGCGTTGTTGTCCACGTTCTTGGTGAAGCGGCCCGCGAGGTAGGGGTGCGTCGCGGCCACCCAGGTGTCGAGGACGGCCCAGGGGAGCTTGGGGTTCTCGACCGTCGCGCCGAGGAGCTTGCCCACCCAGGCCTTGGCCCGGGCGAGGAAGGACGGCTTCGCGTCCGGGTCGCCGAGGACCTTGGCCAGCTCGGCCTGGAGCTTGTCGGCGTTGATGATGCGCGACATCTCCTTGAGGCCGACGCTGCGCGCGCTGGGCTCGGCCGCCTGGGGCTTGGGCACCTCGAAGATCCGGCCGCGCTGGACCTTCAGTCCCTGCGCCTCGAGCACGGCCTTGAGCAGGTCTGCGTCGGCGGCGTTGACCTTGAGGACGGCGGTGTTGATCTTGGAGACCGCGCCGATGGCTCGGGCGTTATGCGCCTCGAGCGTGCGGGGGGAGACGCCGAGCTTCTCGAGTTGGCGCTCCATGGCGGCGCCCTGGGACCGGAGGCTGACGCCGGGCTTGGCCAGGTGGAAGGGGTAAACGTCCTCGGTCATGACCTGTCCGGCGCCCTCGGGAGCGGAGAGGAGGAGCTCGACTTCGCCCTCGCTCTGGCCGATGCGGTTCTGGAAGTCCTTGCCGGCGGTTTCGCGCGACTGGGAGTCGCCCATGTCCTTGGTCTCGACGGCCGCGGCCGACAAGGCCGACATGGTCAGCGCGAAGGGGGTGGGGTTGCCTTCCGCGGTCCGGTAGATGGCGGCGAGGGCGCCGGCGGGGGCGGGGACGGCGACGGGGGCCGCGACGGCGGCGGGGGCCGCGATGGCGGGGGCTGCCAGCAGGGCGGGCGAAGCCGTGAGGGACGGCGCGGTCAGGGCCTTATTAAGGGAGAGGGCGCCGCCCGGCATGCCGAGGGCGGGGCTGAGCGTCGGAAGGACCGACACGCGCGCGGCCGGGGCGTTGATCCGGGACGCGGCGGCCACTTGGGCCGCGGCGGACGGGGCGGCCGGGCCCATGCTCAGGACCGGCAAGGCGAAGGCGAGAACGAGCGAGAGGCTGCGTTTCATGAAAATCTCCCTTGGGGTGAATCTGAGCCCATCGTAGCGAAGTCCCGCTCTCGCCACCGAGGGCCGAAGGACCGTCAACGAGGGCGGCAATGGGCCCTGCGCTCGGAGGGGCTAAGGACCTAAGGGCGGATTGGAGGGGAAGGCGAGACACCCATTTTTTCTGCCATCCCCAGATTTTCCCCGGGCTGGCATATCCTAAAACCATCGGGGGCTGGACCGTCGGTCGCCTCTTGCGCAAATATCATGATCCTGATATACTGAAACCGTCCACCCCGGAGGAGTCCATGCCCACCATCCGCTCCATCTCTGACCTGCGCAATCGCGCCGACGAGATTTCCCGCATCTGCCACGCCACCGCCGAGCCCGTCTTCATCACGAAGAACGGGAGGGAGGATTTGGTCGTGATGAGCCAAGCCGCCTACGAGCAGGACCAGGCTCGCCTTGAACTCTACTCGAAGCTCGATGAGGCGGAGGCCGAATCCGAGGCCGGCCGGGGAGCGGTCGCGCACGAGGAGTTGATGGCGCGCCTCAAGAGCAAGCTGGGTTGAAGCGCCGGACGGTCGTCTACCTGCCGGCCGCGCAGCGCGATCTGCTCGACGCCTTCGATTACGTCCGCAAGGACAGCCCGGCCGCCGCGGCGGCGTGGCTCGAGCGCATCGATAGGGCCCTGGGACGCTTGGCGTCCTTCCCGCGTTCGGGCTTCGTCCCCAAGGATCGTCGCCTCGCGGCGCGCGGCTACCGGGTCGTCGTCATCGATCAGCACCTGGCGCTCTACGTCGTCGGTCCTCAGGCCGTGGAGATCCGCCGCGTCGTGCACGGACGCCGCCGGTACGCGTTCCTGTTCAAGGGAGCCAAAACGCCGCGGTGACGGTCAGCGTGCGCCGAGGGGGTAGCTGCCGAGGATCTTGACCTGCGAGGCCTCCGCGGCAAGCTCCGCGAGGGCCTTCTTGATCGGGGCATCGTCCATGCCGCCGAGCAGGTCCGCCAGGAAGATATAGGCGAAGGGATCTGAGGCGACGGGGCGCGACTCGAGCTTGGTCAGGTTGACGCCGTTATCGGCGAAGCGCTTCAGGCAGCCCAGCAGGGCGCCCGGGCGGTGGGCCGCGCTGAAGGCGAGGCTGGTCTTCTCCATCTTGAGTCCGGCGGGGACCTTGTCGCGGCGGGTGAACAGCCCGAAGCGCGTGATGTTGGCGCGCACGCTCTGGATGTTCTCGGCCAGGACCTCGAGCCCGTAGAGGGCGGCGCAGCGCTTCGGCGCGATCGCCGCCTCGCCCGGCCTGCCGTGCCCCGCGATCAGCTCGGCGGAGCCGGCCGTGTCGTACTCGGGCACCGCCTTGTAGCCGTGGGAATTCAGGAACTCGCGGCACTGGGCGAGCGCGATCGGGTGCGAGTACACGCTCCAGACGTCGCCGAGCTTGACCCCCGGCTTGGCGAGCAGGCAGTGGTCGATCGGAAGGTAGACCTCGTCGATGATGAAGATGTCGTGCGCGAGAAAGAGGTCCAGGTTGACGCCGACCGGGCCCGCGATGCTGTTCTCGAGCGGGAGTATGCCGTACTCGGCGCGGCCCGAGTCCACGGCCTCGACGACCTGCTCGCTGTACGGGAACCCGTCGGGCTCGCCTTCGGGGAAGCGCTTGAGCGCCGCCTCTTCGGAATAAGCGCCGCGCACGCCTTGGAAGGCGATCCTCATCGCACCCTCTTGTCGACGCGGCGCAGGGCGGCCAGGAAACGGCGGCGCATCGCCGGCGCGAAGGCGTTGTAGCGGTTCATGTCGCGGAAGAGCTGCGCGGAGTCGTTCTGCACGGTCTGGAGTATGCGTAGGAGCCGCTTGTAGCCCTCGGTGTCGATGCCGGTGGGCCGAGCGCCGTACTCGAGCAGGCCCCGGCCGATGAAATGGGTCAGCACCAGAGAGGACGCCATGCGGCGGTCGTGCTCGCGGGGGGTCATCTCGACGAGCTTGAGGCCTTTGCGCTCGAAGGCGCGCCTGACGGAGGCATAGCGCGAGCGGCCGATGCGCACCTTGCACACCGCGATCTGCCGTCCGCTCAGGGATTCGGCGGCGCTGTCCGGGCCGAAGTTCGGGTGCGTGGCCAGGATCTCGACCGAGCGCGGCAGGAGTTCCTTCATCACGCGCACGGGGTGCTCCTTGACCGAGCAGACGTCGACGACCAAGGTTCCTGGGCGCAGCTGCCCGCGGATGCGCCGCAGGAGCGGCTCGAACTCCGCGATCGGAACGCAGGGCACGACGACCTCCTGGCGGCAGACCTCCGCGAGAGGCGCGCAATCGGCGCCGAGGGCGCGGACCTTCCGCGCCACGCGCCGCGTGTCGAAGACCTTGAGCTCGTGCTCCCCGGCGAAATGGCGCGTGAGAAGGGCTCCCAGGCGGCCGAAGCCGATGATCCCGATCTTCACAGCGCCGCCTCGATGCGGGCGAACGCCTCGCGGAGCACGGGCTCGGGGGAGGTGAAGCTGAAGCGCAGGAAGCCCTCCATGCCGCAGGCGGAGCCCGGCACGACGG
The DNA here is from genome assembly GCA_030696455.1 of Elusimicrobiota bacterium. GTDB lineage: Bacteria > Elusimicrobiota > Elusimicrobia > UBA1565 > UBA9628 > GWA2-66-18. The sequence goes on from JAUYSH010000116.1 coordinate 88,074, forward strand.
AGACCCCGGCCTTGTGAAGAAGGTGCTCGGCCAAGCCCTCCGCGTCCTTTATATGCCCGCCGAGATGGCGCCGCGCGTCGGCGAACACGAAGAGTCCGCCCCGCGGCTTGACGCAGTCGAAGCCTCGGGAGGCGAGCGCGTAGGCGAGATCCCGTCGCTTCTGATAGACGGCGCGGCGGCGCTCGAGCTCCCCGCGGCCGAGGCCGAGGGCGGCGATCGCGCCGTGCTGAGCGAAGGTGCAGACGTTGCCGGTGATGTGCCCGTGCAGGCGCCGCGCCGCGCGCGCGATCTCGGGCGGCGCGGCGAGGAAGCCCACGCGAAAGCCGGTCATCGAGTAGCTCTTCGAGAAGGTCTGAATGGTGATCGTGCGCCTCGCGGCGCCGAGCGCCGCGACGCTGAGATGCGCGGCGCCGTCGTAAGCGAAGTCTTCGTAGGCTTCGTCGGACACGATCAGGAGGTCGCGCCGGGCGGCCAGGCGGGCGAGCGCGCGGAGAGCCGCCGCGGGATACACCGCGCCGGTCGGGTTGTTCGGCGAGTTGATGATGATCGCCCGCGTGCGCGGGGTGACCGCGCGCGCGACGGCGTCGACGTCGAGCTGGTGGGCGCGAGTCGCGACGAACACGGGCTTGGCGCCGGCCAGGCGCACCGACTCCGGGAAGCTCACCCAGTAGGGGCTCGGGATCAGCACCTCGTCTCCCGGGCCGCAGATCGTCTGGAGGGCGTCGTACAGCGCCTGCTTGGCGCCGTTGGTCACCAGGATGTCCTCGGGCGCGGCCGCGATGCCGTTGCGCGTCGCGAGCTTGCGCGAGATCAAGGCGCGGAGCTCGGGCAGGCCGGCCGCGTCGCTGTAGCGCGTCAACCCGCGCGAGAGCGCGCGCCGGGTCGCCTCGAGCACCTTCGAAGGCGCGGGCAGGTCCGGCTCGCCCTCGAGAAGGCTCAGCACCTCGCGGCCCCCGGCGCGCAGGCGCGCCGCGACGGCGGAGAGGCGCAGCGTCGCGGACTCGGAGGCCGCCTCCGCGCGGCTAGAAAGCCTCATGATACTGCGTCTCTTTGGAGTTCATCATGATCAGGCGGAACAGCACCTCGACGAACTCGTCGTTGAGCTTCTTCCTTCGGCCGAGCTTCTTGACCCGGTCGACCAGCGCCTGCTCGCGCTTGCGGTCGTAGATCGGCACGTCAAGCACCTTCTTGACGCGGGCCAGCCGGATCACCAGGTCTCGCCGCTTGCCGAGCAGGCTGATGATGCCGTCGTCGGCGGCGTCGATGCCGGTCCGGATATCCGCGAGGTCCTTCTTGATGTCGCGCTTCATTCGGTCATTCTATTACATTGGCCGCGCGGAGGCGTCGATTCCGCGGCCAACAAAATGTCACCGCCCGGCAATCACGCCGCGCCCGAACGCGGCGCTATAATCGCGCCATGGAACACAGGGGGTCGGACCACATGAACGATCGCGCGGTTTTTTTCGAGAAGGACGGAACCTTGGTCGAGGACGTGAGGCACGGAGCCGACCCCGCGAAGCTCCGTCTCCTGCCGGGGGCGACCGAAGGTCTCGCGCGCCTGCGCGACGCGGGCTACCGGCTCTTCATCGTTTCCAACCAGCCCGGGGTCGCGCGCGGGCATTTCCGGGAAACGGCCTTGGCTCCCGTCGTGCGCCGGCTCGAGGAGATGCTGGCGGAGGACGGGGCCGCCTTCGAGGGCTTTTACTATTGCCCCCACGATCCGGAGGGCCGCGTGAGGGCGTACGCCGTGCCGTGCCGCTGCCGCAAGCCTTCCCCGGGGCTCATCGAGGACGCGTGCCGCGAGCACGACATCGACCCGCTTCGCTCGTGGATGATCGGCGACGTGCTCGACGACGTCGAGGCCGGCCGCCGGGCGGGGTGCAGGACCGTCATGATCGACAACGGCCACGAAACCGCCTGGCGCCGCGGCCCGAACCGCGCGCCGCACTTGACGGCGCCGAACCTCGGCAAGGCGGCGGACCTGATCTTGCTCAGCCCCTCCTGAGGAGGCGCCTCACCATCTCCAACTCCAGCGGGCCGCGAACGTGAAGAGGTTCAGGCGCGACGACACGGAATCCAGGCCGAGGTCGCGCCCGGAACGGGTCGCCGCGTAAGTGCGCCGCTGGAGGGCGGTCCAGCCGGCCTCCAGGCTGAAAAGGGCCGGATCGGCGAAGTCCCAGCTGAAGTCGAGGCCCAGCCGCGCGGTGCCGGCGAAGGCCCAGGCGGCGTCGTCCACGAGACGGCGAACCTCGTCGGTGTTGGTGTCCGTCCAGGCGAACCCCGGGATCGGCGCCGCCTCGATGCGCGTCCAGGAGCGGCTGAGGCCCGCGCCGGCCAGCAGATAGGGACGCGCGCTCCCGTGGCCGATCATGTGCCAACGGGCGACGCCCATGAACAGCAGGTTGTCGCCGATCACCGACGCGTCCGCGAGAGGCAGAAGCCCGGGCGAGTTCGTCGCCGAGCGGTGAAGGTAATCGAAGTCCACGCCGGCGGCGAACCGGGGCGTCACCGACCTGAGGTAGCGCACGCCGAAAAGGGGCCCGATATCCCCGTCGTTGGCCCGGCCGCCGCCGATGGCGCTGAAATCAACGTCGCTGAGCGGCGCCGCGAGCCCGAAGCCGAAGGAGAATAAATGGTCGGTACCGGAGCGCCAAGGCTCCCGGCGAAGGGGCGACGGATAGGACGGCGCCGGAGCCGCGGCCTCCGCGTCATACTCGACGCTGCGCACCAGGCCGGCATCGATGCGGCGCGGGCCGGCCGGGGTCTGTATCACGAGCTCCCGCGCGGTGGCGCTGAGCACGGTTCCCTCGATCCTCGCCCCGTCCTTGAGCCGCACCACCGCCGCGTCCGCCGGCGCGGACGAGGAGGCCAGCAGCGCGAGCAAGCCCAGAAAAGCCCGAAGGGTCTTCATGGGGGCAGTGTATCTCCCCGGGCCCGCCCGGCCAATGGCGCCGTCGTCAGGGCTATGTGCCGCGCTTCTGACGGCGAGGCGTCTTTGAATGCGGAAAATACGGTTACCGCGCGTGCATGGCCGCGCCGGTTTGTGAAATTTATACTGGGGACGACGGCGGGGGGAGCATGAGAATCGGTGAAATCATGAACGTCCGGGTCGCGACGCTCGAGCCGGATGATTCGATCGTGGAGGCCGCCCGGAAGCTGCGCGACGCCCGGGTCGGTTTCGCGCCGGTCGTCTCGAACGGCACGGTCCTCGGCGTGCTCACCGACCGCGACATCGTCGTTCGCGCGGTGGCCGCGGGCTTCCACACGAGGGTCGCCAGGGTCCTCGACATCCTGACCCCCGGCTCGGTCCATTGCACGCAGGACACCGACGTGGCCGACGCGGCCAAGCTCATGGTCGAGAACCACGTTCATCGCCTCATCGTCCTGAACGGCGACAATAAGCTCGCCGGCGTGCTGTCGCTGAGCGACATCGCCGCGCACGCCGGCGAGACGGCCAAGGTCGTCGAGGAGATACTCCGCACGAGCCCGTTCGTCGATATGGAGGCCGAGACCTCGATGCGCGGGGCCGGCGTCAGCGAGACGGGCGACCTTCCCGCGCGCGGCGGCGCCCGCATCGGGACGCTCGCGCGCCGGGAGCTTTCCGCCGTCGAGACGTATCGCCTCGCGCTGGGCAAGGTCGGCCGCGAGGCGGGCGGAGAGGAGCTTCTCCGCATCGAGCGCGAGCACGAGGAGGCCGTCGGGCTGCTGCTCGAGAGCCTGCGCCGCCGCGGCGAGGCGCCGCCGAGAAGCTCCGGCCTGCGGGGACGCTGGTCGAAAGCGGTGGAGGGCGCGTCGCTGATGCTGGGACGGGGGCCGGCCTTGCGGGCCCTGCGCAACGGAGAGGCTCGCGGCCTGAACGACTACGAGAACGCCCTGCGGGACGACGCGCTCGATCCCGAGGTGAAGGAGCTCATCCGCGGTCGCCTGCTGCCTCGGGCACGGGAGCACATTCCCGCGCTTGAGCGCCTTTTGGCGGCCGAGCGGCCTTAGTCAGCCGGCGGCGGCCAGGCCGGCGTCGATCTTGGATTTCGCGGCGGGACCTCTCATCAGGACCACGACGCCCGCCGCGATGAGGACGAAGGCCGCGCCGAGGCGGGGCGAGAGCGGCTCGCCGAAGAGCAAGGAGGCTCCCAGCGCCGCCAGGACGGGCTCGGCGAGCTTGGCGCAACTGAGGACGAGCACGTCGTATTTGTTGAGCAGGTAGGTGAACAGACCATGGCCGCCGAGGCTCACGGCAAAGGCCAGAAGCGCCAGCGCGGCCCAGGTGGACGCCGGCCACCCCGTCCACGCGACTCCCCGCGCGGCGCCCGTCGCGAGGAACAGAAGCGCGGCGGTCCCGTAGGCCGCGAACAGGAAGCTGACGGTGTCGAGTCCGCGGCGCAGCCGGCGGCCGGCGAGCACCCAGCCGGAAAAGAACAGCGCCGAGAGCAGGGCGCAGAGGTCGCCCGCCAGGCCCGCCGCGCCGAGGCTGACCGAGCCGCCGAACAATACGAGGACGCCGGCCGCCGCGAGTCCGAAACCGCCGAGCTCGCGGCGGCCGAGCGGCTCCCGGAACAGGAGCCACGCCCCTAGCCCCGTCCAGACCGGATGCGTCGAGAAAGCGAGCATGAGATGGGCGACGCTCGTGTGCGACACGGCCCAGGTGAATGTCCAGAGATGAAGGAAGAATAAGACTCCGGCGAGCGCCACCGGACGTCCTTGCCCGGCGCCCCCGTTTTTCCGCCGGCTCCACGCCCAAGGCGCCAGCACCGCGCACGCGAAGAACAGCCTCCAGAAGCCGATGGCTTCGATGGGCGCGCGCGCTCCTCGGATCAGCAGGGCGGGAAGCGAAAGGCACAGGACCGCGACGAGGAGAAGAAGGGGGCGCACGGCGCTCTATTTGCCCTGGCTCTTGAGATACTTCTGGACTTCCGGGTTGTTGGCTCCGCCGGGCACGTTCTTGAGAAGCTCGGCCATATCGTCGCCGTCCTTGCCGGACTGAGGGTCCGCGACCCCGGTCATGCCGCCCGGAGCGCCGGTCGGTTTCGGAGAGGAGCCTTTGAAGGTGCTGAACTGCTTGGTGCCCTGAAGCTTGGGCATGTTGAATGCCTTCTGCCCGCCTTTCTTCGAGACGGTCTTGGGGGCGGGCTCGATGGGCCCTGAGGGCTCGGGGGCCGGAGCGGGCGGCGGCGCCGCCGCCGCGGGCGGCTCGGCGCCCTTCTCTTTAAAATAGGAGCTGCTCGCGCCGCCCTTGACGAAATCGAGCGAAGAGCCGCTTCCGGGGGCCGGGGTGACCGTCATGCCTCCCGCGATCGGCAATGAGGAGGCGCCGGATGCGGCCAACGCGGCCGGGGCGACGACGGTCTGGGTGATGTTTACTTTTTCCTCGCCCTTCTCCCGGCGGTCGAACATGACCGAGCTGTCGGGCGGGCGGGCGGATTTCGCTTCGCTCATCCTCATATAGAGCACGCCGAGCAGGGGGAGGATCAGGGACGCGGCCCCACCGGCCATCAGCCAGATCGTGCGTTTGCGGCGAATATCCAGAGCCTCTTGCTCGGGAGTAGGCATATGTCCCTCGAAGTGTATCAGGCCCGGTATGGCTTGTCCAGGGGCTGTGACCGATATGCTCCGCCATGAAAACCAGACGCTATAGTAAGAGCGCCTATTAGCGGGTCTTGACAAAAGAAACAATTCCGTTACACTGGTGAGGTAGCATCCTGTTTCGCGCTTCCGGACCGTTTTTGGATCAAGGGGGTTGGAGATCCAGCGGGCGGTCCGGTGCCCGTAGGCGCCCTACAGGCGATAACGGCAAACCCATCGCAAGGTGGGGGCGCAAAGCCATGACTCCCTGTCTTGGGGGAGTGTCAGGCTACCGAATAGTATGCCCGCTAAAATTGCGAGGGGCTGGTCCCCTGTGCGCTGCGCGCGCGCGTCGGTGCTTTCACAGACCTTGGCGCGCGCGTGCGTTTTTATGGCCCTGGCCGCGAGCGCTTCCGCCCAGTCCGGCGGCGCCCCGGGGGCCTTCCTGGGCTACGGCGTCGGCGGCCGGGCCCTGGCGATGGGCGGCGCCTACTACGCGATCTCCGACGACGCGACCGCCGCCTACTGGAACCCGGCCGGCCTGTCCCAGCTCCAGCGCAAGGAAGTCACCACGATGCAGGCGACCTTGTTCCAGCAGACCAAGCTCACCTACTTCAGCTTCGCCTACCCCACGAAAAGCGGCTCCACCTTCGCCCTGAGCATGACCCAGCTCGCCAACCCCGGCTTCGAGAAGGTGGACCTGATCCTCGACCCGAACACCAACGAGCCCAGAGAGATCACCGCGGGCGGGTCCTTCTCCGACGCCCAGTCGGCGCTGAGCCTGTCCTGGGGCAAAGGCGTTACCGAGACCGTGAGCTTCGGCATGAGCGTCAAGCAGGTCACGCGCCAGCTCGGCGGCTCCTCCGACAACTTCAAGACGCTCGACATCGGCGCGATGAAGACGATGGGCAGCGCCTACCGCCTCGGCTTCGGCATGCAGAACGTCTTCGCGATGCGCACCGGCGACACCGACGACAAGCTCCCGGTCGTCATCAAGCTCGGCAACTCCCTGCGCCTGTTCAAGGAACGCCTCACGCTCGCGGCCGACATCAACAAGGTCCTCAACGGCGAGATGGACATGCGCTTCGGCGGCGAGTATTGGGTGTCGCGCTGGTTCGCCTTCCGCTTCGGCCTGCTCGGCCTGCCCGCGATCCAGGAGACGGACTTCGGGTTCGGGCTGAACTTCAAGAGCTTCGCCCTCGACGTCGCGCAGGGCATTCACGACCTGGGCTCCTCGACCCGGTTCTCGATCACCTTCCGCTTCGGCCAGTCGCGCAGCGACCGCTCGACCGTGCAGGTCAAGAGCTTCATCAAGCAGGGCATGGAGGCCTTCCAGGAAGGCAACTTCGCGCTCGCGACGCAGAAGTTCAACCAGGCCCAGGACGCGGCCCCGGGCAACAAGCAGGTCGCCACGATGATCGCGCGCCTCAACAACGTGACGGCCTTCGTGCCCCAGGCGAGCGGCGGCGAGGAGTACGTGACCTTCATCCGCCGCGGCGCGATCGCCTACGTCGACGGCCGCGACCTCAAGGTCTCGGTCAACGCCCTGCGCTACGCCTACAACAAGAATCCCCGCGACGAGAAGCTCCTCGGCCTGCTGAACATGGTCGAGAAGGAAGCGGGCGCCGCGGATCCGACGCGCCGCCTCGAGGGCCCCGAGCAGTTCACGTTCATCGACCAGAAGGTCTTCGACGCCCGCCAGTCCATCTACGACGGCAAGTACGACGCCGCGGTGCGCCGCGCCCAGGACGTGCTCGACCTCGAGCCCAACAACGTGACGGCGCTCGAGATCATGGGCTCCGCGTTCTTCCTGATGGAGCAGAAGGACAAGGCCGTCGCGGTCTGGCGCCGGGTGCTCGAGATCGATCCGAACAACCGCTCCGTGCGCGAGTTCCTACAGTCCATCCGGCCGTGACGGCATGAAATTCGCCTGTAATTCCTGTCTTGAATCTGTAACAGGGGTCCCTTACACTCATCATCGAATGCGTGCGTCTCTCTTCGCCGCGCTGATCGCGCTGCTGTCGTCGGCTCCTCCGCCGGCGGCGGCCGGCGTCGTATCGCCCAACCTGGGGCTGCTGCAGGAGCAGAATCACATCAAGGCCGACGCGGAGCTGAAGATCCAGCGCGACGTGCTCGATCCGATCCTCGGCAAGGGCAAGGCCGCTGCGTTCGTCGACGTGGAGATGGAGATCAAGCTCGAGAGCGAGGAGTCGATGCGCTCGGGCATGGGCGTGTCCGAGAAGTACAAGGAGAAGGCGCCCGGCCCGAAGGGCGGCATGCAGACGACCTTCGTGCTGCCCGGCATCCCCAAGCCGAAGACGATCACCCAGGGCCCGGAGACGCCGGACCGGCCCGAGGCGAGCCAGGCCCAGCAGGCGCAGCAGATGAAGGGCGTGCAGGAGGAGCGTTTCGCGCTCAAGCCCACGTTCAAGCGCCTGCAGGTCACGGTGATCCATGACGACACCGTGCTCGATCCGTTGAAGGACGCGGAGCGCCTGACCCAGGTTCGCGAACGCATCGTGGACGCGATGGGCCAGTACCAGCTCACTCAGGACAAGGTCGTCTTCCGCCCCACGAAGTTCGACAAGCCGCCGCTCGTGGACTGGCGCGAGGACTTCAAGAAGCCGTCCGTCTATCTGCCTCTGCTTTATGCTCTCCTGTTGCTGCTGTTCCTGTCCTTCCTGTTCGGCCCGCTGCGCCGGTTCTTCCAGCAGTACGTTTCCGCGCTGCGGGAGTCCAAGAAGGGCGAGTTCGAGGTGCTCAACAAGGCCGAGGACAAGGGCGAGGACGGCGAGAACGAGGGCGACGACACCTTGGAAGAGCTCACCAAGGGCGAGCTCGACATCATGCTGGGACGCAAGCCGCCGGAGCCGCTGGTCGCCCCGACGGAGGAGGACGAGGACGCCATGAAGAAATTCGAGCCTTTCACCTACATCACCGAGGAAAATTTCAAGCGCCTCGCCAACCTCTTTCTCGTCCGCCAGGACGAGCCGTGGCTCGTGACCGTCGTGCTCAGCTACCTCAAGCCCGAGATCGCGCGCGCGACCTTGACCTTGCTGCCCGTCGAGCTGCAGGCCAAGATCGCGATCGAGGCCCTCAAGATCCGCCAGGTCACGCGCGAGCAACTGATGGCCATCGACGCCGACATCAAGGAGTCGGTCGACTTCGTCGTCGGCGGCATGGAGCGGCTGACCCAGATGCTCGACGAGGCCGATACCGCCACGCGCGCGAACATCCTCGAGTACCTCAAGAACGAGAAGCCCGACGTGTACCAGCGCGTGCGCAAGTTCATCATGACCTTCGACGACGTCGTCGGCTTCCCGGACCGCGACATGCAGACGATCGTGCGCGAGCTCAAGACGGAGGCGATGGCCAAGGCCCTTCAGGGCGCGCCGCCCGACGTCGTGAACAAATTCCTCTCCAACATGTCGGCCGGCGCGGCGTCGCTGCTGAAGGAATCCATCGAGTACGCCACGGGCCTGACGCCCTCCCAGATCGAGGAGGAGCGGTCCAAGATCATGGACGTGGTCAAGGTGCTCGAGAAGGAAGGAAAGGTCAACGTGCGCCAGAGCCGCGGCGACGCCTACTCGGGGTTCCACGAGGAGGTCGCCAACGAAGGCGGCGAGAAGTACGCTCCCCGCACGCGGGCGGCCGAGCAGGCCGTGGCGAATCTTTTGGGCCAGGGCGGCGGCGCGGCGGGCCAGCAGCCCGCGGTCACCGCGGCGCTGCCGGCCCCTTCACCGGCTGCGGCCGCCGTGTCCCCGGCGCAGGCGGTGGCGGCCAAGCCGTATCTCGACGCCGGGATCCAATACCACGACGCCGGACGCTTTCAGGAGGCCGCGCAGTATCTGGAGTACGCGCTGGCCCAGGACGGCACGCAATGGCAGGGCCGGCAGTACCTGGCCAACTGCTACGTTCAGCTCGGCCGCACCAAGGACGCGATCGTCCAATTCGAGCAGGTCCTGCTGTCGAACCCCGATCCGGGGCTGCGGCAGTGGGTGGACGGGATGAAGGCGCAGGCGATCTGACGGGCTTTTTTTAATAAGGAGAGAACATCATGGCGCTTGACGACAAGTTTCCGCCGCCGCCGCCCCTGCCTCCGGGCAAGGGGGGCGCTCCCATGCCGCCGCCGCTGCCTTCCTCGGCCGGACGGCCCCCGGCGCCTCCGCCGCTTCCTTCGCGGTCCGGCGCCCCGGCTCTTCCGCCCATGCCCGCCTTCGGCGGCGCGGCCTCCGCGCCGCCCGCTCCGCCCTCGTTCGTCGCCGCGCCCGCCCAGCCCGCCGCCGTCCCCGACCGCTCGAAGGAAGCCGAGGAAAAGATCGAGCGCATGAAGGACCAGTTCGAGAACAAGCTCGAGGCCCTCGAGAAGAAGCTCAGCGAGGAGCGCGAGAAGGCGCTGCTCATCCAGCTGCGCAGCCAGGAGGAAACGGTCACCGCCGCCAAGGTGGAGGTCTCGCTCAAGGAACTGCAGGACAAGCTTCGCCGCGACCGCCGCGACCAGGAGAACGAGGAGGCCAAGCTCAAGCTCGAGCGCCGCTCCCAGGAGCTCGAGGCGCGCCTGGCCCAGGAGCGCGAGACGTGGGTGAGCACGCTCAAGACCCAGCTCGCTTCCCGCGAGGTGCAGGACAAGGAGGTCGAGACGCACTTCGCCGTGCGCCTGCAGGAGATGGAGCGCCGCTGGCTCGAGGAGAAGGCGCAGTGGCAGAAGACCGCGCTCGCCAAGGATGACGAGGTGCGCACGCTTCGCGCGCTCGCCGAGAAGCTGCGAGGCGCCGACACGGAGCTCGCGAAGGCCGTCGGCGAGCGGAAGCTGCTCGAGGAGCGCCTGACCGAGGTCCTGCAGGAGCGCGCGGAGGCCGTGGCCCGTCTTCAGGGAGCCTCGGACCGCGAGAAGGAGTCCATCCAGCTTCGGGCCGACCTCACACTCACGCGCCAGCAGGGCGCCTTGATCCAGGAGCGCCTCGAGCGGGACCTCGCCATGCTCCGGCAGAGCAGCCGCGAGCGCGAGGAGCGCCTGATGGCCGATCAGGAGCGGCTTCAGCGGGATCTCGGCACGGTGAAGCAGAACCTCGAGGCGCAGCATGAGGCGAACCTGCGCCGCGCGAAGGCCGAGAACGAGGCCGATCTCTTCAAGCACAAGGACATCGCCGAGAAGTCCACGGCGGAGCTGCAGCGCCTGCGGGCCGTCGCCGGGGCGCTCGAGCGCCAGGGGGCGTCCGCCCGCGCGCAGCTCGACGAGCTCCGCCGCGCCGCGGCGAGCTGGGAGAAGACCCAGGAGCGCTACAAGGCGGAATTCGTCGTCCTGCAGCGCAAGTGGGTCGAGCGCGAGAAGGAGGTCCGCGCCGAAGCGACGCAGTCGTCGCTGCAGATGGTGGAGTCCGAGAAGACGCGCCTGCGCATCCAGGCGCAGGACGAGCTCAACCAGCGAGCGGCGAAGATCGCCGATCAGCTGCGTCTCGAGAACGAGTCCGAGCAGAAGCGTCTCGAGTCCCGGCTTCGCGCCGAGCTCGAGCGCGAGCTCGCCGAGCGCCGAGCGGCCCTCGCGGCCGAATCCGACGGAGCGCGCGCCCAGGCCGACCAGGAGATCTCCCGGCTGCGCCGCGAGCTCCAGCAGAAGGATGCCTCGTGGGGCGAGCGCCTGCTCGCCAAGGAGTCCGAGCTGATCACCCAACGCTCCCGCGCCGACGAGACGGCCGGACGGCTGTCCCGCGAGGAAGAGGCCCGCGGCGCCGCCCTGCGCGACAAGCTCGAACTCGAGAAGCAGCTCGAGGGACTGCGCGAGCAGCTCGGCGCCCAGCAGGCGTCGCTGCGCGCGCTCCAGAATCGCCTCGCCTCGACCGAATCGGAAAAAGCCCGGCTCGAGTCCGAGAAGACCGAGCTCGAGCGCCTCGCGACCGCCCAGGCGGCGCAGGTGCACGGCTCCCAGGAGGCCCTGGAAGCGACGCGCCTTCAGCTCGCCCGGGAGACGCAGTCCGGAAAGATCCTGCAGAACGCGCGCGAGCAGGCGGAGAAGACCTTGGCTGCGCAGAGGGCCGAGCTGACGCGAAGCCTGCATGCGCAGAAGGTCGAGTTTGACCGGGTGCTGCAGACCGAGAAGGAGCGCGCCGAAGCAGCGATCGCGAAGGCGGCGCAGGACCGCGACGCCGCGGTCGCGAAGGCGGCCGCGGAGAGGGAGGCGGCCGTGCAGGCGGCGCGCGCCGAGGCGCACGCCGCGATCACGCAGGCCGAGGCGCGCTTCGAGGCCGCCAAGCTCGAGCTCGGGGAGACCTTGACCGCCGAGGCGGCGCGCGCTCGCGCGCTGGCCGAGGAGGCCGACCTGCGCTCGGCCGAGCTCCAGTCGGGACTCAACGCCGCGCAGGGCGAGATCGCGGCCCTGTCGGCCAAGCTCGACGAGGTCCGGAAGGACTCTTGGACGCAGAAGCTGTTCAAGAAGGAGGGCGACGGTGATAAAGCTCCATAAGCTCAACGGCATCGAGATCGTCGTGAACGCCGAGCTCGTCGAGACGCTCGAGTCGGGGCCGGAGACCGTCGTGCATCTCGCGACGGGCAACAAGCTCACCGTCACCGAAAAGGCTGACGAAATCATCGCGAAAGTGGTGGAATACAGGAAGGCCGTGAACTCCACCGGCAAGGCCGTCAACCCCATCTCGGGATACGAGCGCCAGAGAAGTTAAGGAGAAGAATTTTCAATGGATATCGCCACGATCGCCGGCATCTTCACCTTCTTCGGTATGACCGTCTTCGTGATCTTCCACAGCGAGGGCATGAACGGCTTCAAGCCGTTCATGAACTTGGAGGCGCTCTTCATCGTGATGGGCGGCACGGTCTGCGCGACCTTGGTGAACTACCCCCTGTCCCAGGTCATCGGAGTCGGCAAGATCATCAAGAAGACCTTGCTCTCCCACGGAGACGACGACACCAACGAGATCGTGGTGACCTTCGTCAACCTCTCCCAGAAGGCCAAGAAGGAGGGCTTTCTGTCGCTGCAGGGCGACCTCAAGGGCATCAAGAACGATTTCCTCCGCCGCGGCGTCCAGCTCGTCGTCGACGGCGCGGACCACGAGTTCATCCGGAACATGCTGGAGACGGAGATCGGCTTCATCCGCGAGAGGCATAAGGGAGGCGCCGAGATCCTCAACGCGCTCGGCACCTACGCCCCCGCCTTCGGCATCATCGGCACCGTGCTCGGCATGATCATGATGCTGTCCTCGATCGACGACGTGGCGCAGGTCCCTCGCCGCATGGCCCTGGCGCTGTCGGCGGCCTTCATGGGCCTGGGCTCGGGCTACCTGATCTTCCTGCCGATGGGCGGCAAGCTTCGGGCGCGCTCCGAGGAGGAGCTGCTGATCAAGGAGATCATCATCCGCGGCGTTCTGCTCCTGCAAAGCGGCGCCACGCCCTCGGTGGTCGAGGCCAACCTCAAGGCCTATCTGCCGCCGTCCCAGCGGCTCATCGTGAAGGGGCCGCCGGCCCCGGGAGCTCCGGGAGCGCCGGCCGCGCCCGCCGCTTAAGGAGAAACTCCGATGCCCATGCGCGCCCCGAAGGGGTTCATCGACATCACCGACCCGAAGGTGTGCCAGGTCGGCCACCCCGCGCCGCCCTGGATGTCCTGCTACGCCGACCTGATGACCGAGCTCGTGTGCTTCTTCGTCATCTTGTATGCCCTGTCGGCGGCCCTGAACAAGGACGTCCAGAAGGCCGCGGCGGACGTCAAGGAGATGATGGACAAAGGCGAGATGAAGGGCGAGGTGAAGATCGACAAGGACGGGCTCAAGATCTCCATCGAGGAGCAGGGCGGCGCGTCGTTCTTCGGCGTCGGCGCGGCCGAGCCGACCCCCGAGATCGACGAGAAGCTCTCCCTGCTGACGCCCGCGCTGGCCAAGCTCGCGCTGAGCCACGAGATCCTCGTCGAGGGACACACCGACGGGCAGAAGATCCACAACGACTATTTCGACTCCAACTGGGAGCTGTCCACCGCGCGCGCGACGAGCGTCGCCCGCCTGCTCATCGAGAAATACAACATGCCCGCGGCGAACCTGGGAGCCGTCGGCTACGGCGGCTACCGCCCGATCGCGACGAACGACACTGCCGAGGGGCGCGCCAAGAACCGGCGCGTCGTGATCTTCGTCAAGAGCACGTCGCTCAAGAAGGATCCCAAGGAGGCCGGCCCCGAGACCGCGGTGCTCGACGCGAAGGCGCTTCCGCCCATCGCCACGGCCACGTCCGGGCCGCCGGCGGAAGTAATCCGTAATAGCGAAAATCCGGAATCCCCGTCGGCGGCGCCGCCCGAATGATAGAATATCCCATGCGCAAGAGCCTCCTGATCGGCCTCCTGGCCGCCGCGTCCGCCTGCGGCCCGGCGAACAAGAACGTCGTCGTCGAGGACTTCGCCGAGGGCCGCATCGTGGACCTGTCCATCACCGAGAAGCTGACCGGCACCTCGGAGTTCCTGCTTTTCTCCACCGCGAAGAAGACCCAGTTCCTGGACGGCTATATCCAGGGCGTCATCACCGACTACCAGGACAACCCCGTCCAGGGGGTCGTCGTGCGCGCCGTCGCCAGCGGCGAGAATACCCTCGAGGAGGGCGAGGCGCGCCCCTCGGGCTTCGCGACGAGCTCCTTCGACCCGGGCGTCTCCGACACCAACGGCTTCTATCGCATCCGCTTCAGCCTGCCCATCCTCGGCAAGAAGGTGGACATCCGCGGCCGCATGCTCTACAACCCGGGCTGGGAGCAGGAGCGCGACAACCTCGGCAAGGCCTACGAGCCCCAGACCAAGCAGAGCCAGTACCGCCTCTACTACGACCGCAAGAGCGGACGGATCATCTTCTCCGAGGGCGTGCGCAAGACCGTCGTTTCGCCCGTGACCTCGAAAAGCGCGCCGAAGGCCCCCGCCCTTCCCGGCACCGAGGCGCCCAAGCCCGTGGAGAAGGCCAAGCCCGCCGACGACGCGGCCGCCGGGGGAGCGGACGATCTGTTCAAAGGATTCGGCTTCGGACAGTGACGGTCTACCTCGACCACAACGCGACCACGCCCGTACGCCCGGAGGTCGTCGACGCCATGCTTCCCTGGCTTCGGGACGGCTATGGCAACCCGAACTCCGTGTATTCCCTCGGCCAGCGCGCGAGGGCCGCGGTGGAACGCGCGCGAGAGCAGGTCGCGGCTCTTCTCGGCGCCTCCGACGCGGCGGAGATCGTGTTCACCTCCGGAGGCTCGGAGTCCGACGTGTTCGCCATCGCAGGCGGGGCGTGGCAGTCCCACGACGAGACCAAGGGCAAGCGCCGCAAGGTCGTCACCTCGAAGATCGAGCACGACGCGATCCGCCTGCTGGCCGGGCAGCTGCGCCGCCGCGGGCTCGACGTGCTCGAGGCGGGCTGCGGCGCGGGCGGCGTCGTCGACGTCGCGGCCATGACGGCCATGATCGACGACGCGACCGCGGTGTTCAGCCTCATGCATGCCAACAACGAGACCGGCGTCCTCCAGCCGGTGGCCGAGCTCGCCTCCGCCGCGCGCGCGGCCGGCGCCTTGGTCCACACCGACGCGGTGCAGTCCCTGGGCAAGGTCAAGCTCGACGCCAAGGCGCTCGGCGTCGACCTGCTCGCGGTGTCCGGCCACAAGGTCAACGCGCCCAAGGGCGTCGGGGCCTTGTTCGTCCGGCGCGGCGTGCGCCTCATCCCGCTCGTCACCGGCCACCAGGAGAAGAACCGCCGCGGCGGCACCGAGAACACGGCCTCGATCGTCGGCTTCGGCGTCGCCTGCGAGCTGGCGGGCCGCGAGTTGTCCGCGGCGCATCAGCACGCCCTCGCCCTGCGCCGCAGGATCGAGGCGGGCGTCCTGCTCATCGCCGGTTCGCGCCTCAACGGGCATCCCGACCTGCGCCTGCCCAACACCGCCCATTTCAGCTTCGACGGGGTCGACGGCCATCATCTCGTGGTGGCTCTCGATCTTGAGGGCATCTGCGTCTCGAGCGGGCCGGCCTGCTCCTCGGGCGCCTCCACGCCCTCCCACGTGCTGACCGCCATGGGCGTCCCGCCCGAGCTCGCGACGGGTTCGATCCGCGTGTCGGTGGGCTGGGGAAGCACGGACGCCGACGCGGACCGCCTGCTCGCGGTCCTGCCGAAGGCCGTCGAGAAGCTGCGGGCGGTCGGAGCGGCCGCGTGAGCCGCCGGCGCGTCCTCGTCGCGATGAGCGGCGGCGTGGACTCCTCCGTCGCCGCCGCTATCGTCCGCGAGCGCGGCGACGAGGCCGTGGGCGTGACGATGAAGATCCTCGCGCGCACCGAGACCGGCTTCGGCTGCTGCGGCTCGCCGGCCGACATCGACGACGCCAAGCGCGTGGCGGAGCGACTGGGCATAGTCCACTACGTCTCGGACATGGCCGAGATCTTCGCCTCCAAGGTCATCCGGCCCTATCTCGACGCCTATCTCGGGGGCACGACCCCCAACCCGTGCGTCGAGTGCAACCGCTCGCTCAAGTTCGGACACCTGCTCGCGCTGTCGGAGGCCTGGGGCTGCGACGCGGTGGCGACGGGGCATTACGCGCGCGTCGAGAACGGGCGCCTGCTCAAGGCGCTCGATCCGGCCAAGGATCAGAGCTACTTCCTTTACTCGCTCGACGCGAAGGCGCTGGCGCGGGCGGAGTTCCCGGTCGGGTCCTTGAGCAAGGACGCGGTGCGCGCCAAGGCGCGGGAGCTGGGCCTGAAGACGGCCGACAAGGCCGAGAGCATGGAGACCTGCTTCGTGCCCAACCGCGACGTGCGGGGCTTCGTCGCCGCGCACGCGGACGCGACGGACCCGGGCATCGCGGCGGGGCCGATCCGCGACCGGAACGGCCGCGAGCTGGGACGGCATAACGGGCTCGCGGCGTATACGATCGGGCAGCGCTCGGGGCTCGGGCTGAACGGCCCGGAGCCTCGCTACGTCATTCGAATCGACGCCGCCGCGAATGCCGTCATCGTGGGCGGCGTCGACGAATTACAGACCAAGACGATCACGGTGGGGGCCCTGACTTTCAACGGCGAACGGAATGGGGGAACCTTCCAGGCGCATGTTCGAATACGGCATCGACATAACCCCGCCGCGGCCACGATCGAGCTGAACACCGACGGAACGGCAAAAATACATTTTGATGAACCCCAACGAGCCCCTGCGCCGGGGCAGGCGGCGGTGATCTATTCCGGCGACATGGTCGTCGGCGGCGGAACCATACTGCGAGGTGAACCGTGAAAAAGCTCATGTTGACGGTCTTCTCGGTCGTGCTGACGGCCGGCTGCGGCGGCATGTTCGCCAAGGACGAGGCGGCGGATGATTTCGCCAAGGAGACCAGCGCCAACGAGGATAGGGTCAAGGAGGACCGCGTGCGCTCGAGCCTCGCTCAGCTCGAGACGCGACTGGCCGACTACACGAAGACCGAGAAGAAAATCCCCGCCAAGCTCGAGCGCCTCGTGCCGAAGTATCTCGCCGAGGTCCCTTCCCTGGACCTCCCCGTCTGCGGCCGCGAGTCGAACAAGGTGGAGGTGTATCCGCCCGAGATCCTGCGCGACGGCCAGGTGGACGGCTCCCGCATCCGCGGCACCGGCCGCTGGGGCTACGTCTTCACCGACGACCGCATCGTCATCTTCGTGGACTGCCTGAAGCCCTCGCTGCGCGGCGTGCCCTGGTACCAGGAGCGCGGGGTTTACTAGCCGGGAGTGACGGCTCCCGCCGGCAGCCTGAATTCCTTTTACTGAAAATTTACCGATAAGTATTGTCGTTTTACATCGTTTGCATCGTTTGTGGCCTTGCGCTAATGCGATTTGGTCTTTACACTTCGGGGTCGCGCTGTTTCCGCGACTAGAAGGACTTACGCCGAAGACAACGCCTGCCGCACGCGACGCGCATGCCGAGCCCTCCGCCAGGAGGACCCCTTGGCCTCGGGTGTCCCTGCCGGGTCTGCTCATCGCCGTCCAGCTGTCGACCGGAGCGGCCGGGGCCGCGACTATGAGCGGCAACGTTTCCGGCATCCAACCGGTCGATATTTATCAGGTCACGGGAAATATCACGGTCCCGTCGGGCCTCACGCTCACTTTACAGCCGGGGACCATCCTCAAGTTCAACGCCGGCCTCTCCCTGACGGTCAACGGGACCTTGATCTCCTCGGGGACCGTCGCCGAGCCCGTGATCTTCACCTCCTACGCGGACGACGCGGCCGTCGGCGATACCAACGGCGACGGCGCCGCGACGACCCCGGGGGCCGGTAATTGGGGGGTCTTCTCCTTTGATAGCGCCAATTCCGCGTCGCGCGTGGTCCGGACGATCGTCCGCTACGGCGCCTACGTCAACTTCAACGCGTCGTCCCCGGTGTACCAGGATTCCTCGGTCACGGACATGTCCCAGGCCGCCTTCAAGATGAACGGCGCGGCCGAGCCGCGCGGGTCGGGGCTGACGGCGTCGAATTGTCCGATCAACGGCGTCGATGTTCTCGGCGGCACCATCAGCACCGTTCGTGTTTGGAGTAATTTGGGGATTCCCTACGTCCTGCGCACGGCGCAGACGACGGTGGGCGGCTCGGGCTCGCTGACGATCGAGGCGGGAACCGTGATCAAGGCGCAGGGAACCTTCCACGGCAACCAGGGGATGCTGCGGGCGGACCGGCCGTTGACGATCTCGGGGACGGCGGCCGACCCGGTGATCTTCACGAGCCTCAAGGACGACACGGTGGGCGGGGACACGAACAACGACGGCGGGGCGAGCGCGCCGGCCCGGGGGGACTGGCAGGGCGTCCTCA